>JALYQW010000131.1 GCA_030855635.1 Bacteroidota bacterium | reverse complement strand
GGATTGTGTGAAAAGTCGGCGTCCATTTCATAAATATAATCGTACTTCCGCGCAAGCGCCCACTTAAATCCGTGAATATACGCTGTTCCCAGTCCAAGCTTACCTGCACGCTGTTCCAGGTGAAGCCGATCAGGAAATTCCAACATCAGTTTTTTAACCATATCCGCTGTTCCGTCACTGGAATTATCATCCACTACTAAAATTTGAAAAGGATGATCCTGTGAAAACACTGCCCGTGAAATGGCTTCAATGTTTTCACATTCGTTGTATGTGGGAATGATTACTAAAGAGTCTGACACGGTTCAGGTTTACGGAAGTTTTATGATAAACGAAATTTTATATGAATAAGAAAATTATTTTTTGAAACCAAACATCATTAAAACTCATACATGAAATTATTATTTAGAATTTATCCTCTATCATTTATAATTTCTTTTACCATTTCAAAAGCCATGCAAATATCAAAGGCGCAACTATGGTCGCATCCGATTCTACAATAAATTTCGGAGTGGTAATGTCTAGTTTTCCCCAGGTAATTTTTTCATTGGGGACAGCCCCAGAATAGGAGCCATAACTTGTTGTTGAATCAGATATCTGGCAGAAATAGCTCCAGAAGGGAATGGTATGCATTTCCATATCCTGGTACAACATAGGAACAACACAAATGGGAAAGTCACCTGCAATTCCACCACCGATCTGAAAAAATCCCACCCCTTTTCCACCTGAATTTTTTATGTACCAGTCAGAAAGCCAGGTCATATATTCAATTCCCGATTTCATGGTTGACGGATTCAATTCGCCCTTTATGCAATAAGAAGCAAAAATATTTCCCATGGTGCTATCTTCCCAGCCCGGTACGATGATAGGCAGATTTTTTTCAGCGGCAGCCATCATCCATGAATTTTTGATGTCAATTTCATAATGTTCCTGCATAGCTCCCGAAAGGAGTAATTTATACATGAATTCATGCGGGAAAAAACGTTCTCCTTTAGATTCTGCATCTTTCCAAATTTTAACAATATGCTTTTGAATTCTTCGAAAAGCTTCCTCCTCCGGAATGCAGGTATCGGTTACACGGTTGAAACCGTTTTCAAGCAATTCCCACTCCTCCTGCGGGCTAAGGTCCCTGTAATTAGGTACCCGTTTGTAATGGGTATGTGCAACTAAGTTCATTACGTCCTCTTCCAGGTTGGCACCTGTGCATGAAATAATATCCACTTTCCCCTGGCGAATCATTTCAGCTAATGAGATTCCTAATTCCGCTGTGCTCATTGCACCAGCCAGCGTGATCATCATTTTTCCACCTTCCAAAAGATGTTGTTCATAACCCTTTGCTGCATCCATTAATGCTGCAGCGTTAAAGTGTCGGTAATGATGCTCTATAAATTGCGATACGGGTCCTCGGTTTGTCATGATATGAAATTGTTTCAGGTACAAAGATAGGAATTTCAATATACCTGTTAAGTATTGTAATTCAATATGTTGGCCTGGAAAGGAGGGTGGTAATGAACAAAATTGTCATTACAGTGGACACACTCTCAGACCTAGTTGGAAAGGTTTTTCAGCAAAACTATATAAACCGGAAAGTGATCACTATAACCCCTCATGTAAATATCAAAGTCATAAGTTCTGAATGGATAACCTTTATACCGACCTGATTTTTGTAAAAGAAACGGCCTGTTAAAGATAACTGCTTTCTGATAAAAAAAGCCACTTTGATTTTTGTCCAGGAATGAAGAAGAAATAATCACCTGGTCAAATAAATTCCATGCATCATTCCATGCCAGTGTACCGATGCCCTGTTTGTAAAAGTCAGTCCAGGGATTATATAGTTGTCCTTTTTTCAATACTTTGGTATCATGAGTGGCATCCAATACATTTGCTACACTCGGACTTAACGGATCATCATTTAAATCACCCATCAAAATTATTTTAGCACCCGGATACGCCTTGTTGATGCTATCGATTTTTGCTTTAGCTATTCCTGCAGCAAGTGCTCTCCCTGGTGCTGACGCTTCTTCACCTCCGCGTCGTGAAGGCCAGTGATTCACAAAAACATGAATTGGCTCGCCGTTCATCAAACCATACACCCACAGTACATCACGGGTGGGATAAGGTTTACCATCAGGATTTTTCAGGGGAACATTTAAAGCGGCACTCTCTAAAACTTTAAAATAAACCGGGTTATAAAGTAAGCCAACATCCACACCGCGGTAGTCGGGTGAGTCATAATGCACGATTTTATAATTACGTGCTTTAAGTTTTGGCTGTACAACAAGATCTTGCAGTACTCGGGTATTTTCAATCTCTGCAACTCCAAGTAACGCCACTCCGTCAGGTGTTTCTTCAAGGGCAAGCTGCGAAATTACTTCTGATAAATTTGTGAGTTTATCCTTATAAACTTCTTCAGTATACAATTTTGTTCCTGTAGGTAAAAATTCTTCATCATTGATCGTTGTATCATCAACGGTATCAAAAAGATTTTCCAAATTGTAAAATCCAATGCAGGCAACTTTGTATTTATTTGTTTTATCAGTTTGCGCAAATCCTTTCTGCAATCCAACAAATAAAAATACTAACAGTAAAACTTTCAAAATTTTCATATGATTTTTTCTTAAATAAATTTCCAAACCTGACTCGCCGACAAATCACCTAAAAAAAAGCAGGCATTAAACCAACTAATTCGGGATGCCAAAATTAAACAATCCCCTTCACCCCGAAACAAGTTCACATAAAATTAACATCATTTTCACATTACGATGATAATCAAGCATCTCAGGTATCATCTTATTATTTATCTTTGCCCCTCCTAAATAACCCTACCCTTGCGGGGAAACATCCATTTATGAAAATTATCAGATTAGTACTGATAGCTGCCTTTGCACTGGCCGGCCAGCTGTCGTTTGCCCAGAATTCCGTTATCAAAGGAATTATAACCGACGATTTGAACAATTTCGTTGAAGGTGCAAAAGTTGTTCTTGAGGGCACCACGTATGAAGCAACCACCAACAATAATGGTGCATTTGAAATTAAAGACGTTCCTTTTGGAAATTACACCCTGGTGGTTACTTCCGACAATCATGCGGCAACCACCAAAGAAATACAGGTTCATTCGGCTCCCACCGATGTAGGATTTGTGAGTACGCCGGTAACCGGCTCCATGGCTGAAGAAATGCAGGATAACATAGCAGTGGTTTCACTTTCCGATTCTGATATGAAAGAATCCTCTTCTCAAAGTGTATCCGGAGTTTTGAATGCTTCCCGCGATGCTTTTAACTCGGCTGCTTCCTATACATTCAGCGCTGCCAGGTTCCGGGTAAGAGGATATGAAAATGAGAATTTTGTAACCTATATGAACGGAGTGCCCATGACCGACCTGGCCAACGGGAATTCCATGTTTTATTTATGGGGTGGATTGAATGATGTGGTTCGCAACCGTGAAACTGTAACCGGGCTGAATCCGGGAGGATTTGGATTTGGAGGTATCGGAGGTTCCGCCTACATCGATTCAAGAGCATCCAAGCAGCGCAAGCAACTCGCCGTTTCCTATGCGACTTCTAACCGGGTTTATGAGAACAGGGCCATGGTTACTTTTGGAACAGGTCTTATGAAAGGCGGATGGGCAGTTAGCGGATCCGTATCCAGGAGATGGTCGGAAGAAGGTTATATTGAAGGAACTTATTATAATGGTGCCTCATATTACCTGGCTGCTGAAAAAATTATTAATAGCTCACATTCTATCAGTTTAACAACTTTTGGAACCCCTACCGAGCGCGGCAAGTCGGCACCTGCCATGAAAGAATTATATGACATTGCCGGGTCTAATTATTATAACCCAACCTGGGGTTACCAGAATGGTGAGAAACGAAATGCATCGGTTAATATCAGTTTTCAGCCTGTTGCAATTTTATCACACGACTGGAAAATCACCAACCAATCGATGTTACGTACTTCAGTGGGATTTTCAAAAGGAGAAAATGTAAATACCGCTCTCGATTGGTACAATGCACCCGATCCGCGTCCTGATTATTACCGTCGTTTGCCCAGTTATGCCGAAAATGCACTGATGGCTGCCCAGATCGATTTCCTGCTACGCAATTTTGAAGATCAACGCCAGTTAAACTGGGATAAAATGTACCAGGCCAATTATGATTCTTATCAAACTATTGAAAATGTTAACGGTATTCCTGGAAACAGCGTTACCGGAAAACGCTCGGCTTACATACTCGAAGAACGTGTTGCCGATTCGAAAAAGATTCATGTGAATACAAATTACAATACAAGCCTTACTGATAACATACAGCTTTCCACAGGCCTTTCTTACATGAATCAACAAACCGATCATTTTAAAAGGGTAGGTGATTTACTGGGTGGAGAGTTTTATGTGGATGTGAATCAATATGCAGAACAGGATTTTGCAGGAAACAGCAATGCACTTCAGAACGATCTGAATAACCCAAACCGCATCCTTTATGAAGGCGATAAATTTGGTTATAATTATACCGCTGATATTTCTAGAGCCGCTGGCTGGGTTCAGGGTCAAATGAAAATGGATAAGGTTGACCTTTTTGCAGCGCTCGAATTGTCGCAAAATAGTTTCAAGCGTACAGGAAATGTGCGTAACGGTTTGTTCCCGAATAATTCTTTTGGCGATTCAGAAACACAATCATTCTTTAATTACTCTGTTAAAGGCGGCGCCACTTATAAATTGAATGGTCGCAATTATGTTTTTGCCAATGTGGCCTCTCTTACAAGAGCGCCCTATTTCGAAAACTCGTATGTGTCTGTCAGAACCCGCGACCAGGTTGCTCCCGGTTTAGAGAATGAAAAAATTATTTCCGCTGAAGGTGGATACCTGCTTCGCGCTCCAAAGTTAAAAGCACGGGCTGTCTTTTATTACACACAGTTCAATGACCAGGTTAATACACTTAGCTTTTATCACAGTGATTATCGCGATTTTGTTAACTATACACTTACTAATGTCGATAAACGCCACACCGGTGTGGAATTAGCCGTCGATTACACCATAGGGAAAGGATTTTCTGCTACAGCTGTTGCAGCCATCGGACAGTACATTTATACCGACAGGCCATTGGCTACTATTTCCGTTGATAACACTTCTGCATTGCTTGCGCAGAATGAAACCATTTACGCAAAAAATTTCTACGTAAGCGGCACACCTCAGAATGCCTATACTGTTGGGTTAAATTACAGGGCGAAGAAATTCTGGTTTGTGAATTTTAATATTAATTATTACGATAATACTTACATTGACTTTAATCCTGCCCGCCGTACGACAGCCGCTGTTGATCTTTTAGATGAAGAGTCCGATCAGTTCAGGAATATCACAGAGCAGGAAAAAACAGACGGTCAGTTCACGGTTGATTTCTTTGGTGGAAAATCGTGGAAGCTTAATAACTTCTTCAGTGGCATGAAGCGAAATACTTTCCTTGTGCTCAATGTAGGTGTTTCAAACCTTACCAATAATAAAAACCTGATTACCGGTGGGTATGAGCAATTGCGGTTCGACTTTGAAGACAAAGATCCGAATGCATTTGCCCCGAAATATTTTTACTCTTTCGGAACCACCTATTTCGTGAATTTGATTTTAAGAATGAACTAAAAATATAACAATTATATTCCCATGAAAATTTCAATTAAAAAGTATTTATCGGTATTCGCATTACTTGCGATAGTTACCATTTCCGCTTGTAAAAAAGATGATTTCGATGCACCTCCAACAGGTGGAAAAGATCCGAATATCGTTGTTAATATGACAATAAAGCAGCTTAAGGATTTGTATCGTGATACAATCATTAATAATGATGCAGTTGTTAAAATTACCCAGGACTGGAATATTGCAGGAACAGTTATCGCTGATGATAAATCCGGTAATTTTTATAAAACCATTGTTATTGACGATGGTTCTGCAGGAATTTCTATCCGCATCGACCGTTCCGAATTTTTCAGGGAATTTCCTATCGGGAGGCGTGTTTTTGTGAAGCTGAAGAATCTTGTTATAGGGGATTATGGCAACCTGATCCAGTTAGGCGGATTTATCGATCTTTCTGATCCTACTCAACCCGAAGCAGCTCCGATTCCTTTCGCACTTATCGATTCTTATTTATTTCCGGGGGTGAGCAGTCTGCCTGTGTTTCCACAAGTGGTAACTATAGATGATCTTGCTAACAACCTCGATGATTATCAGAATCGCCTGGTTCAGTTGCAGGAAGTGGAATTCAAGGCTGTCGATACTTCAAAAACCTATGCAAATCCTGTTTTACAACTTTCGGGTGAAAGATATGTTGCTGATTGCAGTAATGATGAGATCATGGTGCGTAGTAGCGGGTATGCTACTTTTGCTGCCGCTAAAATTCCGAACAATAACGGAACGCTTACAGCAATTTTTACAGAGTTTAATGGTACCCCGCAGTTACTTATCCGCGATACATATGATGTGGTGATGAACGGACTTCGTTGTGGTGGTGTTCCTCCTCCTCCTCCGGGTGGTGGTATTTATGAAACTTTCAGCAGCCAGACTGCAAATACCGATATTGCTTTGGCAGGATGGTACAACATTAACGCTGTGGGTACACGCTATTGGAGAGCCGGTGCATTCAGTGGTGATACCTATGCCCAGGCAACCGCCTTCGGGTCTTCTCTGCCTGCTATGGAGTCGTGGCTGATCACTCCCGGGTTTGATCTTGCCACCATAGATACTTTATCTTTCAGTTCATCTTTTGCTTTCTGGGCGCATGATGGTCTTACAGTTTGGATATCGACTAACTTCACGGGCTCTAATTTTGGTACCGCAATCTGGACTCAGGTTCCTAGTACCATTGCTGTGCAGGCCGACGGACAGTATACCTGGGTGCCATCAGGTGATGTTCCATTGACTGCCTTCACCGGAGCCAATGCTCATATTGGTTTTAAATATGTGGGCAATGATGCTGCAACCAATCCTTTGACTACCACCTGGAGAATTGACAATGTTGTCATTCATTAATCGTTGAATTTTCAGGTTACATATTAAATAATTTATACAGAAAGGGCTTTGATCCATCAAAGCCCTTTCTGTTTTAACAAATTACTGCAATGATTGATCGTATAATTCTGACTTTATGTTTAATGATTTGTTCTTTGACATCTCATGCGCAGTTAATTTCAATTTCGGATGCACGTGCTTTGCCATTAGGCAGTACCGTTACCGTAAACGGAATTGTGACTTCCGGCCAGGAGTTCGGAACTATCCGGTATATCCAGGACGGTACTGCAGGCATTGCTATTTTCAGTTCATCATTTGCCGTCACTCAACGGGGCGATAATGTTACCGTTACAGGAGTCACAACCGATTATCAGAACCTGTTAGAGATAACACCGGTTACCGGATGGATATTAAATTCATCTGCCAATCCGTTACCGGTGCCCTTGCAGCTAACGCCTAACCAGGTTGGAGAAAGTAATGAGGCTATGCTTGTTAAAATTAATAATGTGTCTTTCACTAATGGCGGATCTTTATTCCAGGGTAATGCCAGTTACAGTTTTACAGCCAATGGTGAAAGTGGAATCGTCTATATCCGTTCGGGAAATCCGCTGGTGGGAGAGGTCATTCCATCATCAGGAATTACCTTGTATGCCATATGCTCTCAGTTTGGAAACCAATACCAATTATTGCCGCGAGATGAATTTGATCTGGTGAGCTCTTCAGCAATATCCATAACTACTCCTCCGTATCCACAAAATATTTCAACTTCAGGTTTTACTGTTGCGTGGAATACCAATATTAACGGAGATGCATTTTTGCGATATGGAAATACTTCAGCTTTGGAGTTAGGCGTGATGACCGGACCCACCAACACCACCAATCCGTCAATAATTATTTCAGGAGCAGACCCTGCTGAATTATTTTATGCCCAGGCCTTTTCTGTTTCAGGAACAGATACCGCATTTGCAACTTCCAAGGCGTATATCACAGCTTCAAATTCAACGGGAGCCATCAAAGTATATTTCAACAGGCCGGTAGATCAATACGTAGCTAACCCTTCTTCAAACACAGCAACCTATTTGCCGAATGCATTTGATGATACGTTAAAAGCAATAATCGACCGATCAATGCTCACTTTGGATATTGCTATTTACAGCATGGATAATGCAGGTACCGCACAAATTGTGCAAGCCATTAATGATGCCTACATTAGGGGCGTACAGATTCGTGTGGTTGCAGAAGGCGGTAACACCAATGCAGGATTGCAATCACTGAATGCAGCAATACCAGTTTTGTTATCACCCACTGTGCCTGTAAATTATTATGGCATCATGCACAACAAATTTTTCATCATAGATGCTGAAGACACGGATGCATCAAAACCGATTGTTATGAGTGGTTCTACAAACTGGAGCATTGATCAGCTCAATAGCGATCGCAATAATCTGGTGTTTATCCAGGATCAGTCTCTGGCTAAGGTTTACCGGCTGGAGTTTGAAGAAATGTGGGGAGGTAACGGACCGCTACCTGTACCTGCCAACTCTAAATTTGGTCCTGATAAATCTGATAACACTCCCCACGAGCTTTTAATAGGAGGTAAACGCGTTGAAAGTTTTTTCAGTCCTTCAGATGATACCAATAACCAAATTCTTCGTTCGATTCAATCGGCCAACAGTGAACTTTATTTTGCAACTATGGTTTTCACGAGATTCGACCTTGCCTACGCGGTTGAAGAAAGAGTTGATATTCATAACATTTATGCTGCAGGCATTATGGATGACTCCGCTGGCGGTAGCGGTGTATCATTTTTAATCATGCAGGGTGCAATGGGAAACAGCCTGATCCTTTTTGATCATGTCTCTCAACCTGGTATTATGCATCATAAATATCTTATCGTCGACCAGGGAAACATCGTTTCAGACCCATTGGTTTTGACCGGCTCTCACAACTGGAGTAGTGGTGCCAATATCCGTAACGATGAAAACACTTTGATCATTCATGATGCCGCTATTGCAAATCAATACTATCAGGAATTCCACAACATGTATAATAGTAGTGGTGGTAATGTAGGAATTGCTGAAAGCAACCAGGATTTATCCATAATTGCAAGCCCGAATCCTGTAACCGATAAATTTACTGTTGCATTTTTGTCAGCTGGCAATGAAAATTATACCATTTATTTAACCGACATTTCCGGAAAAGTAATCTACCGTGATTTTTTCGAAGCTGTTGCAGGTTGGAATAGTTTTGCAGGTGATGCATCAGGTTTACCCGGGGGAATGTATTTTGTGAATGTAAAAAATGGTGCCCTGGAGTACCATACAAAATTGATGGTCCGGTAATTTCACATTGTCTGTCAATAAAACTTTAAACCCCGGCAATAAACTTATTTAAATTTTCTAATAACCATTGGGGACTTTCTGCATGCACCCAGTGGCCTGATCCGGGAGCAGTTTTCACTGCTACATTAGTAAATAATTCAAAAATTTCTTTTTCATCATCAGAGGTAATGTAATCCGATTTTTCTCCTTTAATGAACAATGTAGGTTTATTGAAAGGTGATGAGGGCAACGTTTCACTTCCTACCAGGGATATTTGTTTATTGATGGCTTCCAGGTTAAATCGCCAGTCAAGGCTGTCTTTTGTTTTCCAATATAAATTTTTGAGAAAGAATTGTAACGTTGCAGTTTCATTAATCTGCGGACCCAGAATGGTTTCTGCTTCCTGTCTCGACTTTAATTTGCGCACATCCACACTTAGCAATGCATCCAGGATGTTCCGGTGATTAATCGGATATTGCCTTGGGGCGATATCAATTACGATCAATGCTTTAACTTTTTCAGGATGTTGATATGAAAAAGTCATTGCAGTTTTTCCGCCCAATGAATGACCTATGATGATGGAGTTACTTAACTGTTCATCAATGAATAGTTCATTTACATCTCCGGCAAGGACGTTGTAATTTAATTTGTCATCATGCGGTGACTGCCCGTGATTTCGTAAATCAACCAGGTAGACTGAATAGCCTGATGTAGCCAGTTGTTTGCCAAAAGTTTGCCAGTTGTCTGAAGATCCGAAAAGTCCGTGTAAAATAACTACCGGTGCTCCGTCCCCGATTTTTCTGAAATGTAATTTCATCCTGCAAAGGTAATTCATTCCCAAATAACCTGACAAATGACCTGGCCAGGGGGCGGCCATAGAAAATACCCGTTCAGCTTTACAGAACTGGGTTTAATAAGTACTTTTGCACGGAATTTCGGCCAATGAAAGTTATTATCAGAAAAGGGGAAAAAGAGGATATACCTGCGGTTCTTGCGCTCATAAAGGAACTTGCCTTGTTTGAAAAGGCGCCACATGAAGTTACCAATACCGAGGCTGATATGATGAAAGACGGTTTCGGCCATTCCCCTGTTTATAAGTTACAGGTGGCAGAAGTTGATGGTTTTATTGCCGGAATGGCTATTTATTTTATCAAATACAGCACCTGGAAAGGCAAAGGCATATATCTGGATGATATTGTGGTGAATGAAAGGTATCGCGGTAAGGGTATAGGAAAAAAGTTGCTGGATGCGGTAATCACCGACAGCTTTAATGCAGGAGCCAAACAATTACATTGGCAAGTTCTTGACTGGAATGAACCGGCTATAGGTTTTTACAGAAAGTACGAGTCAGCTATGGATACGGAATGGATAAACTGCAAACTTGACCATCAACAAATAGAGCAACTGGCAAAGAAAATCAAGGAAGATGAAAGTATTTAAGTTTGGAGGAGCATCGGTAAAGGATGCGGCCGCTGTAAAAAATGTTACCAAAATTCTTTCCGGTTTTACCGATGATAAACTGGTGGTAATTATTTCTGCAATGGGAAAAACTACTAATGCTCTTGAGAAAGTTGTTAATGCGTATTACAATAAAACGGGTGAAGCTGCAGCGTTATTGAATGATGTAAAGGATTATCATAATAAAATTATTGCTGAATTATTTCCATTACCCGGTAATCCGATTGTTGACGTAGTGAACAATGTTTTTGTGGAAGTTGAATGGGTGCTTGAAGAACCACCTTCCCGCGGTTTTGCCTTTGCGTACGACCAGGTAGTCTCAGCAGGTGAGTTGATCTCCACCCGAATTATCAGTGCTTATTTGTCACAGTCAGGAGTTGAAAATACATGGCTCGATGCCCGGGATGTAATTTTAACGGATAACAATTACAGGGAAGGAAATGTCAATTGGGATCTTACACAAAACCGCTGTGAACAAATAGTGCAACCTGTGCTAACTGTAAATGGAAAAAAAATAATCACACAGGGTTTTATAGGCAGCACTTCTGAAAATTTTACCACTACGTTAGGAAGGGAAGGATCTGATTATTCCGCGGCCATTTTTGCATATTGCCTTGCGGCGGAAGATGTATTTATATGGAAGGATGTTCCCGGTGTGCTCAATGCCGACCCTAAGTTTTATACCGATGCCCAGAAGCTTGATAAGATGAGTTATCATGATGCCATTGAGCTTGCTTACTATGGAGCCTCGGTTATTCACCCCAAGACCATCAAACCTCTGGAAAACCGCAATATATCCCTGCATGTTAAATCATTTATGAATCCCGACCTTCCGGGAACGGTGATTGGGAAAGATTTGCAGACCAAGCCGCTGATACCTTCTTTCATTTTCAAGGAAAATCAAATGTTATTAAGTATTTCCGCAAAGGATTTTTCTTTTATTGCAGAAGATAACCTGAGTGAAATTTTCGGATTGTTTGCCACACTGGGAATAAAAATTAACCTGATGCAAAACTCAGCAATCAGTTTTTCTGTTTGTATTGATAATGATAAATTCAAAGCGCCGAAGCTTGTGGAACAACTTCAGCAAACGTACAAAGTGCTTTACAATGAAAACCTCCAATTGTTCACCGTGAGGCATTATTACCCCTCCACAGTTGAAATGCTCACCGCAGGAAAAGAAATATTGCTCGAACAGCGAAGCAGGCACACCGCGCAGTTTGTGGTGCGTGTTACAAATGACTAATGGAACAGGAAAGGAACATTAAAAGCAGAACAAATATTATTCTCTGGCTGTTCAGCGGATGTTTCCTGATATTTGTAATGGTTGTTGTAGGTGGTATAACACGGTTAACGGGATCAGGACTTTCTATTACCAAATGGGATGTTGTTACAGGCGCTATTCCTCCTATAACACATGCTGATTGGGAGAAAGAATTTGTACACTACACTGAAACCCCCCAGTATAAACAGATTAATTCGCATTTTGATATTTCAGATTTTAAGCAGATTTACTGGTGGGAATACATTCACCGGCTAATCGGTCGGTTGATCGGTATTGTTTTTATTATACCATTCCTATGGTTCCTCTTTACCAAACAGCTCAGCCGTTCTCTCATCCTAAAAAGCCTGCTCTTGTTTTTTTTGGGAGGATTGCAGGGGTTTATTGGCTGGTATATGGTTAAAAGCGGATTGGTCGATATTCCGACTGTAAGTCACCTTCGACTTGCACTGCATCTCACCACCGCATTCATTACTTTCGGACTAACTTTCTGGTTTGCCTTCGAACTCATTCATACCAGGAAATTCGAACTGCGTGACTGGCACAGGACCCTATACAGGCTGACTTTAATTTGCTTTGCGCTAACGATAATCCAGATTATTTATGGTGCCTTTGTAGCAGGATTAAAAGCAGGTTATATTTACAATACCTGGCCATTAATGGGTGATACGCTTATTGCAGATTCCGTATTTTATGAAATAGATAAAATGGGTTGGACTGCGCTGATAAATTCATTATCCGGTGTACAGGTTGTTCACAGGTATCTGGCGTACCTTTTAACATTTATGATTTTAGGTATGGGCGGATATGTTTTAAGCAAACAAAAAAACAGCAGTATCAAATTATCAAATAGCCAGATGCATTCGGTTCAATTAGTAGTGAGTGTTGTGTTGCTGCAATTTGTGCTGGGCGTGTTTACTTTGATTTACAGTGTTCCTGTAGTACTAGGAGTAATGCACCAGGTTTTAGCCTTTTTCCTTTTTTCAGCTATGATATATTTGCTCCACAGGCTGAAAAGACAATCGGTTGTGGAAGCAACTGTTTAAATAAGATTTATTATGTTGGTAGAATAATAAATGACCTCCGTGTTAATACGGAAGCCATTTTTTATGAATTCAAAATTAATGTACGACAAGCTTAACAGGTGTACCGGAAGCTCCTTTATTTTCTAATCGAACAAAATACACACCACTTCTCAGATTATCAATCTGAATTTTTACAGAAGTTGAACCTGGGATAATATCCACATGACTTACTATTTTACCTAAGGAATCATAAATTTTTAGTGTACCGGTATATACAGGATTACTCATGGTAACATAAAAATAATCACCTGCCGGATTCGGGGTAACATTTGAAATAGAGATTTCAGAAGCAGCATCTTCAATACTGTTGGTTCCGGGAAGTACGGTTGTGATACTCACATCATCAAAATAAAACCCGTCATATTCCTGGAAACCGTCACTGGCAAGAAAAAATCTCAGGTTGATGGTGCTGCCCACAAAATCATCGAGATTAATTTCTTCTTTCACCCATGAAAGCTGGTTGCCTTCATACACCGGTTCATCCGATACCTGGAACATTGTTCCGGGAACGGTATAATTACCGCAGAGTGCTATCCATGTGGAACCACCGTCGGCAGAGGCCTGAACCTGTACATAATCATAATCGGCCTCAATAGCCCATTTCGCATAGAAACTCAAACGGGCTTTCAGAGCTGTGGTTAAATTGACGGAATTCGCCAGTTCACATACGCTTAATGCGTTACCATCATAATCACCAACAGGTGAATCGGTAATGGACCCTGTAGGAGAATAGAATTCAGTAGTGCTAATTCCCCATTGCCCGATATTCCAGCCGGAAGTGCTGTTGCAATCGGAAGCAAACACAACGTTCGCCGGTCCGAAATGCTTCAGGATGGTATCAGTTCGTACATACTGACCGTTATCAATGCTCAGCAGAAACTTTATTTCATCTCCATTGGTCATAGGGGTTGTAAGTGCATAGGATATAGAATCATCCACCATCTGCAAAACATTAAGGTTGCCGTGTGAAACCGGTGTGCCTGTTGAAACAATGTTGGGTGTAAGACCGGTAAGCGTAATGGTATAGGTTCCTGTGGTATCCAGGCCAAGTTGTGTCATTGTAAAGTTAACATAGCCACCACCGTTAGCAATCAGTGCCGGTGAAGTTTCTTTAATCGAAGCATATCTCCCGGTAAGCAATGCAGCTGAAATATTTTGAAACACCGTGTTCTGACATATAGGAATGATTTCAGAGGCAGGGGGCCAGAATCCAAATTGCCCTGCTCCGCATTCAGGAGTAAATGCAAAAATTTTAGGTTTTGTGGTTTGTTCGCCATACATCCAGTCATCAGAACTTCCATTCACGATATAATTCAATGTTTGGTCGGCGGTTCCTGTATTGTAACCGTTATGAGTTGTCAGCAAATTTCCATAATTAAAATACAAAGCGGAATCCGGAGTATAAATTGAAAAATCATAACCCCATGGATAAATTAAGAGGTTTCCAAATGTGTGATAATTCAGGGTAATTAAAAAATTTCTTGAATTCACAAAGTCACGAATCAATTGGGTTTCAGGTTCTGAAAATGCGTTATTTCCCCTGAAGGTTTGATCATTTCCGTCGGGTGAGGAACCAAAATCATCATATCCCCAGTTATAGCCGTAGTTCCTGTTCAGGTCGACTCCGAATGTGCCGTCCAGGTTATTGCGTCGATTCTTTCTCCACAAGCCCCCACCGTTAGGATCCGTAAACTCATTGTACAGGTAACCATCCGGATTCAGGCATGGAACAAAAAACAACTCCGTGTTATTTATGATCACAGCTATTTGCGGATCGGTTGCGTAATTTTCCAGCAGGTACCACATATAAAATATCATCTGCGACATGCTTCCCGGCTCACGGGCATGATGCACCGCGGTATACAACATTTCAGGTTCTGATTCATCCACTAACGGGTTGTCAGAAATTTTGAGGTAATAAATATTTTCACCTTCCAGAGATGTTCCTCCCGGCAACGGCTGTTTAATAGAAATTAACGAAGGATATTTTGAAGCCATTGAATCCAGGTTGTCAAGCATCTCCTGATACGTAAAATAACCGGCGTACGATCCTAACGAAAAATTAGAGGGTACAGCATAAACAGGTGCATTTGAATTACAGCCTACAGCAGATTGTAATTTTGAAGTAGAAGGTGTGAGTGCCTGTTGCCTGTAGTGTGATGAAACATCAGCAATTAAAATTTCATGCCGGAATCCTGCTGCAGCAATTTTTTGTATTTCACTTTCGCTGAAATCAGAAATGAACCACACATTTTTGCGGTAATCACCATGATCGGTTTCAATTCCCATTGCAGCCAATTGACGGATACCCGTTTCGCTTGTCCAGATTTTAACACGACTGTGCTGGTTCGGCTGGGCGATTGCCGAGAAGGATATAAAACAAATTTGAATGAACAAAAAGGCTGATTTAAACATAATAGTTAAGAGTTTATTCTCAAAGGTACTGAGTTTTGTGAGTTATTAGGGCAATAGTTAACTGATACCACCTTCAAGGAAGTCGGAAAATTGTAAAAAATTAAACACAGAGCGTAAAAAACCGCTATTGAACAGGGTAGTAAATCCTGGTTAACCATTTAGCGGTATCGGGTTCCGATTTAGTTTCGGTAACATATTCTTCCCACGGAGCACCTATGATGGTTACCTGATTATGGCGGGCCCATTCATCCATAAAATAATGTGCCTTTTCAGTGCCCGGATAATCTCCATAATAATCAACTTTTATTGCCTTTACGGATTTCATTTCTGTTGCCAAAACATCGCCTTCTGTCTTACCCGCCTTATCAACCATTACACCTGGTTCCATTTCTACGGTATCAGGCGACCATTTATGATAAACAGCGTACATTGGGCCTGACTGTTTTAAGCCCTGCTTCCCCATGACCGTTATAATTTTCTCATACGAATTACCCAGCTTGGCTGCAAATTCCGCCCCATTGGAAGTTACCTTCATACACATTACCGGAGCCGGGGTAGTGGTGATGGTCTCTACGGTCCATGATGAGGCTGAAGCAATTGGGAGACTTTCGGTATAATTTTTCAATCCGGCCAGGGTTTTATCGAAATCAGCTCCCAGTTTGCCATCCATAAACATTCCCGGGATCCTGGCATAAAAAGGCATTTCCATATCCATAAACACCGTGGCTTTACTGCCTCCTTGTACTTCTTCAAACAACCATCCTCCGGGGGTAATCCAGGTTTGATCAAATTCGAATGAGGTAAGTATTTTATTGGGTTCGGCCGTTTCTGTAAATGTCATACTGCCGTTGCCTACCAATTCGTGTTCACTTTCCCACCTATGAATGGCGCCCACACCTGATTCAGGTCCTTCAAACCGGGATATCATATTCGGGTCTATCTGGTCCCAATACGACCAATTGATCCAGCTCTTAAGATTGTTAACTGTGTTATAAACCGTTTTTACCGGTGCATTGATTACCACAGAGCGCTCTATGTGCACTTTTGCAGGTAAAAACAGCGAAATTACAACCAGAACGACCACTAAAATTAATAAACCTATGCCGATTTTTTTAAGGATGTTCATTTCTATAAAATTTAAAGTTTAGTTCACTATTACTATCCTGGAAACAGGGTAATTCCTATGACAATAGTAGAATAAATATTCAATTTTGCCAATTTTTTTCTTCTAAGAATTGTGAGGTTCAGCAACCACTCAAAATTGTAACTTTGCCATCATTAAAGAAGCTTCTTTGAAAAAATTTCTGATTATCCGCTTCAGTTCCATTGGTGATATTGTGCTCACCACTCCTGTGATCCGGTGTGTAAAAAAGCAATTACCCGGAGTACAGCTACATTTTCTTACAAAAGCCTCCTTTGCGGATGTAGTAAGTGCAAATCCTTATATTGATAAAGTCTGGATCTATGGTGAAAATCATGAGGCCCTGATACAAGCGCTTAGGGAAGAAAAATTTGATTTTATAATTGATCTTCATCATAACCTGCGTAGTCTTCGGGTGAGACGCATGTTAGGAGTGAAAGGAAATGCTTTTAAAAAACTTAATGTTGAAAAATGGTTGATGGTTAATTTTAAAATCAACTTTTTACCGGATGTACATATTGTAAACCGTTACCTGGATACTGTTGCTTCTCTCGGTGTGAAGTATGATGGTCATGGGCTTGATTATTTCATTCCGCATTCGGATGAAGTCAATCCGGAAAACCTTCCTTTGCCATGGAGAAAAGGTTATGTAGGATTTGTAATCGGGGCTAAACATGCAACAAAGCGATTGCCGGTTGCTAAAATTGTAAGTATCATTAATGACATGCAATTGCCGGTGATTTTGCTTGGTGGCCCCGAAGATAAAGCAATTGCAAGTGAAATCATCACTCAAACCGGTGAGCTGGTTTTCAATGCCTGTGGCAACTTTAAATTGGCGCAATCTGCTTCCCTGGTAAAGCAGGCACGGCTGATCATAACACATGATACCGGGCTAATGCATATTGCTGCCGCTTTCAATCAGCATATTATTTCCGTCTGGGGAAATACCATCCCCGGCTTTGGAATGACACCCTTTTTATCAGCAGGTAAAAGCGTTATAGTTGAAAACAACCATCTCAGTTGCCGGCCCTGCTCGAAAATAGGGTATGAAAAATGCCCCAGGTCGCATTTCCGCTGTATGTGGGATATTGATACCGATATAATTGTAAAACATGCGATGGAATGGTGGGCACAAATTCCTGTTACGAAACAGCACTAGCAATTTTCGGAACATCGATTTCCATGTACGATTGGAAGAAAAAAATAAGCCCTCCTGATCTCCACATACATGGAGTTTCGGAGGGCGAGGCGGACCCGAAGGGATTCGAACCCCCAACCAACAGAACCGGAATCTGCCATTCTATCCAATTGAACTACGGGTCCGGAAGGGCGCAAAAGTAGTGATTTTACCCTTGCATTATCGAATTATTTATATTTACAATTGCTTACCCAATAATTAATTACCTCATGAATTTCAAGCTTCGCCCTTTTAATGCTCATGATTCGGCCAGCTTGGTAAAATATGCCAATAACTACCGTATTGCACAATTCATGACCAATCAATTTCCGCATCCTTACACAGAGGAAAGTGCCAGAGCCTTCATAAATTTTGCTACCAGGGATAACCCGCTTCATATTTTTGCCATTGATATCGACGGCCAGTCAGTAGGAGGAATCGGGATTCATCCGCAAAGCGATATTTATTCCAAAAATGCGGAGCTCGGTTACTGGCTCGCTGAACCCTTTTGGGGAAAAGGAATTATTACGGAAGCAGTCCGTCAAATGGTCACCTATGGCTTTAAAAACTTTGATGTGACCCGAATTTTTGCCCGTCCGTTCGGAACCAACTCCGCTTCACAAAAAGTTCTTGAAAAAGCAGGATTTAAACTGGAAGCCAAACTTGAAAACACCCTTTTTAAAAATGGTGAATTTATTGATGAGCTGATTTATGCGAAACGATTGAAAGACTTATGAATCAGTTATCGATTTAAAAAATAAACCGGGATGATACCATTTCATTTTCACTGGAAACTTGCAAAGAATAAATTCCCCTGCTAAAATTAATTCCGGAAATGCTAATCTCGTTAATGCCTTCCATCACCGAAAATGATCCGTCATAAACTATTTTTCCCGAGGCATCATAAATTCGTGTATTGAGTTTTTCAGCTTCATTTGCATAAAGAGTTACAGCAAGTGAATGATTTTCGTTAGAGGGAATTACTGTAATAATGGTAAAAGTTCCATTACTATCTGGCGCCTTTACTGCAATGATGTGTGAGAATTGATTGCTGCCATCGAAATCAAATTGATTCAACCGGTAATAGGAAATTGAGGGAAGCGGTTGAACATCATTATGAAAATAATTTAACGTATTGTTACTGTTGCCTGCAGCTTTATGGGTTGCAAGCTTGCTGAAATTAATTCCATCCGCCGATCGAAGCAAATCAAAATAATGACTGTTAATTTCAGTTGCAGTGCTCCACATCAATTTTACATGATCCCCTTTGTGCGTTGCGTCAAAGCTTAATAATTCCACAGGTAAAGGATTTTCAGTTGATGTGGAAGCAAGTGTAAACGGGCCATAATCGGATTGCACGGTAGTTGTTGTAATAGTTCCACCTGCAACTGCTCCTGTTGTTCCTCCGTTTCCACGGTCATCCCATGAAGTGGAATTAAATCGTGCAACGGTCAGATCCGGCAAACTGGTTATTCCGCAACTGTTATTATCCCACGTAAGTGTTACAAACCTGTTGCTTGTACCACTGTTGCGGTTCAAAATCCAGTACTCACATTGACTGATGTGATCAATAAATGGATTAACATTATTATTAAAATCGGTTTGTGGATTATTTTTAAAATATTCTGCTGTAAAAGATTCTACTGCACCAGCTACAGTCAACTGTATATCATCTACTGCAAACGATGGGTCAGTTCCAACGCCATTTGCATTATTTACCCAGCGAAATCCTATTTTCACAAGCGGATTATTATCGGCAGTTGCAGGGAGTGCGATTGAATAAGATGTCCACAATCCTTGCGTACTGCCATTGCAGGTAACACCTCCGCAACACAATGTTTTTGGAAGATCAGCTAGTAAACTCCAGGTAGCACCATTATAGTACCAAAGTGTTGCATTGTCATTAGTACCTTCGCCAAATTCCATATAATTAAAAAGAAGCGTGATACCCGATTGTCCGGTGCAATTCATGCCAGGTGATTCGGCTCGTACGTCGGTAGCGCTGCACCAGCCAATGAATGAACATGTAAACGCATCAGTTTCGAGATAGGCTGCGCCCGGATCTACAGGCATTGTTGAACCCACATGCAAGGTACGGTTCGAACCACATGCAGCACCGCAATTTCCGACACCGCTACCATTTTCGGTTGCACTCACATAAAATGTATTGGCGGTAACTTCATTTAATCCCGTAAGGCTGATATTCCAATCGCCGTGTATTCCGGTATAAACATTTGCCGACTGACCGGAATTACATCCTGCGCCAAAATCTTCCGTCCAGAATGCACCACCGCCACCTGATCCCGATCCTATTGCGATTGCCTGGTAATCATTATTTTTTCCTACAGGAAAAGTGAATGCAGCTGTACCCAGTTTGCAAACAGGTCCATGAACAAAACCGGTATTATTTGCATTCGTTACTGTTGCAATACTTTCAATTGTAAGCAGATTAATTGCAGAGGAAAAAATTCTTCCTCCCGGATTATTAAACGTGAGATTATTATCAACTTTCACTGCACGGTTCAGCGTAAGATCATCAAGTGATTTATTCAAAACCATGTTAAAAATATTGAGTGTTCCTATACCGGAAATATTTTGTGCGCCGCTCCCTGTGAATACAATTCTTCTGGCATCATTGGCATCGTAATTTATAGTTCCGTTACAAATAAGATTGCCATAAATTTCAAAACCGGTTCCATAATTCCGTAAAATATTACCCGGTCTTACTGTGACAGAACCCAGCACTGCTGTTGGATTTATGTTGGTGCTTATATTTTCAAATTCCACAAACCCACTGCCTGATCCTCCAACATCAAATGATCCTTTTATAACAGTATTGGTTGCGGCTCCCTGGAAACCGGATGAACCGGCTGCAAGCCAGAGCACACCCGTATTGTTTTCAATGATTAGATTGGGATAATACATATTCAGGGAGCTTACCGACGGATTCGGAACACCGGTTTTTCTTATGATCCATGTGGCATTAGAAGGTATGGATGCAATTCCACCGTTGAAATTATCTCTCCAGTTATTGGCGCTGCCGGCGCTCGTTTTAATAAATGTGGCTCCACTTGCTAAACTCCAGGTAGCACCGGCGTTGAAGCTAACATTGGAAGGAGAATTATCGGAAATGATGCCGGAAATTTGCAGATCAACACCTGTTCCATTCACTAGTGTTAAAATAGCGGCTGTCCAGTTAAGTGTAGCGCCCGCTTCTACGAAAGTTTCATCCGTTCGGATAGGAGTGTTCACAGTTACAATATGCGGTGATCGTATGGTAATGGTTCTTGAGTAACTCGACGGCGGCATTACAGCCGGGTTCCAGGTAATATTATCAGGAGACGATTCCCAGGTAGTAATGTTTGACCAGTTGCCATTGATCGTACTTCGGTAATAATGGTCGGAATACCAGGAAACATTTACATCGTCGATGCGGGAATTGCCGGTTGTTGCCACCACACCGCTTCCCACCGAAACATTAGAGTTCATGATCCAACGAAGCGAAATGGCCGGTTGATTCTCACAGGCTACGGGCAACGGCACTGCAGTTACTACTCCGGAAGTCCAGTTAGCAGCTGTGACAATAGCAGTTGCCCCGGGTAAATCAATCCATAGTCCGGCACCTATACGGTATTGTATTTTAAAATCACGCGGGCCGGTTGAGGAGCTGAATTGTTTGGAGGAAACTGATAAGTTGTAATTTCCCGTGGTGGAAATTGTAATCTCCCAAAATTTGAATCCATTGCCATTATCCCAATTAGGACAGTGGGCAGAAAAAGATGTGGCACCAGCGTTAGTAAATCCTACTGCTCCTGTGCCTCCCTGAGTGGTGATTGTTGCACCTGCATTAGGGGGAGAAGCCACATCAACCAGTGCGTTGTCAGGGTTGTTTGGGAAATTCCATTCCGAAATGGTTTGTTGTGAGAAAACTGGAGTTATTGATCCACAAAAAAAGGGAAGGATTAACCATAAAAAAAAGACATTTAAAATTTTTGTCATGACGCCAAAATATTTTTATACTATGAAAAATTATCAATATTGTGAGAAAAACAGGAATAGAAAATCAACACAATTAACTTTATTAAAAAGCCGAATCCAAAGATAAATAAAAGTTATGGAAATATAAAGTGCGTTTTAAAATACTGTTAATTCTTTTTAGATTCAGGCTTTTTCCCGGTTTTGTGTCGGCATGGGAAATATGGAGCCGCTTATCAAATTTTATTAATTTTGTTTGTTATTACTATTCTTATGAAAACTGCCAGTCTGGAGGGTGACTTACCTGACGGGCATCACCGACTAAACAGGTTGAGTTGGTAGCCGGATTTGACGGAATAGGGGATTTTAAAAGTTGCTAAAAGCCTGGCGAGGTTTAACCAGGATTATACCCGTTGCTTTCCATAAATTTTTCAAGAGATCTTCGTGCCTTCATTCGTACTTTTCGCTTTATAACGGGTGTCCAGCCTAAAATTATTCCGGGTAATCCCAGCGCTTGTGAAGACCAGCTATAAAAATTAAAATCATCCTTGTGTTCGATAATTTTTCCATCCTTAAAATTGAAGGTTGATTTTATCCTGTTGATCACTTTTTTACCTGTGGTCGAAAATGTGTATCGGGCTATCCATTCAGCACTACCTATTTCTCCATCACTTTTAACATGGTTATACGTTAATTCAAAATCCTTTGCGTTCAAACAAAGCATTTCCCACATGGCTTTCACCTCATGGGCATCCAGGTTTTGAAATACCGGATCATTGAAACGGGCATCATTGGAATAGCATTGTTGCATGCACTTGTAATCCTTTCGCCGGAAGGCTTCATAAAAATCAGCAATAAGTAAAGAATAATCTTTCATAATATACCCTGCATTTTTTCTCATACAAATTAACACAAAAAAATAGTGGATCTCCGGTTTGAAAAGCGGTTCACCTTACAAATCATAATTTACGTTATTTTTACACCGGCATGAGCCTAGTCGATACACACATACATCTTTACGCAAATGATTACGATACTGATCGCGATGACCTGATTGTTGCGGCCCGGAAGTCAGGAGTTCAGCGTTTTTGTTTGCCAAACATTGATACGGAAAGCCTTGGCGGGATGCTTGCTCTTTCTGCAAAATGGAAAAATGTTTGTTTTCCGATGTTCGGTCTCCATCCTTGTTCTGTGAAAGAAGATTACAAAAAGCAATTGGATGTAATTTACCGATCCCTGCAATTAAATCGTGAACAAGCTGTTGGAATAGGGGAGACCGGGTTGGATTTTTATTGGGATCTTACTCATAAAAAGGAGCAAATGGATGCATTGCTGGTGCAGGCACAATGGGCACGCGAAATGAAATTGCCTCTTGTGATACACAGTAGAAATTCAACTCAGGAAATTATCGACTTGTTAAAACTACTGAATGCTCCCGATTTAACCGGTGTTTTTCACTGCTTTTCAGGAACTGCAGATCAGGCGGAGCAAATAATCGCCCTTGGATTTTATCTTGGAATAGGAGGGGTGGTGACCTTTAAGAATTCCGGCCTTGATACTATTTTGCCCGGTTTACCACTTGATCGTATTTTGCTTGAAACCGATGGACCTTACCTTGCTCCGGTACCTTTCCGCGGAAAGCGAAATGAACCGGCATATTTAAAAATCATTACAGAAAAAATAGCAGCAATAAAATCAGTTTCAGCGGAAGTAATTGCAGAGGCCACTACGGCAAATGCAGAAATGCTTTTTCAACTGTCATCACTTAATACAACACTTTAATTTTATCTCAAAGCCTGCCGGCATATATGGCTAAACTCAAAACAAAAACCTCCTCAAAACCGGGCTCCCGAATTTTGATTATTTATACCGGTGGTACCATTGGAATGATACAGGATCATGAGTCGGGTGTGTTAAGCCCTATTGATTTCAGCCAGATTCGTCGCGAGGTACCCGAAATAAAAAAGTTTGGTTATGCCATTGAGGTGGTGTCATTCGATCCTGTGCTCGATTCCTCCGACATGCAGCCGGCACATTGGATTAAGATGGCTGAATTAATACGTGACCATTATATCGATTTCGACGGGTTCGTGATTCTGCATGGTTCCGATACCCTGGCCTACACCGCATCCGCTTTAAGCTTTATGCTTGAAAACCTTGCAAAGCCGGTAATTCTCACCGGTTCTCAATTGCCTGTTGGCGAAATTCGGACCGATGCCCGTGAAAACCTCATCACCGCCATTGAAATTGCAGCTACAAGGTTTGAGGGTAAGGCCGCTGTTCCGGAGGTCTGTGTTTATTTTGATTATTTTCTTTTCCGGGGCAACCGCACCACCAAAATGAATTCTGCCAAGTTCGAAGCTTTCCAATCAGTCAATTTCCCGCCATTAGCGGAAGCCGGCGTACATCTTAAATTTAACCGGCATCTAATTATTCCCGCCAACGGTAAAAAATTAAAAACTCACAGTGTGTTGAATAACCAGGTGGGTGTAATCAGAATTTTTCCCGGTATGACGCGAGAGTGGTTTGAATCCCAATTAAATGCAAAAAATATCAAGGCTATCATCCTGGAAACCTTTGGTTCAGGGAATGCGCCTTCACAGGGTTGGTTTATTGAGGAACTGCAAAAAGCCTGCGACAGGGGTATGGTCATCGTTAACATTTCACAATGCCCGGGAGGGGCAGTGGAACAGGGCCGATATGCAACCAGTAGTAAACTAGCCAAAATGGGGGTTATAGGGGGTGGTGATTTAACCCTGGAAGCAGCTCTTTCAAAGCTAAATTTTCTATTGGGAAAAACAAACAAGTTTGCTGATATTAAGCAACTTATGGGGAAATCTTTACGTGGTGAACTTACTATTTAAATTCTTTACATTCCCTTAACACAATTTATTATTTGGCATTTGGAAAATTTCTATCTTGCACCCTCTTTTAAACGAGAATTTCCGCCCGACGGTGGAGCCATTTACAAAACCAGGGAGAGATGTCCGAGTGGCTGAAGGAGCACGCTTGGAAAGCGTGTGTGCTCCAAAAGGGTACCGTGGGTTCGAATCCCACTCTCTCCGCAACGACTTGTTCATAAGGTTCACACAAGGTCATAACAAATGAATAAGGCGCATTTTCAGGGAGTTTTTTCCTAAAACCGGTCCATCCAGTTCATAAAAGACCATCAAGAGTGTTCCCTATTAGGACACCTCTAGAATTCCGGGTTTCAAGGTGTCCTTTTTTTTAATCCATTTCTCCATTCACACTGGATTACAGTGGAATTGCTAAGCAATTGCTATGTTTTAGGTCGCTGTCAAGGTTCATTTGCATTTAATATTATGAACCATGAAAACACCAAAAGTTATTTTTTATCTGAAGCATGATAAAGCTAAACAGGATACAGGTGAAGAACCCATTTACTGCCGGATTACTGTGAATGGAAAGCGTTCCAACATTTCGATTAATCGCACATGTCATCCCTTGCGTTGGAAGCAATCAAATAAGCTTGAGAATGCGAGAAAAAAGGATGATAAAGAGCTGAATTTTTATATGGAGTCAATCCGTTCGAGGATTAAGGAAATCGAACGTGAACTTATTGA
>JALYQW010000122.1 GCA_030855635.1 Bacteroidota bacterium | reverse complement strand
CGAATCATCTGGTACAAGACAACACCCCCCCAATGACCAATGACATTTTCTATATCCTCGCTGCCATCAGCAAATTCAAATCCCGGTAAGGCAGTTTGCAATGTTCGCTTACGAATTTATTAGTAACGGTACCACGGTACAAATAAATCCCGCTTCGCACAGTTTTGTGAGCCCAGAGGTATTCGTCTAAGCCTCCTTCTTCGCCGATATTGATCAGAATAGGAGTAAAAATATTACTCAAAGCATAAGAGGCAGTGCGCGGCACTCTTGATGCAATGTTGGGAACACAATAATGAACTACGCCATATTTTCTGAAAACCGGATTGGTATGATTTGTGACTTCGGAAGTTTCAAAACATCCTCCCTGGTCGATGGAAACATCGATAATGACAGATCCAAAACGCATTTCGCTAACCATTTCATCTGTCACAATCACAGGAGTTCTTCCCTCCTTCGCGTGAATGGCGCCAATTGCTACATCCGCCGTGCGTAACGCCTTCATCAGGAAACTGGGGACAATTGTAGACGTATATAACTTTTGCCCCAGGTTGCGCTGAATTCTTCTTAGTTTATAAAGGTTGTTATCAAAAACCTTTACCTGCGCTCCCAGTCCAAGTGCTGTTTTAGCTGCATATTCCCCAACGGTTCCGGCTCCAATAATTACCACTTCTGTGGGAGGCACACCGGTAACTCCACCTAACAATTCTCCTTTTCCGGCCATGGTATGACTCAGGTATTCTGCAGCAATAAGAATGGAGGTGCTCCCCACAATCTCACTCATGGCCTGGATAACAGGCAGCACTTCCGTTTCATCACGCATGTATTCATAAGCGAGCGCGGTGATTTTTTTTGTTTTCAAACGGGCAACAAAATCACGAGGCTGCATGGCAATCTGCAAAATGGATAAGAGTGTTTGTTTCTCCTGCAATAACTCCAGTTCTTTTTCAGAAGGAGGTGCCACTTTAAGTATCAACTTGGAATTTTTGTAAACATCCTCGCAGGTATAAGCAATCTGCGCTCCTGCTTCACTGTAATCCGTATCGGTGAAATTGGCGTTCTTGCCTGCATTGGTTTCAATGAGCACCTGGTGGCCATTATTCACCAGCAAAGCAACGGATTCAGGCACGAGCGAAATCCGGTTTTCCTGGAACGAGGTCTCTCGGGGAATACCTATGAATAAATTTTGGTTCTTGTGTCTTATCTCCAACAAACTCTCCTGGGGCATTAAAATCCCTTGTTGTACCATTGAGGTCAGTCCCGGTTCGTTGTGCATTGATTTACTCATAAAGTTAATGTTATAATTCTTTCCTCGTCTTTGGTATTTATTAAAACCGTGGCAAATTTTAATGGTAAGAGGGAACTGATCCGGTCGGGCCATTCCACAAAACAATAATTTCCGCTGTAAAGGTAATTTTCATATCCCAAATCGAAAGCTTCTGACTCAGATTTTATTCGGTAAAAATCAAAATGGTATATCGGCTCACCCGTTCCTGAGCAGTATTCGTTCACAATGGTAAAGGTAGGGCTTGTCACTACTTCACTCACACCCAGTTGCCGGCATATTTCTTTTATGAACGTGGTTTTACCCGAACCCATGTCTCCGTAAAAAGCAAATACTCTGCATTGACCAGCTTCAGCCAGCAATTGACGGGCAATTCCGGGCAATTTCGCGGTGGACTTACAAACCCAGTTAAGACCTGAGGCAGTTTGCATAGGACGAGTTAAATTATCTGTTCGACAAACTGATTACCGGCAAAATCATTTCCTCCGGTGAAACACCACCATGCTGAAATGTATTTTTATAAAAATTTACATAGTAATTGTAGTTATTCGGGTAGGCGAAAAATTTATCCTGCTTGGCAAAAACAAAAGCTGTACTCAGGTTGGTCCTTGGCAGCATGGCATCGGCAGGATTTTTTATTTCAAAAACATCCTTCTTTTCATAATTAAGATTTTTACCCTGCTTGTACCGTAAATTGGTATTCGTATTTCTGTCGCCGATCAATTTTGAGGGCTCTTTCACGCGGATGGTGCCATGGTCGGTACTGATCACAACTTTAACTTTTTTAGCTGTAATTTTTCGTATGACTTCCAGTAAAGGTGAATGCTCGAACCATGAAACAGTGAGTGATCTGTACGCCGATTCATCATCCGCCAGTTCCCTGATTACTTGCATATCGGTACGTGCATGTGACAGCATGTCAACAAAATTGTAAACAATAATATTAAACTTATTCTGGAACATATTGGCAATGTTTTCAACAAGCAATTTGCCTGCTTCATAATTCGTGATCTTGGTATAGGAAAATTTTATTTGCTTTCGCAGACGTTGTACCTGGTCACCAAAAAAATCTTCTTCATGCATATTTTTTCCTCCCTCATCCTCATCATTAAACCAGAGTTTTGGAAATCTTTTTTCAATGTCAGCAGGCATCATCCCTGCAAAAATTGCATTTCGTGAGTATTGTGTTGCTGTAGGAAGAATACTGAAGTAAGCATCTTCTTCGATCACCTGCAATTCCTCGCTGAGTATGGGTGCAATTACTTTCCACTGATCGAAACGAAGATTGTCGATGAGAATAAAAAAAACGGGATCCTCAGTCGATTCAACAACAGGAAATATTTTCTTCCTGAAAAGCGTATGTGACATCACAGGTGCTTTATCATCCTGCTTCAGCCAGTTGATGTAATTATTTTCAATGAACTTGCTGAACTGAACATTGGCCTCATCTTTTTGCATGGTGAGAATTTCGTACATGCCCTCATCTTTGGATTTTTCGAGTTCCAGCTCCCAGAAAATTAATTTTTTATATACATCCACCCAAGCTTTGTAATCGAGTTTATCATTCAAAGTCATTCCGATATTTCGGAATTCCTGCTGGTAAACCGACGTGGCTTTTTCACTTACCAATCGCTTCGTGTCGAGATTTTTTTTGATTGAGAGCAAAATCTGGTTGGGGTTAACCGGCTTGATCAGGTAATCGGCTATCTTGGAACCGATAGCATCTTCCATGATGTACTCCTCTTCACTTTTTGTAATCATTACCACAGGAACTTCAGCATTCTTATTTTTAATGCGAACCAATGTTTCCAATCCCGAAAGGCCGGGCATATTCTCATCCAGAAAAACAATATCGTAACGTTGTTTATTGAATAAATCAAGTGCATCGTGTCCATTGGTAGCAGTAGTCACGTCAAAACCTTTCTCTTGCAGAAAAAGCACATGGGGTTTCAGAAGATCAATTTCATCATCAGCCCAGAGAATGCTTAATTTATTCATAAATAACCTAATTTTACGGAGTTTAGAAGAATTTAAAGTTACACATTATAATCGAACCTGAGGCTTAAAGTATTGCTTTGAATAAGAAAAAAATAATCAACGATCCTGTTTACGGGTTTATTACCATTCCTTTCGAAATTGTTCATGATATTATTGAACACCCCTGGTTTCAACGGTTAACAAGAATTCGTCAATTAGGTTTAACTTACCTGGTTTATCCCGGTGCATTGCATACCCGTTTTCATCATACGCTTGGCGCGATGCATTTGATGACAAACGCAATTGAAACGCTTCGTTCAAAAGGTCATTCCATTTCTGAAAGTGAAGCCCGGGCTGCGTGCATCGCCATCCTGATGCACGATATCGGTCACGGTCCCTTTTCTCATGCGCTGGAAAAATTACTCGTTAAAGATGTTTCGCACGAATACATTTCAGAACTCGTTATGGAACGACTTAACAAAACTTTCGAAGGACGGTTTGAAGAAGCTATCGCAATATTTAATAATACACATCCTAAAAAGTTTCTACACCAATTGGTTTCCAGCCAGTTGGATGTTGACAGACTGGATTACTTAAATCGGGATAGTTTTTTTACAGGGGTTTCGGAAGGTGTTATCAGTTCTGACCGGATCATTAAAATGCTTGATATTGCCGGTGGCGACCTGGCTATTGAGGAAAAAGGAATTTATTCAGTCGAAAAATTTATTACAGCCCGGCGCCTGATGTACTGGCAGGTTTACCTGCATAAAACGGTACTGGCTGCTGAATACATGCTCATCAATATAATTGTTAGAGCCAAAGAACTGGCTGCATCCGGGCATCAATTGTTCGGAACCCCGGGACTGCTTATATTTTTAAACTCAGATCATTCAGAAGAAGCATTCGGTTCAAACCCTGATTTGCTGGAGAAATTTGCTGAGGTAGATGACTTCGATGTTTTTACATCGATTAAGGTCTGGTGCAACCACCCCGATAAAGTGTTATCAACGCTTTGCAGGAGCTTGGTAAACAGGAATTTGTTTAAAATCGAGATCGGCAAATCGCCGTTTTCAAAGCAGGTTATTGCTGAAAGGCAGGCTCACCTGGCCGACCATCTGGGAATTTCCTTCCAGGAAGCAGCGTATTTTGTTTTTTCACATTCGGTTGAAAACAACGCCTACGACCAGGAAGATGATAAGATCAATATCCTTTTCAAAACCGGCCAGGTGCTTGATATTGCAGATGCCTCCGATAATTTTAACATTTCAGCGCTTACCCGCACCGTTACCAAGCACTTTTTCTGTTCTTACAGAATACAGGGTTAATTTACCTGTTTTATGGCAGATTCATGCATTCTTTTTACCTTTGTGACTCGGTACAAATAAAACCTGTTTAAATTGCAGGTAATCACTTTAAAATGGAGTTTACAGCCCAGCAAATCAGCAACTTACTTCAGGGAACCATTGAAGGCGATTCAAAGGCGGCTGTAAAAAGTCTTTCTAAAATTGAAGAAGGAATTCCGGGATCACTCTCTTTCCTGGCCAATCCTAAATATACCGAATACATCTACAATACCGCCGCCTCCATAGTTATTGTGTCCAACGAATTTGTTGCCGAACACCCTATAACTGCGACCCTCATCCGTGTAAGCGATCCTTATGCCAGCTTTGCCAAACTGCTTGAAATGTATAATCAGGTGGTTCGCGATAAAAAAGGAATTGAACAGCCTTGCTATATCTCAGAAACTGCCCGCACCGGTACCGATTGTTACGTAGGTGCGTTTGCCTACCTTGGAAATAATGTGACCATAGGCAACAGGGTTAAAATTTATCCCAATGTATACGTAGGTGATAATGTTTCTATCGGCAATGATACCACGCTTTTTGCAGGAGTAAAAATTTATTCCGATTGCGTGATCGGAAATGAGTGCACACTTCATGCTGGAGTGATTATAGGTGCCGATGGTTTCGGGTTTGCTCCCGCTTCAGGATCTTATAATAAAGTAGCTCAAATAGGAAATGTAGTTATTGAAGATCATGTTGAAATCGGGGCCGGAACAACCATTGATCGCGCAACACTCGGTTCTACTTTCATCCGTAAAGGAGTGAAACTGGATAACCTGATACAGATTGCACACAATGTTGAAATTGGAGAAAATACTGTTATTGCCGCGCAGACCGGGGTTGCAGGATCGACAAAAATCGGCAAGGATTGTATGATAGGCGGACAAGTTGGAATTGTTGGCCATTTATCTATAGCCGATAACACTAAAATTGCTGCACAATCGGGAGTTGGTTCCAGTATAACAGAGCCCGGACAAATTTTGCAGGGCTCACCGGCTTTTTCAATCAGTGATTATCGCCGTACCTACGTTGTATTCAGAAAACTTCCCGACTTAGATAAAAAAATACAGGAACTTGAAAAGGCGCTTGCTGAATTGAAGCAAACAATTTCCTGAAAAATTAAGATGATCAGACAAACTACCATTAAAAATCCGGTTACCATTTCAGGCGTGGGTTTACATACGGGCAAACATGTAAACCTGACTTTCCGTCCGGCCCCTGCTAACCACGGCTACAAATTCAGAAGAATTGATTTATCAGGACAACCTTTGATTGATGCTGATGTGGATAATGTTGTTGATACTTCACGAGGCACCACTCTCAGTCAGAATGGTGCAAAGATCAGCACCACGGAACATGCCCTGGCCGCACTGGTGGGTACCGAAGTGGATAACGTGATTATTGATGTTGATGGTCCGGAAGTGCCGATCATGGACGGCAGTTCCAAGCACTACCTGGAAGCCATCCGTATAGCAGGAATAATAGAACAGGATGCGGAGCGGATTTATTTTGAGCTGAAAGAAATTATAACGTTTGAAGAGCCGTCACGAAGAGTGGAAATGCTGGCTGTTCCCAGTGCTGATTACAGGATTACAGTAATGGTGGATTACAATTCACCGGTGCTTGGAACACAGCATGCACAAATGCATCTGATCTCTGAATTCGAGGAAGAAATTTCACCCTGCCGTACATTTTGTTTTTTGCATGAACTCGAAATGCTGGTTAAGCATAACCTGATAAAAGGTGGCGATCTTGATAACGCCATTGTAGTAGTCGACCGGCCGGTGTCGCAACAAAAGCTCGATGAGCTTGCCACTCTTTTTAATAAACCGCAAGTGGAGATTAAGGAAAAAGGAATCTTAAATAATGTGCAATTACATTTTCAGAATGAACCTGCACGTCATAAATTGCTTGATATTGTAGGTGATCTTGCCCTTATCGGGATGCCTGTTAAAGCACACATTCTTGCAGCACGCCCGGGTCACGCTGCTAACGTTGAGCTTGCACGAAAAATAAAACAGCTGATCAAAAAAGAAAAAGTCAAATCCCCTGCCCCGGTTTTTGATTTATTATCACCACCCGTGTTCGACATTAACAGAATCTCTAAATTTCTTCCGCATCGTTACCCGTTCCTGTTAATTGATAAAATCATTGAGCTCTCTGAAACAAAAGTTACAGGAGTAAAAAATGTAACCATGAATGAATGGTTTTTCCAGGGCCACTTTCCTGAAAACCCGGTCATGCCCGGAGTACTCATGATTGAGGCCATGGCTCAAACCGGTGGTATTCTCGTGCTAAATACAGTGGATGATCCTGAAAATTACTGGACTTATTTTCTTCGTATAGACAAAGCCCGTTTTAAACAAAAAGTAATGCCGGGTGATACTCTTGTTTTTGATTTGGTACTGGCGTCTCCTATCAGGAGAGGCATCTGCCACATGTCGGGGAAAGCATATGTAGGTGACAAGGTTGTGATGGAAGCCGAAATGATGGCACAAATCGTTAAAAAGAACTGATGATGATTTCACCTTTAAGTAACATTCATCCGGATGCAAAGCTGGGAAAGGATGTTCATGTGGATGCTTTTACCACGATACAGGAAGATGTTGTTATTGGTGAAGGCACCTGGATTGGTCCTAATGTGACCATATTTAACGGTGCGCGTATAGGAAAAAACTGCAAGATCTTTCCGGGTGCTGTTATTGCCGCCATTCCTCAGGATCTTAAATACAAAGGTGAAAATACCATTGCCCAAATCGGTGACAATTGCACCATAAGGGAAATGGTTACTGTGAATAAAGGCACTTTGGCTCTTGGAAAAACAGCCATTGGAAATAACTGCCTGCTTATGGCCTATGTTCATATCGCTCACGACTGCCTGCTGGGTGATGGAGTTATTCTTGCCAATTCAGTGAATCTTGCGGGTCATGTGACAATCGAGGACTTTGCTATTCTTGAAGGTTATGTCGGAGTTTCTCAGTTTATAAAAATCGGCGCCCACAGCTTCATTGCAGGACAAACCGGAGTTCGGAAAAATGTTCCGCCGTATACTAAGGCAGCACGTGAACCACTTTCATTTGTAGGGGTTAATAGTGTTGGACTGAAAAGAAGAGGTTTTGAAGTTAATACTATAAATCTCATCCAGGATATTTATCGCATTCTATATACCAAAGGCTTTAGTACACGCAATGCAATTGATATTATTGAAAAAGAAATTCCTTCCACACCTGTAAAGGATCAGATCATTGAATTTATCAAGTCATCCGATAAGGGTATTATGCGGGGGTATACCGGAGGAGATGATGAATGAAATCCAGAACGGATTTAAAAGCATTCACCTGTCTGACATTGGAAAGAAATTCAGAGACCAATGGATTTTCAGAAAAGTAAATCTTGATATTCACAGCGGAGAAAAAATTGCCATCACCGGTCAGAACGGTTCCGGTAAATCCACTTTTTTACAGTTGTTGTCAGGTTATATCAGTCAGAGTGAAGGTGCAGTATCCTGGCAAGGCAACAATGCTCTCATTCCCATTGAACAGGTTCATCATTACATTTCATTTGCGGCACCCTACCTTGAACTGATTGAGGAATTCACTCTGGAAGAAAATTTAGTTTTTTTTTCACGTTATAAAAAATTGCAGGCCGGCATTACTATTCCGGTTCTCATAGAAAAATCGGGATTGATGGGGGCAACGGATAAACTGATCAAAAACTTTTCATCCGGTATGAAACAACGTTGCAAACTGGCAATGGCATTTATGGCCGACACTCCTATTCTGTTGCTGGATGAACCGCTCTCCAACCTGGATGGCGGAGGTTATGAGTGGTACAACATTATGGTGAAAGGCCTTGCGGGAAACAGGACGGTGATTTTATGCAGCAACCAGGTGCGCGAAGAGACTTTTTTCTGCGACCGGGTGATTAACATTGAAAATTTCCGGTAACAAAATCATAGTCTGTTAATAAAGTGAAACCCTCCTTTACCAGGATCGTATTTTTATATACACGATCTACACAGTCACTTTACACATGGCAGCATCAGCACGCGAATGGCAGAAATCAGCCAATGAAATAAATTCCCATCAACCTGAACCGGTCATAACTTACGACCATATGTCGGATTCAAATCAACAACTTTATTTCAGTGCCAGGGTAAAAGCACCTTATATGTATGTGATACTTGATAGCGTTATCTTCCTCGGAATGCTGTCAGCAATGTTCTGGTTTTCCCTTTATCCTGGAAATTTTTCTTAATTATGCGGGAATAGCTTCCTGCCTTTTAAACATTTCGAATTCATTTTTCAAATCATGAAAAATTTTATCGTAATCATTTAACCGGATCTTATAGGCATTGCGCATCATCAGCAGGTAATCCGATACATTTCCATCCAGACGTTGAGCATCTTCAACCTGGTTTTCGAATTGCTTAAAATCATGCCTCATAATATCCATAACATCTTTTTGCAAAATAATCTGATTTTGGAAATGCTCAGAGCTGGCAGGAACATCGCGCGGTGAATATTTAGCCACGATAATTCCAAGTTCATCCTTCATAGATTTTAACTCACTCTTAAAATAAAGAATTTGTTTTTGCCAGCCCTCATGCTCTGAAAGCAGGTCAGTTAATTGTGCTTGGTTTTCCATAGTTTGAATTTTATTTAGAATTAGTACGATCATTCTTAATAATTCACCGACTCCCTGGCATTCCGTTATTCGAAAAAGCTGTCATGGATAAAAAGCGAGTCGCTCTTTTGCACTGTAAATATAAAATAAATTTCTAAAAATTAAAATTCCTTCACCACATCATTTTATACACAGGCCAAAAAAGTGACAGGGAATCTGAGGAGTTACGCGGGATTAAAACTTTAAAATGCAAAATCATGTATTAAAAGCTGGTTATCATGCATGCCGTTTTTTTTGAGAGTTGCTTTCAAAAACCCGGCAACAACCCTGTTTTCGGCCTCGTCACCTGGTTCCGGGTGCTCCATTCCTGCTCATTTTCATAAAAAACTTACAACCGAAACCTAACTACCGATATTCAAATTTATTCCCTTTCCCCGGGGGGTATTTTTGGATAACATCAAAAACAGCGTTATGAGAAATTTTATTAAGCCTGTAGTATTGGGGTGTTGTATGGGTTTACTTGTAAGCCTTTCCGCAACAGCGCAACAGGTAGAACAATCAAGGAAGTACCGGGTAGTAGCTTATAAAAATGGGCAGCCTTCGGTGACCTCTACTTCCAACACCACAGAAGTAGTACCTTATATGAGTATTTTTATTCCGAATTCATTCACTCCTAACGGCGATGGTATGAATGATACATTCGGTGCCCATGGTGAGGCTATTAAAGAATTCCGTATGCAGGTATTTAATCGCTGGGGCGAGATGATATTTGAATCGGATAATTACGCTCAGCGCTGGGATGGAACTTTTGAGGGCGTTAAAGCACCGCAGGGCACCTACGTATATAAAGTTACTGCGTCGGGAATAACCGGAAAACGGGCATCAAAAAATGGAACTGTGCATCTTATTTATTAAATATATGACCTGCATCAATCGATATATTTTGTGAATGTTTTCAGTTAAAAAATCTACCGCATCTTCGGGAGTATAATTACCCCGAACGGGGAATAAAAACCCATTAAAATTTATAAATATTTCATGCCGAATTTTTGGGTTAAATTCTGTATTGTTGGGTGAATGTTTCAAATTTTTGGGTGAAAGTGAACTTTTTAGGGGCAAAAAATGGTTATTAACAGGTTGTTAATAACTTTGATATTTGATTTTCAATTAGTTACCATTTAATAACTCTGAAACCCTTGTTAATTCAGGGTTTTGCATTATTTTCGGCCTCAATCCCACTAAAATAGCGGTGAATCACTTTTCGGGAATGGGTCAGCTAGGAGAAATGGGTATTAGAAAACCAATTACAAAAACCAATACAAAAAAATGATTGAAACAAAATCTCTCGAACCAGCAGGGCGGTCCTGGCGAAATTTGCCATTAACAGCTTCTCTGGTGTCATTGCTTATGATGATCCCCTTCGTCACTGTTATGGCACAAACAACGTACAATCCCCTTCGTTACTGGAATTTTAATGGCACCAGCGCAGCCACCGATCAGATGGGTAACTACAATCTTAATTTTACTACCTATAATTCAGCTTATACAGTTGAGAATAACGGCCAGGTGGGTAAATACATTACCCTGAGCGGGTCGTCAAGCCTTATTGATGGAGGATCAGTTTCTCTTAGCAACGCTGTGACTATTGAGATGCTATTAAAACCAGGTTATTTATTCAATCAATGTAAAATCATACAAAGAGGTGATGACGCATTTTCTGTGAGAATGGAATATGCAAAAATATTTTTTACCACCACTCATAAAAATTCATCCGGAGCCAATGTGGTGAATGAATTTGCAGTAGATCTGAATGGTATCGGAAGGAAATCATATGGTTATTATGTCGATAATAACTGGCATCACATGGTTTTCCGTTTTGATGCGTCTTCAGGAACCAAGGAAATCTGGGTAGATGGCCAGTTACCTTCCGGCTTTTCCACAACTGTTACCCCGGGATCCTTTTCCAATAGTGGCAGCACAACTGTTTACCTGAACCATACTATTGGTTATGTAAAATATCTTGGAAGTATTGATGAAGTGGCTATTTATAATTCTGCCATTCCTTCCGCACTTATTTACAAGCATTACCTGGGTGTTCAAAACGGACAGGCATATGATTTTGTAAACAATTATTCCGGTTCGGTACCTGCTGCTGCCAGCATTACCGGTGCCATCGATCCAACTGAATATGCTCCTGGTCATCCGAGCGTATCGGTTAATGCAACCGACCAGGTGCTTTCCTTCCCTGTGCCCCGTTACAAAACCGGTCATACCCTGATGCCTAACGTAGCTCTTTATGGAGTGGAATACCTGGGTGGATTACTGCAGTCGGGTGTTTCCTACACCCAAGCTTTTGCCAATGCGAAAGTGCAGCAGGTTGACCTGATCAACAATTTCAATCAATCTATACTCATTGCCAGCAACACGGGTGAATATGGTTATGCTTATGATACCACGAAATTTTCAGGATGGTTTATCAATTATGCAAATAATAACCCTTCTAAAAAAACCAGTGCATTTTCTTTCTGGCCACAATTGAATCCCAGAAATATCGGTAAAAGTTCCGGTATTGCTTACGCAGAATGTAATTGTATGAGCAATAATCACTACCTGCGCAACAGCTCAGGTCAGTTCCTTGACCTATCGGGAAATGTAACATCTACCAAATGGCTCAGCCCTGCCGCACCGGTCGATTCTATCGCTTACGATGGATTAACACAGCGTTTTTATCTGCAGCAAATTACTTCTCGTATGACTCGTCCGCTGGACCTGATCTTCGAAAATGGTGAAACATTGCCATTCTATAATAACCCAACAGCACTTGCCAAAGACCCTGCTGTATTGAACGATAAGAACAACAGCGGCCTTGACTGGTATACCTATGAAGGACGCCGCGCCAGAGAAAAAGCGCAAGCCTATAGCAATCAGTTCATGAACCTTCCGGCATTAGCCAATACAAAGTTTGCCTATTTCCAGGTGGATGGTCAGTCGACATGGCGTTTCAAATACAGCGAAATGCGCCAGGCCAGCACACAGATTAATGGACAATATTATCCAACAGGGGACATTTACATGCGTTACCCTGATAACTGGAGATACTGGAGCAGCGCGTGGCACGGATGGCAGTGGGTAGCTGAATCAAGAAAAGTAGAACTTGCAAACGGCGATAAACTATATTCACCTCCTGTGGCTGCAGGCTGGGATGTTGATGAAACCAAAAACGTTCGTCCTGCACAATGGCTTGGAATGTTGAAAACGTTTTCAATGACCGGTGCTGAGTTCTTTTATCCTTCATTTTTTACTTTATCCACTCCTTACCAGGATCCAAAGAACTGGGCATGGCAGGTTGTTATGCCTGCTTATTCACAGGCTATCAGCAGCCGTTACGAAGATTTGATGCGCAACGGCTTCCTGATGGAAGGTGATGTACCTGATAATTATTCTACACCTTCTTACAATGCGTATTCTTTTAAATCGGGTGACTTACGTAAACTGGTTGTTATCAGAAAACATAATACCCTAGCCAAATATGCAATTACAGGAACCCTTCAGCCCAACTCCAATTGGATGGGTAACGCTGAAAATTCAGGGATTGCTACAATCACACTTGACGGACAAACCCTCAAGTTCCAGGTAAGACGCCAGGGAAGTACTTACATCTATGATAAAACCAATGCCGCTGCTCCGGTATTTTATCAGCTCGACGGATGGCATGAGGCAACTCACCCTTACTCCTGGTCGAAAGATTTTAACTTCGAAGCAGAGTTGTTTGATAATACCAACTCCAGTGCTGTGATTAAAACAGTTGTTCCTTCCGGAACTACCGCCGGTGATTTTACAAATTATACCAGCTATGTTAGCTTCATTGCAACTTCAGACATCATCTTCAACTTTACTCCAAGAAAAAATGCTCCAACAACGCAATACCTTTGGGTGAGAGCACGCAGTAAAGATGGTTCCGCTACCGGTTTCACCGCAACATTAAACAATGGAACAGTAAATACTTTCGATTGTATCAGGGATACCAACTGGGTGTGGTACCGTTTCAATACCAACAACGTAGCAGTTGTTTACAATGGTCTGACTACTGCCAATAACCAGTTAAAAATTACGGCACTGAATACCAAGATCGAAATTGATAAGGTTACTCTTACCAGCAACTCAACTGCTGTTAACGGAAATGCTACTAACGCCTGTACCAATGCCCAGGCCAGCATCACAACTAGCGGCCCTACTACATTTTGCCAGGGTGGAAGCGTTAACCTTTCTGCCAGTGGAGGAAGTGCTTATCAGTGGTCTAATGGAGCTACTTCACAAACAATTACTGTATCTTCATCCGGCACATATTCTGTAACCGTTACTACTAATGGTGTAGGAACTTCAACTTCCTCTCCGGTAACTGTAACAGTTAATTCGCTTCCTATAGCAACTCTCAGCGCAATCGGATCTACAACATTCTGCCAGGGTGGTTCTGTTACTCTTACTGCTTCTTCAGGATCATCTTACCTGTGGAGTCCGGGAAATCAAACCTCGCAATCTATCATTGCTACTACAGGTGGCACATATAATGTGCGGGTTACCAATTCCAATGGCTGCTCAATGGTTTCTGCAAACTCTGGTGTAACAGTGAACAGTCTGCCTGTGGCTACCATTTCACCAAGCGGTTCATTGAACCTGGTGGCCGGTGGCAGCGTTACTCTTACAGCTTCTTCAGGAAGCAGCTACCTGTGGTTACCCGGTAACCAAACTTCACAATCAATAACTGCCAATACAGCAGGATCCTACACTGTTAGAGTTACCAACAGTTCCGGTTGCTCTGCGACATCAGCTGCTGCAGTAGTAACTATAGCATCGTCAGGCGGTGGATCTGCTACAATTACAACTTCAGCACATACTTCATTCTGCCAGGGAGGAAGTATTACTCTTACTGCGAGCAGTGGAACATCCTTCCTGTGGTCAAATGGTTCTACGAGCAAATCGATTATAGTGAGTGCATCAGGAACCTACACGGTAACGGTATACAATGGTACAACACCTTCTACTTCAGCACCTGTGAGCATAACTGTTTGGCCTCTTCCAACAGCTTCCATCACAGCCAGCGGCCCTACTTCATTCTGCACCGGTGGTATTGTTACATTAACTGCGACTTCCAATTATGCGTATTCCTGGACTCCTGGTGGACAAACCAGCCAGTCTATTAATGTGTCAACATCCGGAAATTACAATGCGACTGTTACCGATTTAAACGGATGTACCAAAACAGCATCATCTGTACCGGTTACTGTTTCAAGTTGCACTGCATGTGATCCTCCTTATGGACTTGTGACTTCTGATGTTCGTTCTAATTCGGCTACACTTACCTGGTCGCATCCCGGAACCGGACAAACCCAGTACAATGTAAAAATGAAAAACATGTTGTCCGGATATGTCTACATCACCGGTAAAGTTCCTTACACTACTAACCAGATCTCTGTTGGTGCAAATCAGGCAACAAGTTATCGCTGGTGGGTACGCTCCTGGTGTGGTATCAGTGTAAGTTCTACTTACGCAGGTTACCTGGCGTTCACTACTCCTTCTGTTCGTACAACTGCAAATGGAATTGAAGAACAAACTCCGGAACTAACAGAAACGTTCCTTGACACTGAAGAAGATCCTTCAATGACTTTTTACATTGACGAAAATCAGGTCCAGGTGTTCCCGAATCCAGCCAGTACCAGTGCCAGCATTTCATTTAAGATTGATCAAAATGAAAAAATGACACTCTCCATCATGGAAATTAATGGAAAGGTGATTTCAACTGAGACTATAGATGCCATGGAAGGAATCAACATTCATGATATGGATCTAAGCAATTATCCAAAAGGATTGTACATGATACAGCTTACCGGAGGTGGAAAAACAACCACTAAAAGACTTGCTGTTCAATAGTTAAATTAATTAATTTTTTGAAAGAGGGTATCGAAAGTTACCCTCTTTTTTTTTGTCAGCATTTTTCTCTGAATGATCACAAAAGTCTGTTTATAGTATAGAAACCCAACAAAAAAATTTAAAAATTACTCAACACTTTTAAAGTAACAAAATCCTCAGTCACTGACTTTCCCTCTGTTATCAGTCTTTTTCAGGTTGCTGGTGAATTAAATTGATTTAATTAATTAAAATTTCTTACAAGTTGCCGAAGTATGAAAAGTTGCTTCATATCTGCGTGGGGGTGAGTCTATTTTTGTTGCAACAAATCGAATGAACAAAAATTACTACTTAATAAATTAAAAGAAGAAGCAATGAAAAAAACAACTACAAACAGTATGGAAGATAACTCAATAGCCACAGCAATCAGGAAAAACGCATTTAAGCTTTTTATGGTTCTTGCGATGAGCGGTACTTCATTAACGTATGCACAAAAAGCTACACAAACTGAAATTAAACCTGTGATCATTCAGCCTTCTGGCGAAAAAAATCCAGTATCCGGAACAGTAAAAGGCAATGTAATTGTTGCACCGATCGCTCCAACCATCTCGTCACTTCAAATGCTTGACATGGGACATGACAAGGCTATTCTGACCTGGGACAATATGTCAAATTTCGATAGTATTCTGTTTCGTTACGCCCCATCCGGTGCAACTTTGACCAGGATTGTTGCCATCTCGGGAAATCCAAATCCTGAAAGATTTTATTTGCTTGGTCTGCAATCACAAACTACTTATGATATTGAAGTAAGTACTATTTCTACAAATGGTGTTCGATCCTCCTGGAGTACACCCTTAACCGTTACCACACTTACTGAGCCGACTCCACGACTGTCGCAAGGAAATGCCAACCGGATAATTGTCAATCCGAATCCGGCAACGACGTTAACCAACGTATCGTTTGTAACCACCTCCAATATGCCGCAGCAGGTAAGTATTGTTTCAGCAGCCGGACGTGTTATGTACAGCAAACAAATCATTCCAAATGATGATAAAGTACAAATGACGATTGATGTATCTGCTTACCCTTCCGGAATCTACATGGTACGGGTAAAGAACAATAACAATATATCCGTAGAACGACTCGTCAAACTATAAAAATCCTATCTGTTTGAGTGATTGGGAGGCCGGAGGGCCTCCCTTTTTTTTTGAGGTGACAGATGCAATAACTGGCTTTTTTTATAGCAAATAAACCATCCTTACTCAACAATGGAGGATTTTCTATTAAAACTCACATCCATCCTCCTGCCTGCTAAAAACAAAAAACTCAATAGAATCAAGGCTTCAGCTGGCTTAAGGCTAAAAAACATTACCATTTAGGAGCGCTTTTCCTGTAAAATATTACATAGGTAACTATAAAATACACAATCATCCACGGTGGCTGTCCACGGAGAATATATTTGTCACAGTTGACCTTGTAAAAAATACGACACATAATACATCGTGAACAAAAAAGTAAAAAACCATATGCCCTAAAAAAGAAAAAACAAAACACTCAAACAAAACTCAACAGATACAATGAAAAACAATTTTACAGATCAGGTACTAAAAAGTGTAGGCTCTTTAAGTGCAACGTTCCAGTTCTGCCTCATGATGGTATTGCTTATTCTAATGGCAATCATCAATGCAGGAGCGCAAACCGTTAATCCTGTCAGATACTGGACCTTTAATGGGACCAATGCTTCAACAGACTCCATGGGTCAGAACAATCTTAACTTTACCAGTTATGGAAGCCAGTACACGGTGGGTACTAACGGACAGGTTGGAAAATTTCTCACCCTGGATGCCAATTCGAATCTTATCGATGGCGGATCTCTTAGTTTATCGAATGCGGTAACCGTAGAGTTTTTATTAAAACCGGGTTACAAATTTAACTCCACCAATATCATGCAGCGTGCTGATGGAGCATTTTCAATCAGGATCGAATATGCGATTCTAACATTCAGCACCACCCATAAAGCCGCAAATGGTGCAACCATTGAAGACAACTTTGCAATTTCTCTGGAAGGCCTTGGCAGGAAATCGTATGGATATTATGTCGATAATAACTGGCACCACCTGGTATTTCGTTTTGATGCAGCAACAGGGTCCAAGCAAGTTTGGGTGGATGGACAGCTTCCTGCAGGATTCAGCAAGACAGTAACAACAGGTTCATTCCAGAATAGCGGGAATATTAATTTTTATCTGAACCATTCAATAAGTTATGTAAAATATTTCGGAAGCATTGATGAGCTGGCTATTTACAATACTGCCATTCCTGCAAATCTTATTTACAAACATTACCTGGGAGTTCAAACCGGGCAACCATACAACTTCGTTAATAATTACTCGGGAACCATTCCTACGGCCGCTACAACAACAGGTCCGCTTGACCCGAATGAATTTGCTCCGGGTCATCCCGCAGTTTCACTTTCTGCAATTGAACAAATACAGCAGTACCCGCTTCCACGGCACAAACCTGGTAACACCCTGATGAAAAACTTCAACTGGATGGATCCTAAATTTATGGGAGGATTATTGCAACCCGGTGTTTCCAACCAGCAGGCTGCTACTAACAGTGCCACCATCCAAACTGAATTAGCAAAAAATTTCAATTACTACTTCCAGGTTGGATTGGGTAATGGTCTTTTTGAAACTGCCTGGACCAATGCGGCAAATGCTAATCCTGACTTTAAATTATCACTTATTATTTTCCGCGGACAATTAAATGGCAACAATAGTGAACTCACCAATCAAAGTAAAACTGCCGCACATTACCTTCAAAATTCAAGTGGTCAGTTTATTGATGTCAACGGAAATGTAACCACTTCAAAAATCTGGAGACCTACTGCTCCTACTTCTTCATACAATGCCGATGGCAATGCCATTTACACAATGGTTACCGACATGTATTCCAGGTTAAACCGAAATGTAGATGTAATAAATGAAAATGGTGAGGTCTTCCCACATCCATCCGAAGCAGCAATGGCTATGGACCCTGCGGTGCTTGCTGCAAAGAATGCATCAGGTCTCGATTGGAAATCTTTTCTCGCAAGAAAATATAAAGAAAATGAAACGCAATCGTACCGTGATATTATAATGTCACACCCTCGTTTGAGTTCAGCGAAATTTACTGAATATGCAATTGACGGTTTCCCGGAATACCGTATGAAATACAGCGAAGCAAGATCGGTAAATTCTTCAATTAACGGGCAATATTATCCAACACCTGATTTCTATCCACGCTGGTCCAATAACTGGAGAAACTGGGTCTCAGCATGGCATGGCTGGCAGTGGATTGTGGAATCACGTGTGAATGAACTGGCTGCCGGTGACCGGTTGTATTCTCCGTTCGTAGCCGCAGGCTGGGACGTGGATGAAGAAAAAAATATCAGACCTGCACAATGGCTGGGCTTGCTGAAATGCCTTGGTATGACCGGAGCAGAATTTTATTACCCAGGCTTCTTCTCACTGGCAGCTCCCTGGCCTGATTCAAAAAACTGGATCTGGCAGGCTGCTATGCCTTCATATGCCCAGGCGGTAACCAGCAGGTATGAAGACTTCCTGCGCAATGGTGAACTGATGTCAGGTGATGTAGGAAACAGTTATGTAACTCCTACCGCTCCCGGCTATGCGTTTTGGACCGGCGACCTGAGAAAACTGGTGGTGGTGCGTAAACATAACACTATCAGCAAATATGCAATTACCGGTACCATACAGCCTAATAGCAGTATGATTGGTAATGCCGAAAATGAAAGTGTTGCCAAAATTACACTTGACGGACAAACACTTTCTTTTAAAGTTAAGAGACAAGGTAGCACCTACATCTATGATAAATCAAATCCCTCTGCCCCTGTATTCTACCAGTTAGACGGATGGCATGAGCAAACACATCCTTCACACTGGTCGCGTGATTTTAATCTGGAGGCTGAATTATTCGACAACGTAAACACGCAGGTGGCTATTAAAACAGCTGTGCCTGCAGGAACTGCTGCCGGTGACTATACTAATTTCACCAGTTACCTGGCCTGGCCTGATGGCGTAACAAATCCTCAGCCTGTTGAATATCATTTTGCACCCCGTGGCAATTCAAACAATAATTTGTATGTGTGGATAAGAGCACGTAGCCGTGGCGGTGTCACCTCAAGCATGAATATTCAGCTGGATAATAATGCTGCCAAAACAATTGGCTGTATCAGCGACACTGCTTGGACCTGGTACCGTTATGATGCCTGTACACAACAAGTCATCCGTTTCCAGAATATAACTATTCAAAATCACATTCTTAAACTGACTCCCGGTAATGATAAACTTGAAATTGACCAGGTGTTGCTTACCACAAATGCTTCATTGCTCCTGAATGCTGCACCTCCTTCATGTGGTTCGGCAACTGCCACCATATCTCCTTCAGGTAACACCACTTTTTGCACAGGAGGTACAGTAACCCTCACAGCAAGTTCAGGTACTTCATATCAATGGACTCCGGGTGGACAAACTACTCAGTCGATAGTTGTGAGTGCTTCCGGAACGTATAATGTAACAGTGGGCTCAGGTGCCGGATGTGCTGCAATTGCAAATGCAGTTACTGTTTCGGTAATACAGGCTCCCAGTGCTCAAATAACAACAGCAGGATCAACTACACTTTGCCCTGGCGCATCTGTTACCCTGACAGCTCCTTCGGGAATGTCAGGGTATCTTTGGATGCCGGGGGGACAAATCACGCAATCGATAACCACATCAACAGCCGGATTTTACACTGTAAGAGTTACAAATGCAGGAGGCTGTTCCACTACTTCATCTCCAGTAAATGTTAGTGTAGGAATAACTCCTACAGCAACTATAACTGCCGGTGGAAATACAGCTTTTTGCCAGGGTGGAAGTGTTTCGCTTACTGCATCAGCTGCTAACAGTTATTTGTGGTTTCCCGGAGGACAAACAACTCAGTCAATAACGGCAACGTCTACGGGAAATTATACCGTTCGTGTAACAGGAGCCGGTGGTTGCACTGCAACGTCGAATCCTTCCACAGTAACTGTTTATGCACTTCCATCAGCAACTATTTCCGCCAACGGACCTACTACATTTTGTACGGGTGGTACGGTTACTCTTAGTGCCAGTAGTGCAACATCCTACTTATGGTTGCCGGGCGGACAAACTTCACAATCAATAAACGTATCATCCGGCGGCTCGTATACCGTTCGCGTGACAAACAGTAGCGGATGTTCCGCAACCTCAACTGCTACCAATGTAGTGGTGTCATCATTCCCGGTTGCTAATATCACACCCGCAGGATCAACCTCACTGTGTGCCGGTGGATCAGTTGGCTTAACAGCAAGCAGTGGTACATCCTATTTATGGACGCCGGGCAACCAGACTACCCAAACTATCAATGCAACGTCAGCAGGTACATACACCGTTAGAGTTACAAATAGTGCAGGTTGTTCAACAACATCGCAGCCAACCATTATCACCGTTGCTCCTGTCGTTAATGCTACTATCAGCGCCAATGGACCAACAGCGTTATTACCTGGCGGCAGTGTAACACTTACAGGAGCAGGTGGCTCTTCGTATGTATGGACACCGGGAGGTCAAACCACTACATCCATTACAGTGAACACAGCGGGCTTTTACAGTGTAACTGCTTATTCTGCTTCGGGATGTTCTGCAACATCCGCTCCGGTCGAAATTACACTTGTTAATGTAAATACACCACCGGCAACAATTACAGCATCAAATAATTCAGGTATGCTTTGCCCTGGTAATTACATGACCTTAACAGCATCTGCAGGAAGCAGCTATTTATGGACTCCCGGTGGACAAACCACACAGTCGATTAATATCAGCACTGCAGGCACATACTCAGTAGATATTACCGATCTTACAGGAATTACCACATCAACAGCAACTTTTGATGTGGTTTATAAACCTGCTCCTGAGGCACCGGCCATCATGAGTGCTTACATTCCATCATCTGCCTTTCAATTATCGGCTTATGAGCCAACAGCCCATTCGTATTTGTGGTCGAATGGTGCGACCACTGATGCGATCACAGTTAACAACACCGGTACATATACAGTACGTGCTATTAATGGATTTGGCTGTAAATCGGTACCGCAATCTATGACTGTTACTTCATTATCGTCTCAGCACTGTGGAACACCAAACATGCTATCACACTATGGCATCACTAAACAAAGCGCTGTAATTTCATGGAATCCATCTGTTACCGCCGATTCATTTCGCGTGGTATACACGAGGGTATCTACTGCACAAAATTTTTCAATGAATGTTGCAGGATCACAAAGCAAGTTAACGCTCACCGGACTTACCGAAGGTGAACTTTACAAATGGAGCGTGGTAGCCATTTGCAGCGGTATTCAAAACGGAAGCATTATCAAGCAATTCACCACATTAAACGGGCCATTGCCTTGCGGTTCCACTCCGCAGAATTTATCGAATGATGTGGTGAACAGCACCATGGCAAAAGTTTCATGGTTTGATACACAAGCCGACAAATTTGTGATCCGTTACCGGGCAGTAGGAACTCAAAACTATTTTTACAGAAGATCATCTAATTCGCTTACTTCCGGGATCATTGAAGGACTGACACCATCAACAAGTTATGAATGGAGTGTACGTTCGTCATGCGCAAGTAACGTAAGTCTTTATTCAGCACCAAAATTCTTTACTACCCCTTCAGCGTGTCCTGCAATCGGCCCATTTGCAATAAGTGAAATCAGTTTTAACAAAGCCCTTGTTACCTGGACACCTTCTACACTTGTTGACAGCGTTATGGTTCGCTGGGCGGTGAGCGGATCAACTGATTACAGGCACATAAAAATATCGGCTTCACCGGATCCCGGAGAATACTGGATAATGGGTTTGGATCCTGAAACAACTTATAACGTTTGGGTGGCTACTAAATGCGATGCGGGAAGTACTTCCATGTGGGGACCAGGAGATTCTTTCACCACATTCACTGATCCTAATTTACGTTTTACTCCTGAAGCAGGTGCTATTCATTTGAATGCCTATCCTAACCCTACCAAATATGAATTGAGTTATGTGTTTGAATCAAAAGATGACAAACCTTACACTGTAAAAGTATGCGATATGGCCGGTAGGGAATTACTGGCAGAAGAACGAATTGCAAACGAAGGAAAAACAGGTGATCAAGTTGACTTGCCCGGTTATTCGGGAGGAATGTATATGCTGATAATCCAAAAAGGAGGTCAGATAGGACGATTCAAATTCAATATTCATGAATAAGTCCTGCAAATAATAAAAAAGGCTGTCGCGAAACGACAGCCTTTTTTATTTTAATCAGGATACATCCTGTATTTCATGCGCAGTGTCTTGTAACGCTCCAGCTCCGGCTGCCAGCTTTTCCTTATAGCATCGGCACTTTCACCTGCTATGATCTGATTTCTTAATTTGTCATTGCCTGCAAGTTTCTCAAAAAAATTATTAAAAAATTTTTCCTTTTCAGGAAAGGCATTATACATTTCTATGAGCCATTCAATTCTTAACTGTGGACTTTTTATTAGCTCCGGCCATGCTTCCGCAAGAAGCGTTCCTTTGCATTCCTGGTCTTCGTAAGGCGGATCTTTAATAATTCCGGGTATTTCAACCGGAGTAAATGTATATTCCCCTTTTTCATAACCCGGGTATCCCATTACCTGGAAAGGAATCGCAGTACCCCGTCCGACAGAAACTGCTGCTCCTTCAAAAAAACAGAGTGAAGGATATAAGTAAACTGAAGCCATGTTGGGCAAATTTGGAGAAGGCCGCACAGGTAATTCGTATTTGAGATCATGGGAATAATTTTCCAATTTAATTACCTGAAGCTTGCATATAGCTTTATTTTTCAACCATCCCTCTCCATTCGCCATCAACGCATACTCTCCAATCGTTAGTCCGTGTACTACCGGAATAGGTGCAATCCCGACAAACGACCTGAAAGCGGTATCGAGTACAGGACCATCGATATAAAATCCGTTTGGATTCGGCCGGTCGAATACCATAATAGAGATATTGTTCTCTGCACAAGCTTCCATCAGGTAGTGCAAAGTTGAGATATAGGTGTAGAAACGAACGCCCACATCCTGCATGTCAAAAATCACATATTCCAAACCGTTAAGATCGGCTGGCTCCGGTTTCCTTCTCTTTCCGTAAAGGGAAACAATTGGCAACCCTGTTTTTTCATCCTTACCCGAAGCAACTTTATCGCCGGGACCTGCTTCGCCGCGAAAGCCATGCTCTGGTGCAAAAACGGTTTTTACCAATACGCCTTTTGATATTAAAAAATCAACCAGGTGTATGTCGTTCACCAACGAGGTTTGGTTAGCAACAACTCCGATTTTCTTACCCTTTAACTCCGGCAGGTAGCGTTCCCATTGTGCAGCGCCTGTTTTAATCTGGCTTGCAAACACTGGTTCCGTGGCAACTTTTGCCTGCTGTGCACCACAGCGGCTAAAAACCAGGAGAGAGAACAGCAAAAGAGGAAAATGTTTATATTTCGCCATAGTTTATTTAATTACCTGTACATGGTGCGAATGTGGTAATTTTACCGTGAAAAATCAAATAGGATTAAAGTGAGTTACGAACGTTACATTGCTTCAAAAATACTGAGTGGGAAAACCGGCAAATCGCGTTTTGCTAATCCCGTCATTCGTGTTTCTACCGCGGGAATTGCCTTAGGTGTAGCTGTAATGATTGTTGCTGTTATGGTGGTCACCGGATTCAGGAATGAGATCACTCAAAAAGTAATTGGTTTTGGTGCACATATCCGGATAAATAATTTCGACAGCAACAATTCGTATGAGGAAAGTCCTCTTTCCGTAAATGCCCCTTTTATCAGCCAGCTTAAATCCAATCCCGATATTTTTCATGTTCAGGAATATGCTACGAAAGCAGGTATCATCAAGACCGATGAAGAAATTGAAGGAATTGTCTTAAAAGGTATTTCAAATAGTTATAACTGGGATTTTTTTCAGAATAAAATTGTTTCAGGATCCATTATCCGCATTGGAGACTCCCTGCATGTAAATGAAGTTCTTATTTCTAAAAAAACATCGCGGAAACTATCGCTCAATCCAGGCGATGATATGGTTATTTATTTTATTGAACAACCGCCGCGTATCCGGAAACTGAAAGTAGCCGGTGTGTACGAAACAGGGCTTGATGAATTTGATAACATATATGTTTTTTGCGATATCGCGCTGATCCGCCGACTCAACAACTGGCAACTCGACCAGGCCGGAGGAATTGAATTATTACTAAATGATTTTTCCAGGCTTGAAACAGTGAATGATCAGGTTTACAACACTGCAGGTTACCAGTTCTATACTCAAAGCATCAAAGAACAATATCCCCAGATTTTTCACTGGCTCGATCTGCAAAATATAAATGTAGTTATCATAATTACGCTTATACTTTTAATTGCAGGAATAAGTATGATATCAACTTTGCTGATAATTATTCTTGAAAACGCCGGTCTTATCGGGATATTAAAAACCATGGGCGCTACGGATCGCAGCATTCGCAAAATTTTTATCTATATCGCCCTGCCTGTGATCGGAGGTGGTATTCTTGCAGGAAATGTGCTCGGACTTACTTTGTGTTTTCTTCAGTTAAAATTCGGACTAATTTCACTTCCGCAGGAATCCTATTATGTGGCAACAGTGCCGGTTAATTTTTCATGGCTTCACCTGATACTAATAAATTCGGGTACTATTATTGCCTGCCTGCTAATGCTTATTGGCCCCTCAATGGTGATTGCCAGGATTTCTCCCTCCAGGGTGATACGGTACGATTAGTAAATACATTATTTGAAGAATATTTACCTGCACCCAATTAATGACCTAAGTTAACCGTTAACTTCTTTTCAGCTTTAACCTGCTTTTTGTACCTTTGCAACCTAAATTTGAAGACAGTTATGTATTGTAAAAATATACTAGAAACCATTGGAAATACCCCACTTGTAAGATTAAACAAGGTAACGGAAGAATGTAAGGCAACGGTTCTGGCAAAAGTTGAAACTTTTAACCCCGGGAATTCCATTAAGGACCGCATGGCAGTGAAAATGATAGAAGATGCTGAAAAGGCAGGTCTTCTGAAGCCGGGAGGTACCATAATCGAGGGCACATCCGGAAATACCGGAATGGGACTGGCTATTGCTGCCATCGTGAAAGGATACAAATGTATTTTTGCTACCACCGATAAACAAAGCAAGGAAAAGGTTGATGCCCTGAGAGCTTTTGGCGCCGAAGTGGTTGTTTGTCCTACCAATGTTGAACCTGAAGACCCCCGGTCTTATTATTCCGTTTCAGCCCGCTTGAGTAAAGAAACTCCAAATTCTTATTATCCTAACCAGTACGACAATCCTTCCAATACCCAGGCGCATTATGAAACTACCGGTCCAGAAATCTGGGAACAAACCGAAGGAAAAATTGATCATTTGGTAGTGGGTGTAGGAACAGGTGGCACAATTTGCGGCACCGCAAAATTTCTGAAAGAAAAAAATCCGGCCTTAAAAGTTTGGGGGATTGATACGTATGGTTCGATTTTTAAAAAATATAAGGAAACAGGCATTTTCGATAAAAATGAAATTTATCCTTATGTAACAGAGGGTATTGGTGAAGATTTTCTGCCGAAGAATGTCGACTTCAACCTGATTGATCATTTTGAAAAAGTTACCGATAAGGATGCTGCACTCATGACGCGCCAAATCGTACAAAAGGAAGGTATCTGGGTCGGAAATTCAGCAGGCTCCGCTATTGCGGGATTGCTCCAGCTGAAAGAAAATTTTAAAGAAGGTGAAGTTGTGGTTGTAATTTTTCATGATCATGGTACTCGTTACCTTGGAAAAATTTTTAACGATGAATGGATGCGGGAAAAAGGCTATACTGATAAAAAGGGAATGACCGCAAAAGATATTGTTGCATCCAACAAAAACGGTGAGTTGATAACCATACATGCAACCAATACCATTGGTGAAGCATTAAAGCTTATTACTTCGCACGGAATTTCACAATTACCCGTTACGCAGGATAATCGCATCATTGGTTCCATTAATGAAAACCTGGTATTCAATAAGATCATTGAAAATCCTGAAATTTCATCACAACAGGTTAATTCCATCATGCAGGATGCGTTGCCATTTGTTGATGCCTCTACCCCGCTCGAGGTATTGTCAGGCATGGTAAAAAATGCGGATTCCGCAGTATTAGTCAAGGATTTTAAACAAGATAAAAATTACATCATCACGCGTTTCGATATTGTAAAAGCGCTTGCCAATTAAAGTTTACAATTATGATTTATACTGATCAGATGATGCGTGAAGTCAGGTTAGATCAACCTCCTTCACGCATTGTTTCTTTGGTTCCTTCCATCACTGAGTTGTTGTTTGACCTGGGCCTCGAAAAAGAAATCGCAGGGATTACAAAATTCTGTATCCACCCGGATGTTATTTTCAGAAATAAAAAACGTATAGGCGGAACAAAAACCATCGATTTTTTAAAAATTGATGACATAAATCCCGACCTGATCATTGCCAATAAAGAAGAAAATTTAAAAGAAGATATTCTCTCTCTGGAAAAAAAATATTCCGTCTGGATCAGTGATATCAAATCATTGGCTGATACAGTTAGTATGATTGAAAATTTGGGTGAACTAACAGGTAAAATTTTTGAAGCAAGGGAAATAAATAATATCATCATCCGGCAATTCAGTATTATTGAACCGCTACCAGAAACTCCCACGCTGTACCTCATTTGGAGAGATCCTTTTATGGCTGCTGCACCGGGAACCTTCATCAATGATATGATGCAACGATGCGGTTTTGTTAATGTGCTGACTAATGAATCGCGTTATCCCTCACTTGATGCTGCCACAATCAGGGAATTGAATCCCTCACTCATTTTACTTTCTTCTGAACCTTATCCTTTCAAAGAAAAACATATTCGGGAACTTCTTGATATTTTACCAGGTTGCCAGGTGGAATTAGTTAATGGTGAATATTTCAGCTGGTATGGCTCCCGGCTGAAAGGATCACCAGGGTATTTTAATTCTCTTATTTCCAAAATAAAAAGCATAAATCCGGAAGCTACTTCTCATGAAACTTAAGCTGAACCTGGTCATATTGCTGGTTTTATTTTTACCTGCTGTTTTGCTTGCGCAGAAGACAGGGCTTGTTTTGAGTGGTGGCGGCATACGCGGGATGGCGCATATTGGTGTTTTGAAAGCGCTGGAGGAAAATGGTATTCCTATTGACTATATCACCGGAACATCGGCAGGCGCTGTTGTTGGATCACTTTATTCTATTGGTCTTTCACCATCACAAATCGAAGCACTGGTCATGTCGAACGAATTTCGTGAATGGGCCACCGGGCAGATTAATGAAAACCTGGCCTATTACTACAACCAGGAAGAAGTCAATGCATCGTGGGTGTCATTGAAATTTTCAATTGACTCAACATTAAAAACCCACTTACCTAGCAGTGTTGTCAGTTCAGCACGATCCGATTTCGCGTTGATGCAGGATATGTCGGCAGCCATTGCTTTGGCAGGATATAATTTCGACAGCCTGTTTGTACCTTTCCGTTGCGTAGCTGCGGATATCAAATCCAAGCGCCCTGTAATTTTTAAATCGGGTGATTTACCAATGGCGGTCAGAGCTTCAATGGCCTACCCTCTTTATTTTACACCGGTTTCATTTGAGAACATGATACTTTTCGATGGTGGTATTTACAATAACTTCCCGGTGGATGTGATGTTGAATGATTTCAATCCGGAAGTGATTATCGGCGTAAATGCCGGATCCTATGCAGATATTCCATACGAGGAAAATCTTTTTTCGATGTTTAAAACTATGCTGGTTCAAAACACCACTTATTCAGTACCAAGAGAAAATGATATTATGCTGAACCCTGTTGTTACTAATATCGGCCTTTTTGAATTTGATGACATGCGAGCTGCTATTGATTCTGGTTACCAGGCTACCATGAGAAGCATTGATGATATACGCAGCAGGATCGATAGCCGCGTTTCTCCTGACTCCGTAAAAAATAAACGAGAATTATTCCGGTCACAATTCCAGGAAATTTTGATTGATGAAATTACTGCAACCGGAATTACACACAACCAGGAACACTATGTAAGAAACATTCTGAATCGCGAAAATGAATGCCTTTCAATCGAACAAATAAAACCGGCATATTTCAAATTGCTGAGTGATAATAACATCAAATCAATTTTTCCTCGTCTTAAATACAATGATTCCACCGGCTATTTTGACATGGATCTTCTCATCAAAAAAGAAAAAGATTTACGCGTAGACTTCGGAGGAAATATTTCATCCAACCCCATTAATGAAGCTTTTGTTGGACTCGATTATAACATATGGGGAAAGCATGCGCTGAATTTAAACGGGAATATTTATTTTGGAAAGTTATATAATTCCGTTGCTATTAAACTGCGTTATGACATTCCGGGAAAATTCAAATATTATATTGAGCCGGTTGCCATCATTAACCGTTTCGACTATTTCAGAAGCAGTTCCGCATTCCTGGAAGATGTAAAGCCTGCTTACCTGATTCAAACCGATCGTTTTTATGGATTGAACCTGGGAATTCCTGCTGGAAACAAAGGAAAGGCATTTATTTCAGGAGGTTCCATTAACCTGATTAACCGATATTATCAAACACGGGAGTTTTCCAGTGAGGATATTGCTGATGAAACACAGTTTGCTGGTTGGACCGGATCTATAAATTTCGAACGGAATACACTTAACCGGAAAATGTATGCCACCAAAGGAACTTTCTTCAAAATAACAGGTAAAATTGTATCAGGTGAAGAAGAAACCTTGCCCGGTACTACAAGTATTTATAACGACACCATAAGCCGCCTGCACGATTGGTTCCAGCTCCGGATGATCTATCACAATAACTTTAAACGCGTAGGGCCTTTTACATTGGGTTTGTACACCGATATGTTTCTATCCTCTCAACCATTTTTCGCAAATTACACCGCTACAATTTTATCCGCGCAAGCGTTTCAGCCAATAGCACACAGTAAAACAATTTTCCTCGATAAATATAAAGCCAATAATTATATCGGGATGGGATTAAATGCTATCGTCACTCTCTTTGCCAACGTTGAACTCCGAATGGAGGGTTATATATTTCAACCATTCCAGGAAATCATGCAGACCACCGATCTCAAACCAAAATATGAAAATGCATTCGATTCACGTTCCGCAATAGCATCAGTTGCGGGAGTATATCACAGCCCGGTCGGCCCGGCAAGTCTGAGTGTGAATTATTATGAAAAGCGCGACAACCAGTTCACCGTACTGTTTCATTTTGGTTACATTATTTTTAACAAGAGGGCACTCGATTAAGCATAAAAAAATCTTATGCCTGCGCAGTCGGTCCACCGAAGTTCATCGGTATTGACATGCCTTCAGTTTGCTTAATCGTACCGTGAACAGCCTCGAATTTGGAAATATTATCTGCTATTGCAGAAAGAAGTCGTTTTGCATGCTGTGGAGTTAAAACAATTCTTGATTTAACTTTTGCTTTGGGAACACCCGGCATCACTTTTACAAAATCAATAACGAATTCACTATTGCTGTGAGTGATGATGGCCAGGTTACTGTAAATACCTTCGGCCATTTCTTCAGTAAGTTCAATATTAAGATGCGGAGGTTGGTTTTTATCTTCCATGATAGTTCGGTTTAAGTAAAGTTAATCAATTATTATGGGGTAAAACAGAGCCGCCTGTTGTTTGACAGACGGCTCGTGCATTTATGCATTATTATTCTTGTCCTGCCAATTCTTCCTTATCAGTTTTCTTGGAAGCCATTAACAAATCATATTCCTCCTGTGAACCCACAATGAGTTTTTCATACTCACGTAATCCGGTTCCGGCAGGAATCAGGTGTCCTACAATTACGTTCTCTTTCAATCCGAGAAGGTAATCAATCTTTCCTCCAATGGCTGCCTCGTTAAGTACCTTGGTAGTTTCCTGGAACGATGCCGCAGAAATCCAGCTCTTGGTATGCAACGATGCCTGTGTAATTCCCTGGAGTAATGGAGTTGAGGTTGCTGAAATCGCAGGGCGTGATTCTACCAGTTTCATATCCTTACGGCGGAGAATGGAATTCTCATCACGTAAACGACGGATACTGATAATCTGACCGGCTTTAAAAGATGCCGACTCACCCGGATCCATAACTACAATTTTATCGATAATGGAGTCATTCTCCTCCATGAAATCTATTTTATTTACATGCTCTTTTTCAAGGAACTTGGTATCACCCGGATCTTCAATCACCACCTTACGCATCATCTGGCGAACAATCACCTCGAAGTGCTTATCATTGATTTTCACACCCTGCAAACGGTAAACTTCCTGAATCTCGTTAACAAGATACTCCTGAACCATTGCAGGTCCTTTGATGCTAAGGATATCGGAAGGAGTAATAGCTCCGTCTGATAACGGTGAACCTGCCCTTATAAAATCATTATCCTGAACAAGGATGTGCTTGGACAATGGCACCAGGTATTTTTTAACATCCCCGTCGCGCGAGGTGATGATAATTTCCCTGTTACCTCGTTTGATTCCACCGTAAGACACTTCTCCGTCGATCTCAGAAACAATTGCCGGGTTGGATGGGTTACGCGCTTCAAAGAGTTCTGTTACGCGTGGCAGACCTCCTGTGATGTCACCGGATTTACCGGTAGCACGCGGAATTTTTACCAGCACTTGTCCGGCAATAATTTTAGCTCCGGAATTCACAACAATGTGAGCACCTACAGGGATGTTATAGGCTTTAAGGATTTCTTTATCCTTGCCTTTGCCGTCAGTAACAATTTTAATTACCGGGTTTTTCGTTTTATCACGACTGTCGATGATTACCTTTTCCTTAAATCCGGTTTGTTCATCCGACTCTTCACGGAAAGTGATATTTTCTTCGATGTGTTCGAAATCAATTTTACCGGCCATTTCAGAAACAATAACCGCGTTGTATGGATCCCACTCGCACATTAGCTGACCCTTCTCTACAATCTGTCCCTCTTTAACCAGCAGCTGCGCGCCGTAAGGAACGTTGTTGGTTGATAAAACTGCTCTTGTATTCGGATCAATAATGCGTATTTCACCTGAACGACCTAAAACAACATCAAATGTTTTGGTTTCAGTTTTATATGGGATGGTACGGATTTCTTCGAACTCGAGTTTACCAGCAAACTTTGCAACCATTTGTGATTCGGTCGCCGCTTTTGATGCGGTACCTCCCACGTGGAAAGTACGAAGTGTTAACTGTGTTCCGGGCTCACCGATTGACTGTGCAGCGATAACACCTACCGCTTCACCTTTACCAACCATTCTTCCGGTAGCGAGGTTACGGCCGTAGCATTTGCCACATACGCCATGTTTCGATTCACAGGTAAGCACTGAACGGATCTCTACCATTTCGATAGGAGATTTTTCAATGCTCTCTGCTATATCTTCGGTAATTTCCCATCCCGATTCAATAATCAATTCACCTGTTAACGGATGGTAAATATCATGCAGAGATACACGTCCGAGAATTCTGTCATACAGTGATTCAACAACATCTTCGTTGTTCTTCAATGCAGTTTCAGCAAGTCCTCTTAATGTTCCACAATCTTCTTCGTTGATGATAACGTCCTGCGCAACGTCAACCAGCCTTCTTGTAAGATAACCGGCATCAGCTGTTTTAAGGGCAGTATCGGCAAGACCTTTACGCGCACCGTGAGTAGAGATAAAATATTCAAGGATCGACAAGCCTTCCTTAAAGTTGGAAAGAATGGGGTTCTCGATAATTTCACCTCCGCTGGCGCCCGACTTTTGTGGTTTTGCCATCAGGCCTCTCATTCCACCTAACTGGCGGATCTGTTCTTTAGAACCACGGGCTCCTGAATCAAGCATCATATAAACCGCGTTGAATCCCTGGCGGTCAGATGATAATTGTTTCATCAGGTTCTCGGTAATTCTTGAATTGGTACGTGTCCAGATATCGATAATCTGGTTGTAACGCTCGTTGTTGGTAATGAATCCCATGTTGTAGTTATTCCTTACTTCTTCAACTTCTTCGTGCGCTTTCTTTACCAGTTCAATTTTCTGAACAGGAATCATAACGTCATTCAGGTTAAATGACAATCCACCTTTGAATGCCATCTTAAAGCCCATGTCTTTGATATCATCAAGGAAGGCTGCAGTTTTAGCAATTCCGGTACGCTTGAGTACCTGGCTGATAATTTCGCGAAGTGATTTTTTGGTCAGTAATTCATTGATGAAACCAACATCTTTTGGAACTACCTGGTTGAAGAGGATACGACCAACGGTTGTTTCTGTCAATTGCTTTACCAGCACTTCATTTTCACGAACCATCACTTTTACTTTCACCCATGCATGAAGATCGATACGGCCTTCATTGAATGCGATGATAGTTTCTTCAGGTGAATAAAAAGAGAGGCCTTCGCCTTTCACCACGGTATTACTTTCTTTCTCGGTTTTCTTTCCTTTGGTCATGTAATAGAGACCGAGTACCATATCCTGTGAAGGAACAGTTACCGGAGCACCATTGGCAGGGTTAAGGATGTTATGAGCAGCAAGCATCAGCATTTGCGCTTCCAGTATCGCGGCGTTTCCAAGAGGAACGTGAACCGCCATCTGGTCACCGTCGAAATCGGCGTTGAAAGCAGTACACACCAACGGGTGCAACTGAATCGCTTTTCCTTCGATCAGTTTAGGCTGAAATGCCTGGATACCCAATCGGTGAAGGGTCGGGGCGCGGTTTAACATTACCGGGTGACCTTTCAAAACGTTCTCGAGAATATCCCAGACAATTGCATCTTTTCTATCTACAATTTTCTTTGCTGACTTCACGGTTTTAACAATACCGCGTTCAATCATTTTACGAATGATAAATGGCTTGAATAATTCGGCAGCCATATCTTTTGGCAAGCCGCACTCATGCAATTTCATTTCAGGTCCTACAACAATAACCGAACGGGCTGAATAATCAACACGCTTTCCGAGCAGGTTTTGACGGAAACGGCCCTGTTTACCTTTCAGCGAATCAGAAAGTGATTTCAGTGCACGGTTGGACTCTGTTTTTACGGCATTAACTTTTCTTGAATTATCAAAAAGTGAATCCACTGCTTCCTGCAACATCCTTTTTTCATTACGAAGGATAACATCAGGAGCCTTGATTTCAATAAGACGCTTTAAACGGTTGTTACGGATGATAACCCTACGGTATAAATCATTCAAATCGGAAGTAGCAAAGCGGCCACCATCCAAAGGAACGAGTGGGCGTAATTCGGGTGGAATAACAGGAACTACTTTTACAATCATCCACTGTGGAAGATTTTCAATATGCGTATTTGCCTGGCGGAAAGCTTCAACAACCTGGAGTCTTTTCAGCGCTTCATTTTTACGCTGCTGTGAAGTTTCAGTGCTCGCCTGATAACGCAAACGGTATGATAATTCATCCAGATCAAGCCTGCTTAACAAATCATGCAGTGCATCAGCACCCATCTTTGCAATAAACTTGTTCGGATCATTATCATCGAGATGCTGATTATCTTTTGGCAATGCCTCCAGTATATTCAGGTACTCTTCTTCCGTAAGGAAATCAAGATAATTAATTCCATCCTGGGCTTTAATTCCTGCCTGTATTACCACATAACGCTCATAATAAATAATGAGGTCAAGTTTTTTGGTAGGAAGGCCGAGCAGGTAACCAATTTTGTTAGGAAGTGAACGGAAATACCAGATGTGTGCAACAGGCACCACCAGTTGAATATGTCCCATGCGCTCGCGGCGTACTTTTTTCTCTGTTACTTCAACACCGCAACGGTCACATACAATTCCTTTATAACGAATTCTCTTGTACTTACCGCAATGACATTCCCAGTCCTTAACAGGTCCGAATATACGCTCGCAGAATAAACCATCACGCTCGGGTTTGTATGTCCGGTAATTGATGGTTTCAGGTTTCAAAACTTCACCGCTCGACTGCTCCAGGATATGTTCCGGAGAGGCAAGACTGATGATGATTTTAGAGAAATTACTCTTGATCTTGAAATCTTTTTTATTAGCCATTTTGTTGATTTCTGTTTTAATACTAAATTTTAATCATAGGGAATAGAATGTTGCATTAACAAGTAACCCCGGGATAGTCTCAGGGTTCTTGTAAATTTTTTCCTATTCCAATGACACCTTCAGACATAGTCCTCTTAACTCATGCAACAGCACGTTGAATGATTCAGGGATACCGGGAGTTCCAAGGTTTTCACCTTTAACAATGGCCTCATAAGCCTTTGCACGACCCATAACATCATCCGATTTAATGGTAAGTAATTCCTGCAGGATATGAGCAGCACCAAATGCTTCAATGGCCCAAACCTCCATCTCACCAAAACGCTGACCTCCGAACTGGGCTTTTCCTCCCAGTGGCTGTTGTGTGATGAGTGAGTATGGCCCGATTGAACGTGCGTGCATCTTATCGTCGACCATATGGCCCAGCTTCAGCATGTAAATAATACCTACGGTTGCAGGCTGATCAAAACGCTCACCGGTTCCACCATCATGCAGGTATGTACTACCAAATGTTGGGATCTCCGCTTTGGATACATACGATTCAATATCGGCAATAGAAGCTCCGTCGAAAATTGGCGTTGCGAATTTAACTCCGAGTTTTTGTCCTGCCCATGCAAGTACAGTTTCATAAATCTGTCCAAGGTTCATACGCGATGGTACACCCAGCGGGTTAAGAACGATGTCAACCGGTGTTCCATCGGAAAGATACGGCATGTCCTCATCGCGAACGATACGGGCTACAATACCTTTGTTTCCGTGGCGACCTGCCATCTTATCTCCTACTTTCAGTTTCCTTTTCTTCGCAATGTAAACTTTTGCAAGCTGCATGATTCCTGGAGGTAATTCATCACCCACCTGGATGGCGAATTTCCTTCTCTTGAATCCACCAATAACATCGTTAACCTTGATGTTGTAGTTATGAAGCAAACGCTTTATCTGATCATTTTTATCTTTATCAGTGGTCCACTTGTTAGGATTGATATTGCTATAGTCAATTTCAGAAAGTGTTTTCTGAGTAAACTTGGCGCCTTTAGGAATCAAAACTTCCTTAAAGTTATCCATCACACCCTGTGAAGTTTTTCCACTTACCAGGATGAACAATTTATCAACCAGTTTCGCTTTCAGTTCAACAAGCGCTTTTTGCTGCTCATCATCAATTTTAGCAATAACGGTTTTCTCGTCAACCTTGGCATTTTTTTCTTTTACAACACGTGAGAAGAGTTTCTTTGCAATTACCACACCCTTAACGGATGGTGGCACTTTCAAAGAAGCATCTTTTACATCACCGGCTTTATCACCAAAGATCGCACGTAATAATTTCTCCTCCGGAGAAGGATCCGTCTCACCTTTCGGGGTGATTTTACCAATGAGGATATCACCTTCCTGCACTTCTGCACCAACACGGATCAAACCATTCTCATCCAGTTCGCGTGTTGCTTCTTCACTAACGTTAGGGATATCTGCAGTAAGTTCTTCCAGACCTCTTTTGGTATCACGAACCTCGATGCTGTATTCATCAACGTGAAGTGAAGTAAATATATCTTCACGAACAACGCGCTCAGAAATTACGATGGCATCCTCGAAGTTGTAACCTTTCCAGGGCATGAATGCCACTTTGAGGTTTCTTCCAAGAGCAAGTTCACCGTCTTGAGTTGCATAACCTTCGCAAAGCACCTGACCTGTCTTTACCTTCTCACCTTTTTTCACAATCGGCTTAAGATTGATACAGGTGTTCTGGTTGGTCTTTTGGTATTTAGTAAGATTATACGTTTTGAGGTCATCATCAAAGCTGATGAGTTTTTCATCATCGTTACGATAACTCCTTATGATAATCTGGTTGGCATCAACATATTCAACAACACCATCCGATTCAGCATTCACCAATACGCGTGAATCACGAACCACCATGCCTTCCAGTCCGGTACCTACAATAGGCGCCTCAGGACGTAATAAAGGAACGGCCTGGCGCTGCATGTTAGATCCCATCAGGGCACGGTTAGCATCATCATGCTCAAGGAAAGGAATCAGTGAAGCTGCAATGGATGCAATCTGATTTGGAGCAACGTCCATCAACTGAAGTTTTTCAGGCTCTACTTCGGGAAAATCTCCTTCGTAACGGGCTTTGATCCTTGCGTCCTTGAAAGTACCTTTATCGTCGATGTTGGAAACCGCTTGCGCGATAACTTTTGAATCCTCTTCTTCAGCAGTAAGATAAACTACCGGCTTATCCACTTCAACCCGTCCGTTTGCAATGGTACGGTAAGGAGTGGAAATAAATCCGAGGTTATTGATTTTCGCATATACACACAAACTGGAGATAAGACCGATGTTGGGTCCTTCAGGAGTTTCGATGGTACATAAACGGCCATAGTGCGTATAGTGAACATCACGAACCTCGAAACCAGCACGCTCACGCGATAAACCACCGGGTCCAAGTGCTGAAAGACGCCTTTTGTGCGTGATTTCGGCAAGGGGATTGGTTTGATCCATGAATTGTGACAACTGGTTGGTTCCAAAGAACGAGTTGATCACCGATGAAAGCGTTTTAGCATTGATAAGATCTGCCGGAGTGAACACCTCGTTATCACGAACGTTCATACGCTCACGGATAGTACGTGCCATACGGGCAAGTCCCACTCCGAACTGTGAATAAAGTTGTTCCCCTACAGTTCTCACGCGACGATTGCTCAGGTGATCGATATCATCCACATCAGCTTTTGAATTGATCAGCTGAATCAGGTATTTGATGATCGAAATAATATCCTGCTTGGTAAGCACTTTGGTTTCGGAAGGAATTTCAAGACCGAGCTTACGGTTGATCCTGTAACGTCCTACTTCACCAAGGTCATAACGTTTATCGGAGAAAAATAATTTGTCGATAATACCGCGTGCCGTTTCCTCATCGGGTGGCTCTGCATTACGCAACTGGCGATAGATATGCTCGACGGCCTCTTTTTCAGAGTTGGAAGTATCTTTCTGTAACGTGTTATAAATAATCGCATAGTCGCCGGAGTTAGTATCTTCTTTGTGAAGAATAACAACTTTAACGCCTGAATCAATGATCAGGTCAATGTGATCATCTTCCAGGAAAGTTTCTCTTTCGAGGATAACTTCATTCCTTTCGATAGAAACCACTTCACCGGTATCCTCATCAACGAAATCTTCCACCCAGGTTTTCAAAACGCGGGCTGCCAGTTTCCGTCCAATAGCTTTTTTAAGAGCAGCTTTACTGACTTTCAATTCATCAGCAAGACCGAATATTTCCAGGATGTCTTTATCCGTTTGGAAACCGATTGCACGTAACAGTGTAGTAACTGGGAATTTCTTCTTACGATCGATATAGGCATACATGACATTGTTGATGTCAGTTGCAAATTCAATCCATGATCCTTTGAAAGGGATCACCCTTGCGGAATACAACTTGGTTCCGTTAGCGTGACGGCTTTGTCCGAAAAACACACCCGGTGAACGGTGTAGCTGCGACACAACCACCCTTTCAGCCCCATTGATTACGAATGTCCCTTTGGGGGTCATGTAAGGAATGGTACCCAGGTATACATCCTGAATGATAGTTTCAAAATCCTCGTGATCAGGATCGGTACAATAGAGTTTAAGCTTTGCCTTCAGGGGCACACTATAGGTTAATCCTCTTTCAATACACTCTTCGAGGGAGTATCTGGGAGGGTCAACGAAATAGTCAAGAAATTCAAGAACGAAGTTGTTCCTGGAATCCGATATTGGGAAATTCTCGCTGAAAACTTTGTAGAGGCCTTCGTTATGACGGTTGTCGGAAGTTGTTTCGAGCTGGAAAAAATCCTGAAATGATTTTAATTGTACTTCAAGAAAATCAGGATACTCTATTGCCTGCTTACTGGATGAGAAGTTAATCCTTTTAACGCTGTTCTTCAGTGGTGAGTTTTGGATTGCGGCCAAGGTATTTAGGTTTTAAGGAATATGAAATGTTCAAACACACTAAAAACCGTACGTGCAAGCACGGCGGTTTATAAAAGGGTATAGACCGCTACTCCTGTTAGGGAGTAGAGGTCTGATGTTCATTGCAAAGAACGGAACGGGTTATTTAACTTCAACCTCAGCGCCCGCTTCTTCTAATTGTGCTTTAAGTGTATTGGCTTCATCTTTAGAAACACCTTCTTTTACCGGCTTTGGGGAACCGTCAACAAGGTCTTTTGCTTCTTTCAGGCCAAGTCCGGTAAGTTCTTTTACCAGTTTCACTACAGCCAGTTTATTTTGTCCGGCAGCTTTGAGGATAACATCAAATGTTGATTTCTCTTCAGCAACAGCGGCTCCGCCACCACCACCGGCCATCATTACTGGTGCTGCAGCAGCTGGCTCAATACCATACTGATCCTTAAGGATCTGAGCTAATTCGTTAACTTCTTTTACAGTTAGGTTTACCAACTGTTCTGCGAATGCATTTAAATCTGCCATTTTATTAATTGTTTTTTTGTTACTTAATTGATGATTTAGAATTGGGGTAATTATAAGAGCTGGGTTCTAGTGGAAGCTTATGAACCTTTTTCTTCAAGAGTTTTAAGAATGCCAACCAGTTTCTGTCCGCCAGACTGAAGTCCGGAGATAACATTCTTGGCAGGTGATTGTAACAGAGCAATAATGTCGGCTACCAGTTCTGATTTCGATTTCAGTGCTGCAAGAGTATCCACATTGTTATCACCGATAAAAACCGCAGTATCAATCCAGGCTCCTTTAAGCAATGGGCGATCGCTGGTTTTGCGGAATTGTTTGATTAGTTTGGCCGGCACATTTCCGGTATCACTGTACATGATAGCGGTAGAGCCTTTCAACGCTTCGAACATCGGGCTGTAATCACTGTCCATTCGCTCAAGCGCTTTTTTAATCAACGAGTTTTTTGCTACGTTGATTTTTACTTCTTTATCAAAACAAAGTCTGCGCAACTGATTTGTTTTCTCAACGGTAAGGTTGGAGATATCAGTGATATAGAAATTGTTATATTTTGACAGGTTCTCAACTAAGGAGCTGATGATCTGTTCTTTTTCTTCCCTTTTCATTGGACGTTATAGTTCTTCGGGTTTAACTGATTATCCTCCTATCGATTTAGCATCGATCCTGACACCTGCGCTCATAGTGCTTGACATGGCAATACTTCTGAAGTAGGCACCTTTTGCAGAGGATGGTTTTAATTTGGCAATGGATTGCAGAAGTTCATTTGCGTTCTCATAAAGTTTTTGAGCATCAAATGAAACTTTGCCGATGGAAGCATGAATGATTCCTGTTTTATCGACTTTAAAATCGATTTTACCGGCTTTCACTTCCTGAACTGCTTTACCGATATCATTGGTTACTGTTCCGGTTTTAGGGTTTGGCATCAGGTTACGGGGTCCGAGAATCTTTCCGAGTTTACCTACTTTGGCCATAACACCGGGCATTGTAATAACAACATCCATATCAACCCAGCCCTGCTCGATTTTCTGAATATATTCATCCAGTCCAACATAATCAGCTCCTGCATCTTCTGCTTCCTTTACTTTATCAGGCGTGCAAAGAACCAATACCTTGATTGTTTTACCCGTTCCGTGTGGAAGGGTAACAATTCCGCGTACCATTTGGTTCGCTTTACGCGGATCAACACCCAGTCGTACGGCCAGATCAACAGAAGCATCAAACTTGGCGTGGGAAATGTCCTTCATCAGTTTTGAAGCATCCTGAAGGGAATATTGTTTTGCAGCGTCGACTTTACCGGCGACTGCTTTTTGTTTTTTTGTTAATTGTGGCATTTTCTGCGAATGTTTATAATGAATAAACTACTGCCGGAGATTATTTTCCGGGAAACTCCCCTTCAACGGTGATACCCATGCTGCGAGCTGTACCGGCAACCATTTTCATGGCCGACTCAACGGTAAAGCAATTCAGATCCGGCATTTTTCCTTCAGCAATTGATTTCACCTGATCCCAGGAAACGGTTGCAACCTTTTTCCTGTTGGGTTCGGCGGAACCTGACTTTTGCTTGGATACTTCCAGCAATTGTACTGCTACAGGAGGGTTTTTGATGATGAATTCAAAAGACTTATCGACATAAACAGTAATGATCACCGGCAATACTTTACCGGCTTTATCCTGCGTGAGCGCATTAAAACGCTTACAGAATTCCATAATGTTTACACCTTTGGCACCTAATGCGGGACCAATCGGAGGAGCCGGGTTAGCGGCACCGCCTTTTACCTGGAGTTTTATGAGGGCTGCTACTTCTTTAGCCATGGTGTTTGAGATATATGGTTCCCTGAGTTATCATTCAGATTCAGCCTGGAAGCGACTTGCACTGAAAGGGTTTCCCCGGGAAGGGTTGTTATTCTTTTTCGACTTGCATATAGCTGAGTTCAAGCGGTGTTTTTCTTCCGAAAATCTTAACCATTACTTTCAGCTTTTTCTTTTCTTCGTTTACTTCTTCAATAATACCTGTAAAACTATTGAACGGCCCATCTACCACCTTTACAGATTCACCTACCACGAACGGGTTATGAATGATCTCTTCGGAATCGGCCAGTTCGTCGACTTTACCCAGTATGCGGTTCACTTCAGAGGTGCGCAACGGTGCAGGCGCTTCGCCTTTTGCCCCGAGGAATCCAATCACTCCTGTTGTATTTTCAATTATATGCGGAATTTCGCCGGTCAGGTAAGCTTCAATTAAAACATACCCCGGGAAATAACTTCGTTCTTTACTCACTTTTTTACCATCCTTAATCTGGTAAATTTTTTCCATCGGTATCAACACCTGAGCTACATAATCCTGTAACTTCAAACGAGAGATTTCCGATTCAATATATTGCTTCACCTTCTTTTCCTTCCCACTAATCGCCCTGATCACATACCACTTTTTGTCATTCATCGCAAAAGAATATTAGAAAGAACTGTAAAGAAGATTCATGATTAACTGGAAAACTGAATCCATTCCGAATACCAATAATCCGATGATCAACGAGGCTACCAGCACTACTATTGCACTGCTTTGGAGCTCCGCCCAGGTAGGCCATGAAACTTTATGAACTAATTCATTGTATGAATCCTGGATATAAGCTTTAATTTTTCCCATAGTCTGTTGACTCAAATTATTAATATCTTTCTTTCCAACACTACTGTTTCCGGTACTGCTCTCACTTCAAGCGAGGTGCCGTTACTCTCCTCCGTTCATGTATTAGTGCACGGGTGGAGAGACTCGAACTCCCAGCCAATGGTTTTGGAGACCACTACTCTACCAATTGAGCTACACCCGTAACTTTACTTTTATCTAAACTTTATAACTGAGACAGTAGACAGTAGGCAGTTGGCAGTTGGCAATTGGCAATTGGTATCCACCTAACTTGACACCCCGAAGGAGAACTATCGCCGCGTTCGTGAGCGAATCACCTTTCCGGCTAAACTTACTACTTGTCACCCTTTGCCTTTGCTCAGGGCATGCTTAATTCAAATCCGTTTGCAGCAGTGTGATCCTCCTTACAGAGGTCAACTGCTGCAAACCGATAATAGAAATTACTTAATGATTTCAGTCACCTGGCCAGCACCAACAGTTCTGCCACCTTCACGGATAGCGAAACGAAGACCTTTGTCCATTGCAACCGGAACAATCAATTGAACAGTAATTGTAACGTTATCACCAGGCATTACCATTTCACGTCCTTCAGGAAGTACGATTTCACCGGTAACATCAGTTGTTCTCAGATAAAATTGAGGACGGTATTTATTATGGAATGGAGTGTGACGTCCACCTTCTTCTTTTTTAAGTACATAGATTTCAGCTTTGAAATCAGTGTGAGGAGTGATAGAACCGGGTTTAGCGACAACCATACCACGACGGATATCGTTCTTCTCAATACCACGAAGCAACAAACCTACGTTATCACCTGCTTCACCTTTGTCAAGGATTTTGCGGAACATTTCCACACCTGTAACAGTTGAAGTCAGTTTTTTCTCCTGCATTCCAAGAATATCTACTGTATCGTTAGAGTTGATAATACCTCTTTCGATACGTCCTGTAGCAACAGTACCACGACCGGTAATAGAGAATACATCTTCAACAGGCATCAAAAACGGCTTGTCGATATCACGTGGAGGAATCGGAATAAATGTATCAACCGCTTCCATCAAATCATTGATTATTGGAACCCACTTCTCATCATTATTCAAACCACCTAAAGCAGAACCACGGATAATTGGAGTATTATCACCATCGAACTGATAAAAACTAAGCAGCTCGCGGATTTCCATTTCTACAAGATCAAGTAATTCCGGATCGTCAACCATATCCACTTTATTCATGAATACAACAATCTTCGGAACACCAACCTGGCGGGCAAGCAGAATGTGCTCACGAGTTTGAGGCATTGGTCCGTCAGTTGCTGCAACTACAAGGATAGCTCCGTCCATCTGAGCGGCACCTGTAACCATGTTCTTTACATAATCTGCGTGACCTGGACAGTCAACGTGTGCATAGTGACGTGACTTAGTAGCATATTCAACGTGAGCGGTATTGATGGTAATACCACGCTCTTTTTCTTCAGGAGCGTTATCAATCGAAGAGAAATCTCTTACTTCTGCCAGACCTTGTGATGCAAGAACTGATGTGATTGCAGCTGTAAGTGTAGTTTTACCGTGGTCAACGTGACCAATGGTTCCAATGTTTACGTGGGGTTTGGAACGATCGAATTTTTCTTTTGCCATTTTGTATTGTTATTTAAACGTGGTTTTTATTAATTGATTTTGGATTCCTGTTAATGTGATCCTGCTTACCGTTGAACTGTTACTCAGAACACGTGGCATTACAGGAATTTTATTTTTTGTATTAATTATATTTTAAACTTTTTATTTTTGAACTGTAATAAGCAAACTAAATTCATCCAAACTCCCCGCTGCCTTCGTCAGGCAGATGGAGCCAATGACCAGGATCGAACTGGTGACCTCATCCTTACCATGGATGTGCTCTACCGACTGAGCTACATTGGCTTTTGAACATTCCGTGGTTCCCATTTTTGCAGTTACCTGCAATGAAGCCTGATCACTAAATCTGAAAACCAGCGATTCTGGTTTTTTACTTTTGAGCGGAAATCCAACCTTCGCTACGCATTGGTTAGCTCGCCGACCTTCGCTAAGCTTCGGTTGGCTCACCAGCCTTCGCTACGCTTCGGTTGGCTTGCCGGGCTCTAACACTGGAGCGGAAGACCGGGCTCGAACCGGCCACCCTCAGCTTGGAAGGCTGATGCTCTACCAAATGAGCTACTTCCGCAATTTACTCTCCGTAGCTGAAGCTACTCCTTCTAAACTTTTCACCCTGCGTAGCTGAAGCTACGGAGGGCTAGTGGGGAGAGAAGGATTCGAACCTTCGAAGTCGTAAGACAACAGATTTACAGTCTGTCCCATTTGGCCACTCTGGTATCTCCCCATTTACCTGACAGCCATCAGGAACGGAATGGTTTTCACCACACTTTCCGAGGAGCCGATGGAGGGATTCGAACCCCCGACCCACTGATTACAAATCAGTAGCTCTGGCCAACTGAGCTACATCGGCTTAGAATATTTCAGGTACTCAAAGAACACCCCAAAATTTGGGATTGCAAATGTATGAAAGATATTTTGATATACAAATGGTTAGATAAAAAATTTGTCACCAGGTCACTCAGCATCCTGAAGGTTGATTATTAATGATTTACCTCATTGATAAGTGCAATGTTTTATTAGAAACACACAGATTGAATAGAAATTTAACTATTTTGTTATCAACAAAATATCAAAATTTTTATTTAGAAGGAATATTTCTTAAATTTGATACCATGTTGAATTTCCTAATCTGATTAAAATGAGCCGGATTACATTTAAATCTCAGATAAAGGGCCTCGCCGTCCTTTCTATTATCTTGTTTGGGTCAAATGTGAATTCCCAGAATGTGGGAGTTGGTACGGCAACTCCGCTGGAAAAACTTCATGTGATCGGGAACGTCAGGGCTTCTACCCTGTCGGGAATCGGGAACAGAATTGTTTTGGCGGATCCTAATGGCACCCTTTTAACAGCCTCCGGATTAGGTTCACCGGCATGGATGGTAACCGGAAATTCAGGCCTGTCGGGAGGTAGCAACACAACCGCTGGTGCCAATTTTATAGGAAATACTGACGCACAGAACATTTGTTTCAGAACCAATAACATCGAACGCGGGCGTTTTAGTGCCCTGGGAGAATTTTTTGTAGGAACTTTTAATACCGTAGTCCCCGGTGACCTGATGAACGCAGTCGGGAACCCGACCTTTCCTTGGGCAGTGAACGGATATGTTCCGGCAGGATCTAACGGAGGTGGCGTATATGGACAAATACAATCGGGTAACGGAACTGTTTTCGGTGCCGTTCAGGGTGAATATTCCGGTACCAATGCATCCGGTGCGGGAGTAAGGGGTATTGCCATCAACCCTTTTTCTATAGGGGTGCAGGGACAAGAACCTTCGCTGTTAGGATGGGCTGGCTATTTTAATGGAGATGTATTTTCAACAACCGGCTATTACATAGCTTCCGATGAACGGCTTAAAAAAGATGTAAATCCGCTTAGTAATGCATTGGATCAAATTAAACGCATTTCCATTTACTCATACTATTATGATCAGGCAAAATATCCAAATCTCGGATTAAGTAATCGCTTGCAATATGGTGTGTTAGCCAATGAACTTGCAGCGATATTACCCTCGGCAGTTGCCACGAAAAAACTTGTCAATGGAAGTCCCTCCAGAACTTCGGGCACAGCAGAAGTTTCTGCGCTCGATATTCAGGTGGTCAACTATGAAATGCTCATTCCTTTACTTGTTGCTGCTATGAAGGAACAACAGGAATTAATTGAAAAGCTGCAACAACGAATCACAACTCTTGAAACACAATCAAAATAAACTCTCTTTTTATCACGTATTTAAACTTTCTAAATGAAAAAAATTTACCGGATCAGTTTCTTACTTCTTGTTTTAAACTGCTTTACAGCACAATTAACCATGGCGCAGAATGTGGGTATTGGTACTGCTACTCCTCTTGAAAAATTGCATATTATCGGTAATGTCCGCTCTTCAACACTGGCCGGCATAGGAAATCGGTTAGTAGTCTCCGATCCGAATGGAACGCTGATTAATGCTACCGGACTTACTTCCCCTGCATGGTTAATTACAGGAAATTCGGGAACTGTGGCTACAACTAATTTTATTGGGACCATTGACTCCGTAGCATTCATATTGCGCACCTTTAATATTGAAAGAATGCGTGCACTTGCCAATGGGCAGGTCTCAGTAAACAATGCTGCACCATTTGCCACTTCAGTGTTTTCATCCTATGCGTCAGGGGGATTTGATGCTGTTACAGGTGCTGCCACCGGAATCGGGGATGGTGTGTATGGCCAGAATACCAGCACCGGAGCCACTCCCGGCAATGGCGTTACTGGAATTTCTACTGCAGCCACCGGATTTGGAGTAGGTGCCTTTAATACCAATACCAGTGGAACGGCGGTGCTGGGAGCAGGAAATGGTGTTGCGGGCAACTATGCAGTGGCAGGATCAGGTGCTGCGTTTACCGGCTCCCGCGTTGGTACTTATTCGCTTTCACTTAACATCTCGGGAACGGTATCGAGTACCGGTATAATCGGAAGGGATGCAGGTGGTACTTTCACCATGCTGAATGGAGGTGCTGGCATTACAGGTTCAGCTGCCAACTCAGGTGTGGGAGTTTTTGCTTATAATACAGGTCTCACAAACCTAAGTCATGGCGTATATTCCAGCATTACCTCAACCACAGCTGCTGCAGTATTAGGAATCGGAGGAAATTCAGGTGTACAGGGACAAACAACAGTGGCATCGGGAATCGGTGCGAGCGGTTTTGGAGGGGCTAACGGAGATGGAATTTATGGAACTGCAACAGGTAATCTTGGATTTGGTGTAACAGGGTTTGTAACCAGCGGAACATCGGCAATCGGTGTGTATGGTTATGCTGATGCCAGTGGACCCACCCGTTTTGGAGGTTTCTTTGACAATGACCTTGGTTCCAGTGGTGTGAAAACTTTTATGATAGATCATCCTTTGGATCCTGCAAATAAAATCCTGAAACATTTTTCAATGGAATCTCCTGAAGTACTGAATGTGTATCGCGGAAATGTTGTATTGAACAGTGCCGGCGAAGCAATCGTCACACTACCAGATTATTTTGAATCGATAAATAATACCAATTACAGTTATCACATCACCCCCATCGGAGCTCCTGCCCAATTGTACGTTAAACAGGAAATTGCTAACAAGGAATTTGTTATTGCGGGCGGGACCAATGGAATGAAAGTGTCGTGGATCGTTTATGCTGAAAGAAATGATCCCTACCTGCAGCAAAATCCTGATGAACGGGAAGTTATTGTAAATAAAACCGGAACTGAAGCAGGTAAATATGTGAGTCCTGTTCTGTATGGCCAGCCCAAGGAAAGCGGATTGTACTATAAAAACCAGCAAGGTGCAAAAGCAACGCCACGGCAAACCACCAGTGAAAAAACAACAGAACAAACGCAGCAAAAAACTGCTACGGATTTTACCCCGGTAGATACGTTCGATTCAAATTAATTTAAAATCTGATCATCATGCGTATACTTTTATTAAAAATGAAGCTACTTCTTCTCATCATTCCGATGTGCCTGTTTATTTCGGGCAGTATGCAGGCACAATGTATGACCTATCAGGTTCCGCTTCACCAGCGAGTCATGAATTCAACTGTGATTATAGAAGGTAAAATTATCAGTAAATCCTCTTTCTGGAATGCCGCTTCCAATTTCATATATACCAGCAACGTTATAGAAGTTTATAAAGTTTTTAAAGGGGGCATTACTGCTTCCCAGGTAGAAATAATCACAGAAGGAGGAACAATTGGCAACACTATGATTGTTGCCGAACCTACGCTTATTCTGAATATAAATGATATCGGGGTGTTTTTCGGGATACCTGCCGGACAATTGAACCCATCCTCACCACGCCCTCCATCATTACAATTTGAAGGATACGCCTCTAACCAGTCATTCATTCGTTATGATGTGAAATCGTTGCAGGCGGTGGAACCGTTTACAGTATACACTGACATTGCAACTGATATCTACCAATATATTACAATTGCTGTCAGCCAGAATTATACCGAGATAATTCCTTATAATGTATTCCAACCCTTCAATTCAGGACCTCCCGGCAATCCTGTTCCTATGGCTTTTCCTATCATAACAAGTATTACATCTCCTTCAACAGCGGGAACATTTTCACTGGTTACTGTTAATGGAAATAATTTCGGTGCAGGACCTTATGGTGGTACACGGGCACTGGAATTCCGGGATGCCAATAATGGAGGCGCAGGATTTATCCCAACCCCTGCTAATCACATAATTTCATGGACGAATACTTCCATACAGGCATGGGTGCCTACACAGGCAGGAAGCGGTAACGTACGGGTTACAAATGACCTGAGTGAGTCTACTATTTCAGTAGTCACCATTACGATAAACTATAATGAATCCAATGTCAACTCCGGTGGTGTATATTATCAACCCGATCTAATCAACGACAATGGTATTGGTGGATATAATTTTGTTTACAATACCACTTTCAACGGTAATGCGGCAGCTGTTGCGTCATTTGAAAGAGCACTGCAAACATGGCGCTGTGGCACTTTTGTAAACTTTAATAAAATCGGCACTACACCTACTTCCTGCCAGGCACTTGACGGAACCAACCTGGTAACATTTGACGGAGCCTGTGCATTGCCGTCGGGTGTGCTCGGAGTTTCATACAGTTATTACAGTGCCTGCGGCTTTGGAACCTGGTACCTGAATGAAAACGATTTGAAATTTCGTACCAACGGAACAGGAGGCATTAATTGGAATTATGGTCCTGCTCCCACAGCGGGCGGACTTTTTGATTTTGAATCGGTATCATTACATGAACTGGGTCACAGTCACCAGCTGGGACATACAATTGTACCTGTTACAGTAATGAATTACGCAGTTGCACCCAACACCGATCGCCGAACGCTCACACCGGTGAGTGAAACTGCAGGAGGAAATGATATCATGTCACGAAGTGTGGTGAACAACAGCTGTGCCCCTACTGCCATGGTTGCATTAAATGCTTCAAACTGTTCTATTAACGCACCCATTGCGAATTTTACCGGCTCACCTGTTTCAGGCTGCAATAATTTAACTGTCACTTTCACCGATCAGAGTACAGGTACTCCAACCAGTTGGAACTGGAATTTCCCGGGTGGTGTACCGGCTGCTTTTGCAGGACAAAATCCACCTCCAATTTTATATGGCGCACCCGGAAACTATACAGTTACACTCACTGTATCGAACGCATCCGGAAACGATACTGAAACCAAAACAAATTATATTGTTGTAAATAATTGTCCACCTCCTGTTGCTGATTTTTCAGGAACACCACAAAGCGTTTGTACCAACCAGCAAGTTTACTTTGTGGATCTGTCAACAAATAGTCCTACAAGTTGGTCATGGACATTTCCGGGTGGTGCTCCGGGCGCATCATCAGCACAAAATCCTACAGTGAGTTATGTTGCTCCAGGTGTGTATGACGTCACACTAACAGCTACCAATCCTTATGGCTCAGGTTCCATTACTAAGACCGGTTATATTACTGTAGGAAATTGCCCTGTTGCACCTGTGGCAAATTTCTCGGGATCACCAACGACGCTATGTGCAGGGGGAACAGTTTCCTTTACGGATTTGTCATCAAACAGCCCGAATTCCTGGCAATGGACTTTCACCGGAGGCTTACCCGCTACTTCTATCGCGCAAAACCCTACAGTTACGTATAACACTGCAGGCACATACGCTGTAACTTTAATCGCAAGTAATGGAGCAGGTTCGAACACCGCCACTTTCTCCGGTTACATCACAGTAAACGTATGTGCTCCACCGATAGTTGCTTTTACAGGATGGCCTACAACGGTATGCACAGGCAGTACGGTCTCATTTGCAGATCAGTCTTCAAATTCTCCCACTTCATGGTCATGGACTTTCCCGGGAGGGACACCGGCAGCATCTGCAATACAGAATCCGGTAATTACTTACAATGTTGCGGGTACCTATAATGTAACTCTGCAGGCCACTAATTCATTTGGAAATAATTCACTTACCAAAACCACTTATATTACCGTTGCAACATGTCCTCCATTTGGCTCGGGATTAATAGTCAATGACGGTTCATTGATACATGTTGAACCCAGTGCGTTGGTTACAATTCAGGGAGGATTGATTAACCGCGATAATACTGCTGCGAATATTGGCCGGGTAGATAACTGGGGATTGATCACACTCACCGGAGATTGGACGAACAACAGTTCTTTGAATGCCTTTATCAACTCCAGTCCGGGAACCACAGAATTAATGGGTGCTGCACAAACCATAACAGGGAGTACAACAACCAATTATTACAATCTCACTTTAACAGGATCAGGAATCAAAACATTAAATATAAATACAGTTGTTGAGGGCACGCTGGCACTCAACGACCGGGAACTTGCCACACAGGGCAACTGGATGCATGTAACCAATTCATCTAATACAGCAATAACACGTACCGGAGGATTAAACTCCACACCCGTACAGGGCTTTATTAGCAGTACCGGTGCAGGAAGGGTTCGATGGAATACCAACACAATCAATACATATATTTTTCCGCTGGGTTCAAGCCTAAACAATCCACGGTACCGTCCAATCGGGTTAAAACCAACCAACACATCACTCAATACCTTTGCTGCACGTTTTGTAAACAATGATCCAACCCTTGATGGCTATCCCATCACAGTAAAAGATGCAAACATAGGAAACATCAATCCTTACTGGTATCAGAAAATAAACTCACTGACCGGCACAACGGATCCTGATATAACTTTATATTTTGACAATGTTGCTGATAATATTGCGCCACTTCCTACACTCATTATGGCACAGTGGGCATGGAATGCGCCTCCTGTGCAATGGCGCGCTATTTCAGGTGTTATTATCGGAGGAGCGGCTTCACCTATACTCTCAAGTGTGACTAAAGCAGCATGGATTTCTTTTGATACGGAAAATTTCAACCTTGCCCCCGAATCAACTCCACTTCCTGTTGAATTAATCAGCTTTACAGGAATGTGCAAACCAGGAGGCATCATTGTAAAATGGATAACCGCTTCAGAAACCAATAACGATTTCTTCAAGCTTGAAGCCAGCAGCGACGGAGTTAATTTTGAAAAAATCACCATCCGCAAAGGTGCAGGGACTAAGAGTACTTCAACCGAATATATCGTATTTGATACTTCAGCTGATAGTTACACAGCAAGATACTACAGGCTGAAACAATATGATTTTGACGGATCTGAAAATGAATCGAAGATTATTCTGATAGATTGCTCCCGACAATCGGCTGTCTCCACCGAAATCACAATTTTCCCTAATCCAACTTATAATGATTTGAATGTGCTGATCAATCAAACGTTTTCCGGCAAAACTAAAATCAGCATTGTGAATGTACTGGGGCAAATTATTTTTTCAAATGAATACACACTCGAATCCGGCCTTCAGCAAATAAAATTAAATCTCGGAGAGTATGCTCCTGATCTGTACCAGGTGGTAATCGAAAGTGAAGCCTACCGTAAAGTTTGGAAAATCGTGAAGGAGTGAAAATGCCTTTTTATTTCAATCCATTGTGACAACAGCATTAGGATCGTCGCAGAAATTTTAAAGTTCGTTTCTTAAAAAGTTTTCCATAATAAAAAGTAGAAAAACCAATATCGGTAACACTGTTTATCGGTATTGGTTTTTGATTAATTAATGCAGGTAGCAGGAGGATAATGAAGTATTGAAACAATATTTCTGATTCACTAAAATAAAATACCATAAAGCGCAGTTCTTCTCAAAATGAAGAACTTCGTTTTAAACAATTATGAATAAATTGCTTATTACCCTTTGTTTTTTAATTAATGTCTCAATTTGTTTGAGTCAAAATACTTTATTTGATCGGCATTATGAATTTGGTACATGGACCGCAGGATGGTCAATGGTTAATCTTCAAGATACTGCTTTTATAGTAGTGGGATCAAACGATAGCTTAACGGCTTCAGTTGACCATTATAGTGCAATTATATCAAAATTTGATTTAATGGGAGACTTGTTAAAAGCGGATCAATACTTAACGACGGATTCAGACTTTTTTCAATTATTCAATTCCAATTCTGACGATCAGTTTAAATCAATTATAAAAACACCCGACAATAATTTATTGGCAGTAGGCTTAACGCAAAGCTACGGAGCAACTAATTTTTTTGATTTAGATATTTTCCTGGCAAAATTAAATTATAATTTAGATACACTTTGGACAAAAGCAATCAGTCATCCGAATGATACTGCTTTTAGGCCGAATCAGATAATTAATACAAGCGATGGAGGTTATTTAATTTGTGGGTGGCAAAATTCTTTTGTTTCACCAAATGTAAGGTCTTTTTTATGTAAAGTCGATTCCAATGGAAACGTTTTATGGAGAACGAGTTATAGCAA
>JALYQW010000135.1 GCA_030855635.1 Bacteroidota bacterium | reverse complement strand
CTTCCGCCCAAGCGCCTGGTGTGAATTGACTTTCTTCGCATCACACTTCCGCGCAAGCGCCTGGTGTGAATTGAAACTTTCTTCGCATCACACTTCCGCGCAAGCGCCTGGTGTGAATTGAAACTTTCTTCGCATCACACTTCCGCGCAAGCGCCTGGTGTGAATTGAAACTTTTTTTAATTAAAAATTTAAAAATTTTTAATTTTTGATGCCTTTAAAAAGTGGTGATAACCACTTTTTAATTTCAGCACGCACAAGATAAATGTGCGTGCACAGAAGGGTAATTGCGAAGCATTTTAGCTTCTGTGCCCAGAACGAGATTCGAACTCGTACACCTGTTACGGCGCCACCCCCTCAAAGTGGTGCGTCTACCAATTTCGCCACCTGGGCAGGCGATTTAATGAGGGGGCAAAAGTAGTGCTAAATCCCGGTTTTTTGCATTAATCGGTCAAATTATTTAAACATGACGGTAAATTGGAACCCGATACTTGTATTTAGTCCCTGAATTGCGCTTTCTTTGCAGCCATAACCACAAAAAAAAACAGCAATGAAAAGAAACGCAACAGCTATTTGGACCGGACCGGGCAAAACCGGTAAAGGCAATCTTACCACGCAATCAGGGGTTTTAAAATCGAATCAGTATTCCTACAGTTCCCGATTTGAAGAAGGTATCGGTACCAACCCGGACGAGTTGGTCGCCGCCGCTCATGCGGGCTGTTTTTCCATGAAATTGAGTTTTATTCTCGGTGCCGCTGGTTTTGAACCGGAATCGATTGAAACCATTTGTACAATTACCCTCGAAAATGGCGCCATCAGCAATAGCCACCTGAACCTCACCGCCAAAGTACCCGGTATTTCACAGGAAGTATTTACTACTTCTGTGGAAGATGCCAAAGCCAATTGCTCCATCTCCAAATCGCTCAATACTAAAATTACTCACGAGGCTGTACTGAAAGCCTGAGCAGTTTCCGGTTTAACCGGATGATGATCCGTACCGGATTATCACATCATTCCTGCCTTACTGTTTTTGATGGTTGAGTTACATCTGTAATCAGACACCCTAGTCCATTTCATGATCATGCAATCAAGAGAGAAAATCATACTCTTAATATTAGCTGGTATCAAGTTTACGTATGTGCTGGATTTCACTATCATGATTCCGCTCGGACCTACTCTGATCAGACTGTTTAATCTCGACCCTATTCATTTTAGTTGCCTGGTAGCCAGTTATACCATTGCTGCAGGGTTGTGTGGTTTTTTCGGATCGGTCATCATCGATCGTTTCGACCGTAAAAAAGCATTGCTGTTTTGTTACCTGGGTTTTATTGCAGGAAATATTAGTTGTGCGATGGCTAATAATTTTGATATGCTCATGATCAGCAGGATTCTCTCGGGTGCTTTCGGTGGTGTACTCACTTCAGTTATTTTATCGATGGTGAGCGATATTGTTCCTTATGAGCGAAGAGCTGCCGCAATAGGAAAAATACTGCTGGCTTTTTCTTTCACTTCTTTCCTGGGTGTTCCGGTGGGAATGTACCTGGCGAATAACCTGATCTGGCAGGCACCTTTCCTCATGCTGATCGCGCTGTCGACGATTTTTTTTATTGTGGGCTGGCGTGTTTTACCTTCCATGACAGCACATATCGATACCTCACCTAGTATGAAAGTGGAACTGGCGCGAGTGAAAGGAATTTTGAAAGATGAAAATCATCTTCGCGCTTTGCTCGTTGTTGTTTTGCTGATCACCGGACAGTTTACGGTGATCTCTTTCCTGAGTACTTTTTCAGTCACCAACCTCGGTTTTGAAATGACTGATGTGAAATATATTTATATGCTTGCCGGAATTTCTTATCTGCTAACCTTACCTGTTTTTGGAAGACTGGCCGATACGTATGGTAAACTCCGGATTTTTACCATTTTTATTTTTCTCTCACTCATCCCGATTTTTATCCTTACCAATCTGCCCCCGGTACCAATGGTGGTGGTGCTGGTTCTCACAACATTTTTCTTTACAACAGTAGGAGGGAGAATGGTGCCGGTAACTACCATGATTAGTGCGGCAGCTGCGCCTCAACACCGAGGCAGTTTTTTAAGTCTGCACTCAGCAGTTCAACAACTCTCCTCGGGGTTTGCTGTATTTTTAAGCGGATCTATCTTGCTGGAATCCACTACAGGCAGGCTGAATAACTTTCATTATATCGGATGGCTTGCAATTATTTCCAGCGTGTTATGCCTTTACGTGGCACGTAAACTAAAAGCGAGAAGCTGATTTAATTAAGCATTCCGTAACTCAGTTCCACCTGGAAAAGCGGATCAAGCGCATTGAGTTTCGATGACACAGCCTGCGAAACCTTGATGATAATATTTTCATTGTCACCGGTGTCGGGCAATGACCCTACAACTTTCACATATACGAACTGGTTATTCATCCGGTTTGTAATTTTCACAATAGTTCCAATAGAGGCAGAACGGTGAAGTGCATAATATTTTCCCGGATTCATCTGGGCATCCTGTATCCAGGTAGCCACACCCGTTTCGGTAACCTGCATGAGTGTTTTACCGGTAGTGCCTTTTTTTAGCGGACTAATTGATTTAGTAGGTTTTTCATAACCCGATGCAGGCGATACACCCGTTTCGGAAGTTGTGGTTGCAGTTTCAATTGCAGAAGCTGGAGGAGGTGTTTCCTTTGCGGATGGATTTGTAGCCGGCACCAAAACAGGCGGTGTTTCTTCTTTGATAAGTACAGGTACAGAGGAAGAACTTGCTTCCATGTCCACAGGAGTGCTTAACGCTTTGGAGCCAATCATCAGCACCTGACCCTCCGATAATACATCAGAGGTGAGTTTGTTTGTGTTTTTAATATCCCGGATTTCAACATTAAATTTTTTGCTGAGGCTGTACATTGTATCGCCTTTTTTCACCTTGTAAATTACCGGTGCCGTCGTTTCTTTCACAGTGGTAACGGGTGCAGTTGCTATTGGAGAGGCTACCGGATTTTGCTTTGATCCGGTAACTTTATCGGCAGGTTTTAATTCGGCAGTAGTGGTCGATGTCTCGGATGTTGTTGCCGGAACATTGATGATTTGTCCGATTTTCAATACTTCAACACCCTCATTGGCGGCTTTCAGATCAGTAATGTCGATGGTATAACGGCGTGAAAGGTGCAGCCAGGTTTCTTTGGGTTCAACTTTATGAAGGATGTATTTCCTGCCTTCCATCCATTTTACCCGGATGGAGTCGGGTGGAGAAAGGGTATAAGCCACTGAAGAACAGGTCATTGAAAATACAATGAAGGCGCAAAACAAAGCTGATAAAGAATTACGTTTGATCATTGCAGAGTACATCTTAATTTTACACAATTATAGATTTTCATCACCCAGTTAATGTAAAATACGAAAATGATTATCAACAAAATAATTAACAGTACAGCCAGGGTGATTACAACATCCCTTCACTACCTATTAACGTTGTTATTTTTGGTTTTGGTATCCGGTTTAGTCAGGGCCGATGCCGACAGCACTAAGCTGGTATATAAAATTGATGTTCGTGAGGAAATTGGTCCCGGTATTGCCCGCAAGATGAGTGCAGCCCTGAATATTGCACAGCAAAAGAAAGCCGACCTGGTTATTATTCACCTGAATACCTATGGCGGAACTCTGGATGCGGCTGATACCATACGAACACGGTTGTTAAATCTGCCCATTCCTGTTATCGCTTTCATTGACAACAACGCGGCCTCAGCAGGCGCGCTTATTTCCATTGCATGCAATCGCATTTATATGCGAAGCGGGGCAAGTATTGGTGCTGCTACTGTTGTAAACATGAATGCCGAAGCGCTTCCTGATAAATACCAATCCTACATGCGTTCCATGATGCGGTCAACAGCTGAAAAGCGGGGTCGCGATCCCCGGATTGCTGAAGCCATGGTGGATCCGCGTACATTTATCCCCGGAGTGAATGATTCAGGTAAAGTGCTCACTTTTACGACTTCAGAAGCCATTAAAAATGGTTATTGTGAAGGAGAAGCTGAATCCATTGAAGCCGTACTTGCAAAGGAAAATATTGGCAAGTACACCATGGAAACGTATGTGCCCACCCTGGTAGAAAAAATTATTTCCCTGCTAGTCAATCCCGCGGTAAGCGGCATCTTATTACTGCTTATGCTGGGAGGAATTTATTTTGAACTTCAGACTCCCGGTATCGGTTTTCCGCTTCTAGCAGCAGCTACGGCAGCCATCCTGTATTTCGCACCGTTGTACCTTGAAGGACTTGCTGCCAACTGGGAAATCTTAATGGCTGTCGCCGGATTTATTTTACTTGCCGTTGAAATACTCGTGCTCCCCGGATTCGGTGTGGCAGGAATCAGTGGCATTGTTTTGCTCGTCTCGGCCTTTACATTCAGCATGATTGGAAATGATGGTTTGAATTTTGATGGTATAGCTAAAGAAGAAATCGTTCGTTCACTTGCTGTTGTAGTAATATCCATGTTCAGTTCTATATTACTTTCCTATTTCCTGGGAAAGCGATTGCTCACCACCTCCCGGTTTGGAAGAATGGTTTTGCAGGGTGGTATGCAGGCTTCGGAAGGATATGTTTCATCGGATCTCACGCTGGCACCTTTGGTAGGAAGCGCAGGGTTCACACAATCCTTCCTCCGGCCATCGGGTAAAATAATTATCGGACAACAAAGCTATTCCGCCAATGCAGAATCGGGATTTATTGAAGCAGGAAAAAAAGTAGTGGTGACACGATTCGACGGTTTGGTTTTATGGGTTAAGGAAGAAGACATCGATGCTTAAAAAAATAGTTGCGAAAAGATTTCAAATTATGAAAAAATTAAAAATAATACTGATTGGAATTTTTTGTGTGATGTTTGCTTCTGCGAAAGCACAGGACACACTCAGAGTACCTGAATCAGTAGGCATCGACAGCTTAAAAAAATATAAGATTCAAATCTATCCCGGCTTCGGTGTAAGCCTGGTACGCAATGACCTGGCACCGGTGTTTTATATCAACCTTGGTTTGAATTTCCGCGACCGCTACGAAATGAACGTCAACACTTCCAGTTTTTTCTTTTTCGATAAAGGCAATGATAATAAATACAACATCTACCGAAATACGTTCCTCAACGCTGAATTTCTTTTAAACTTCAGCATGTTCAATAAAAAAGAACGTGATTTCAACGGACTCGGAGTGGGTTATCTCATTGAAGACAGAGGCACTTACTTCGGGGAAGCTACCGTCATGATATATTACAAAAAGAAATTCAAATTTTTCTCCGTTCAGCCCGGCATCATCCTCGAAAATGATTTTAAAGACGTCTTCCCTGTAATTTCCATAAGGTTATAAAATTCAAAACCGTTGAACCCCCAAGTCCAGGAAAGTTTAACAACAATCTGCACCTTCCTTCCTTATTTTCAATTACCACTCACCACTTATGACCTATGACTTAAGACCTATCACTTATAACCTATCACCTACCAACCTACCCATGCACAAACCCCAATCTTTTCTCCAGCGCATCAGGCAACTTCGGTAATCTACTTCGTTCAATTAAAAATGTATTTAATTCAGCAACTTCCTGGAAAATATAATGTTTGTCGAGAGCTGATTTCAGATAATCTTTCCCACTACTGCCACCGGTACCAATTCGTTTTCCAATCATGCGGTGCACCATATTCACATGTCGTGATCGCCAAGAAGACATCAGTTCATCAAGATCGAGTAACAGGTTAAGAAGTTGAAAGGGCAGTTGTAACAACGGGTAATCGCGGTAGAGACTAATGAACAACGCTGCTCGGTTGGCGCGAGTAGAAAACCGTCTATTTTTTGCAAAATCTTCACTAAAAAAAACATTGCTGAACTGTTCAAGGTTTTGTTTTTCACCTTCGGTCAAACTTGCTCCATAAGCTTCTTTATAATCTGTCCAGAATTCTTTGCCTTTATAATTCATCCAAAGTGATGGGTCATCGAAAAACGGCATCCGCTCCAGCCATTTATTTATTTCCTCAATAATTGAAGTTTGTGTTTCTGCTTTACGGATAATTTCTTTGTCGGATTCCTTTAGCTGCGACAAATAATATTCCTTACCAAAGCGATGCTCCAGTTTTAAGCCGAGCATGGCTTCTACCATTTTAAACTGGATGCTTTGAAATCCGGAAGCCGGCCGTAACAGGTTTCGAAAATCAAGAAAATCGAGCGGGGTCATGGTTTCCATTATGGAAATCTGGTGCACGGCCACATCAAGGATGGTGGCTATACGTTTCATGCGATGCACCACTTTATAAAGATCCGGGGCGTTGTCGTTGATGGTTTGTTTGCTGAAAATAGTATGAATGGAAGTCAGTTCATAAATAATTTGTTTGAACCATAATTCATAAGCCTGGTGAATGATAATAAAAAGCATCTCATCATGGGCTTCAATCCCTTCTTTATCACTTTCAGGCAATTGCGCATCCAGAATTTTATCCAGCTGGAGGTACTCTCCGTAATACACGTCTTTTCTCATTGTTGAAATGGGTTTGATGGCGCAAAGTTAAGCAAAATAGGGCGAGTACCCTGAACCGCCTTTATGCCAGTGGAGGCTTCGGTTTAATCAGCATTGCCAGTCCGGTGAACGTAATTAAACCGTTTACTATGATCATCTCAAAACCGAACTTATAACCATTAAACCAGGCAGCAGCATTTTCACCAATAAAGTAGGCAATTGCAGGGGATAAAACACATACCACCGGCACCCATTTGTCTTTTATATTCCATCGCGTAAGCAGGCCGAATGCAAACAAACCCAGCAACGGACCATAGGTATACCCTGCTACCTTGAACAGGTTCCGTATCACAGCATCATTGTTGATCATTCTGAATAAAACGATCATGAGTAAAAGTATAACGGCAAAGGCTATATGCACAAGATGCCGGGTTCTTTTCAGTGATGCTTCCGACAAGTCGGGTTTCTTATTCAATTTTAAAAAATCAAAACAGAAAGCAGTTGTAAGTGCGGTGAGTGCACCATCTGCGCTGGGATAAGCTGCTGAAATTAGTCCAATAATAAACATGAGTCCTGTTACCGTTCCCAGGTGGTTCAGGGCGATGTCGGGGAAGAGATTATCGGTATGTTTCGGGTCAATAACGATCTGATTTTTGGCAGCATAAAAAATTAATACCGCACCCAGTATCAGAAACAGGAAATTGACTACTACAAGTACGGTGGCAAAAGAGAACATATTTTTCTGAGCTTCACCGATATTTTTGCAACTGAGATTCTTTTGCATCATTTCCTGGTCGAGACCGGTCATGGCAATGGCAATGAACGCACCTCCCAGGAAATTTTTCCAGAAATAATTCGGAGATAAAATATCGCCCACATAAATCGCCGAAAGGTCACTTTTCATCACTTCCCCAAGCAGGTCACCTAAACTGATGCCCAAATGCCCCGATATTGTAATTACACTGAAAACTACCGTTACCAGCATAAACGTAGTTTGCAGGGTATCGGTCCATACAATTGTTTTGACCCCGCCCTGGTAAGTATACAATAATATCAAAAGCATGAAAGTTGCAACGGTGACAATAAAAGGTACTCCCCAGGCGTCAAATACAAATGTTTGCAATACATTAATAACAATGTACAACCGGAACGACGCACCTATGGTCCGGGAGAGGATGAAGAAAAACGATCCTGTTTTATACGAGGCATTACCAAACCGTTCTTCCAGGTAAGTGTAAATGGAAGTAAGGTTCATCCTGTAATACACCGGCATTATGATCAGTGCAATGGCTGCATAACCGAAGATATAGCCAAAAACAACCTGCATGTATGAAAATTCAGTGGTAAATACGGCTCCCGGAACCGACATAAACGTCACTCCCGAAAGACTGGCCCCAATCATTCCATAGGCTACTATGTACCAGCGGGACGATTTGTTTCCGATGAAATACGAAGCGTTATCGGCATTGCGGCTGGTGATCCAAACTACCACAAAAAGCAGGATGCTGTAAAGCGCCACTACGGTCATTATCAATCCTGGAGTCATATAATGCTGATTTAAAACAAAGGACGCGATAATATGAAAATGCAGGATCCGCAAGCGCTGCCGACTATTAACAAAGTTTTACACACTAACTCAACAGAAGCATTGAGAAATACTTTTATATGACGTGAATATTCAATAATTTTGAACTAAAATAAGCCCCTCTTGCAACATTATCCCTCTAAACTTCTTGAAGCAGCCGTTAATGAATTTTCCCGCCTTCCCGGCGTAGGCCGAAAAACTGCGTTGCGTCTGGTATTGCACTTATTACGTATGCCGGGTCAGGATGTGGAACGCTTTGGTTCTTCGTTTATTAGGCTTCGTAATGAAATCCGCTACTGCCAGATATGCTGTAATATTTCAGAAGCGGAAACCTGTTCTATTTGCCGTGATCCCCGCCGTGATGCATCACTGGTGATGGTGGTGGAAGATATCAGGGATGTGATGGCTGTTGAAAACACCTCACAATACAAAGGCCTTTATCACATTCTGGGTGGAATTTTAAATCCCATGGATGGCATCGGTCCGTCGCAACTCAACATACCGGGTCTTGTGAGCCGGCTTGAATCGGGTTCGGTGAAAGAGGTTATCATGGCCCTGAGTACAACCATGGAGGGCGACACCACTGTTTTTTACCTTTTCAGGAAATTAAAACCATTCGAAGTGAACATCACTACCATTGCCCGGGGAGTGGCCATTGGCGGCGAATTGGAATATGCCGATGAAGTAACATTGGGCAGATCGATTTTAAACCGCACCCCCTACGAAAACGCACTTGCCCGTTAACCTGCAGATTTTATTGGTATTTTTCACCCCGTTTACCCTTTTTAAGGCATGAAGCTATCTGTAATCATTGTTAATTACAACGTCAAACACTTTCTGGAGCAATGCCTCCTTTCGGTTGGCAAAGCTATTTCAGGTATTGAGGCGGAAGTATTTGTTGTAGACAATAATTCGGTAGATGGATCAGTGGAAATGGTTCGATCGAAATTCAAATGGGTTAAATGCATTGCCAATACTGTTAATACCGGTTTTTCCTGCGCTAACAACCAGGCGCTGCGCGAATCACAAGGTGAATATGTGTTATTGCTGAATCCCGACACGGTTGTTGAAGAAGATACATTTTCAAAATGTATTGCTTTCATGGATCAGCACCCCGGCGCAGGCGGACTGGGTGTGCAGATGATTGATGGTAAAGGAAATTTCTTACCCGAATCAAAACGTGGACTTCCAAGTCCTGCGGTTGCTTTTTATAAAATATTCGGATTGTCGGCTCTGTTTCCACGATCAAAAGTTTTTGGAAAATATCATTTGGGATATCTCGATAAAAATAAAACCCATGAGGTAGACGTACTCTGCGGAGCGTTTATGCTCATGCGTAAGGTTACTCTTGATAAGATAGGATTGCTGGATGAAACATTTTTTATGTATGGCGAAGACATTGATTTATCATACCGGATTACGATGGGTGGATACAAAAATTATTATTTCGCCGACACACGCATCATTCATTATAAAGGGGAAAGCACCAAAAAGAGCAGTGTGAATTATGTGATTGTCTTTTATAAAGCTATGATTATTTTCGCGGCCAAGCATTTCTCAAACAGCAATGCCAAACTCTTTTCTTTTTTCATCAACATAGCCATTTACCTCCGTGCGGGAATTGCCATTCTTAACAGGTTCATCAAAAAAATGGCATTACCTGTTGCTGATGGAACCATGTTTTTTGCCGGCATGTTTATTTTAAAGATGTACTGGGAGAGTTCCGTCAAGGAATTGAATTACCCTCCTGTGTTTTTATATCTTGTGGTACCGGTGTACGTGTTAGTTTGGCTTGTTTCCATTTACTTCAGCGGTGGTTACGATAAACCCATACGCATAACCCGTGTGGTAAGAGGAATTGCAACTGGCACGCTTTCCATTTTAGTTGTTTATGCACTTTTGAGCGAGGAATACCGGTTCTCGCGCGCATTGATTTTGCTGGGAACTATTTGGGCAAGTGTATCGGCAGCCGCTTTACGGATGTTGCTTGATTTTACGGGGAGCAAAGGATACCGGCTGGAAAGTCATGAAAAGAAAAACCTGGTTATTGTTGCCTTGCCGGAAGAAGGGAAACGGGTGCTTTCAATACTTCAGCTCTCCGGTTCGCCGGTTGCATTTGTTGGTTTTGTGGGTGTTGAAGAAAAAGTGAATACAGAAGATTACGCAGGCTATTACCTGGGGCCGGTTTCGAACCTCAAGGAAATTACGTCGCTCTACGGTGTGAATGAAGTAATTTTTTGTGCTAAGGATGTTTCCTCACAGGAGATCATTAACCAGATGTTATACCTGAGTCAGCTGGATGTGGAATATAAAATTGCGCCGCCCGAAAGCCTTTTCATCATTGGCAGTAATTCCATTAACGACCAGGGTGATTTGTACCTTGTTGATGTTAATGCTATTACCACGCGATCCAATAAAAGAAATAAACGGTTGCTCGATGTAATGGTATCGTTGTTGTTTATTATTATTTCACCGGTTTTAATTTTTATGGTGAAGAATACAGGCGGGCTGTTCAGAAATATCAGCAGGGTGCTGTCGGGGAAAAACAGCTGGGTCGGATTTGTCGAAACACCTGATGTACCTGCATCGAAAGAATTGCGTAAAGGTATTCTAAATCCTTCCGACGGACCAAACATTGCGGTACCCGATGCAGCAACGGCTCACCGGCTCAATGCACTATATGCACGGGACTATAACATCAACAAAGATCTCAGGATCATTTCAAGATCGGTGGCGATGCTGAGCCGAAAATCAGGTTGATGGTTGTACGCCTTACCGGAATTGCTAAATGAAAAAGCATCGCATTACTGATTTAAAAGAGTTCCTTGACGATCTGGTAGATGTGTATAACACTGTTG
>JALYQW010000087.1 GCA_030855635.1 Bacteroidota bacterium | reverse complement strand
CCCCCCACCCCGTCGGGGTTACCCCACCCTCCCGTTCCCTCAACAAAGAGCACGGAATTGGTAATGACCCCGTTTCTAAAATCAGGTGAAAAAGCATTTGTGGATTCCAATTATGTTGAAATGAAATGCTATACCCCGGGTGCTGAAATACGATATACTATTGATGGAACAGAGCCGTCACATTCTTCATCATTGTACACGGTTCCTTTTTATATTCATGCATCCACCAATTTTAAAATTAAAGCATTTAATACTGGAATGGAAACCAGTTTTACTGAAGTCGCCTCTTTTTTAAAACTTCCCTACAAGCGATCCATCTCATATTCGTATCCATACAGTCATTTGTATACTGCAGGCGGGAGTAATGGTCTCATTGACGGACTGCATGGAGAGCCCGAGGTATTCGGAGGCTGGCAGGGTTTTTTTGGTGATGACTTTGAAGCAGTGATTGATTTGGGAGAACCACGGACATTTTCTGAAATTAGTTCCACCTATTTGCAACAATACCTTGCATGGATCTGGATTCCTGAATCGGTTGTTTATAGCATTTCCAATAACGGAGTGGATTTTAAAGAAGTTTACTCCGAAAAAGGCAACGTGGCTACTGAAGCACCCGGATCGTTCATTCATAAATTCAACGCATCGATTCCTTCCAATACCGCACGGTATGTAAAAATCACAGCGAAGAATATAGCCAAATGCCCACCCTGGCATCCTGGTGCAGGTGAAAAGGCATGGATATTTGTTGATGAAGTAGTAGTGAAATAGCTTACATCTGATTGTTTATTTCACTACATTTTTTTTCAACTGAAATGGTACAATAAGTTTGATACTGAAATTACGACCCATTCCAAATACACCGGTACGGCCGGTTGCATAATTTATGGATGCATATTTCAACCTGCTCAAATGATTCTGGTATCCTGTATCAAACAAATTATTGATACTAAAATGCAGCGTTGCTATGGTCTTGTTGCCTATAACTACATCACCACCGGCACCAAAATTAAAAAGTGCATAGCTATCGGTAGGAGTTTCTGTATCATTCACAGTATAAACTTTATTTTGTCTGAAAAAATAGTCCATTCCAATTTTCATATAGGCATTTCCAAATCCTCGGAATAATTTTTTGGTATCGGCTTTTATTTCTGAACTCAGGCGGGGTGCTGGAATATATGGCAAGTATTTTATAGAGTCAGGTTGATCAACCCGAATGCCTTCAACAAAGGAAAAAGAATTTTCCAGATGGAGCCAATCTAACGGATGAGGATGTATGTCAATACTGATTTCACCACCCGACAAATTGGCTTTTTCACTGGTAAAACGATAAGCCGGCAGATCGTCTATAGTTGAATCATTTCCTGTAGTTGAATTCAATCTGCTTAAGAAAATAAAATTATTAATGGTATTGGTAAACAAATTCAGTTCGCCGGTTATATGATCGGTATTGATACCGAAAGTAAAATCGAACTGTAAATTGTTCTCAGCCTTGAGAGTCACATCACCGATTTCATAGTTCCCGGTGCCTTCATGTTCCCCATTGGAACCGAGTTCGGCAATATTGGGTGCCCTGAACCCCCTGGATGCATTAAACTTCGTGTAAATAACTTCCGATAACTGGTAGGTTGCTCCAAGTGACCCTGAAAAACCATTGAAGTTGGAAGTAAAGGATTCAAATTTGTTTAGTGAGCCGGGATTTGTTTGTGAAACCTCACTACCGTTTTCATCAAGGAACAACTCCTGCCCGTTTTCCTTTCTCGTATCATAACGCACACCTCCACTTATATCCAGTTTACCCAATGACTTCCTGGTTATAACATATATCCCTGCATCAAATAAATTATATTCCGGAACAAGGTATTCACTGCCTTTATTCTCCGATTGCTGATACATCCCGTTTAATCCTGCAGTAAGATTCCATCCTTTAATTTCAGGAAATACATATTTTATATCGTAATTGAAGGTATTCAATAAAAAATAGAGACCATAATTACCGGGATTAAAAACATCACCGAATTCTTTTCTCCTGTTTTGCTGCATACCAAGAATCACTTTGAGATTACCTGCACCAACTATGAAATTATTCAAAAGAACAGCCTTGTAATGATTAACAATCTGGTAGGGAACCAGGTTTGAGTATGATTTGAAATCATCATTCCCGGCAATTACAAAAGTCTCGGTACTGTCGTTCAGTGCTACCAGTTTGATAAATTTTCCTGTGCTACTGTCGCGATCTCCTTCTACAATACCCGGCTCAATAGTATAGCTGCTCAAGTGCAAATGTGAATAACCCCACGATTTATTTAATCCAACAATGGCACTGATTGAATTTTCATTAAAACCTGAATTTAAAACAAAGCCATCATAAGAATTCCGGTAAGCATGAGCCCACTTGCGGCTCCATCTCAAATTCCATATAATATCGTTATTATTTCCTGCCACATTCAATGAATAAGCAAGCAGTCCGTTATTTGTCTGGTAATTGGTCAACAATCTTCCTCCTATATTTCCCTGAGGCATTGTAGGTGCATTTAAAAAATTTATGACCCCTGCCAATGCATCCGAACCATAAACGAGGCTGGCAGGACCTTTTAAAATTTCAACCCGGTCAATAGCAAATTCATCTACTTCAATACCGTGTTCGTCACCCCATTGCTGTCCTTCCTGTCTGATCCCGTCATTCACTACAACCACCCTGTTAAATCCCAGCCCCCTAATGACCGGTTTAGAGATGGATGCACCTGTTGTTACCTGGCTAATTCCAGGCTGTGTTGCAACAGCATCAATTATATTATTTGAAGTAGTCTGCTCTAATTGAATTGACGGCATTGTTGTGATGGGACTCGGAGTCCTGTTTTTTTCTCCTTCAAGTGAAAGCCCTGTAACCACCACCTCATTCAATTCTGCAACGGATTCCTGAAGAGCAAAATCCATAGTGGAAGTGGCAGATAGATCAACCACTCTGATAATCATTTTATAACCGACACAAGAAACCTGAATGCGAAGTTTGAGAGCAGGGAGCTTTGCAATACGATAGTTACCATTCCCATCGCTGATGCTTCCTGTTTTCAAATCAGTGATATAAATGGTTGCTCCCGGTAGGGGATTGCCGGTACTGGCATCGGTAATTTTTCCCGATAATATTGACTGAGGAAAAAAACCTCCCCTTGCATATGCCGATTGCTGAATAGCTGATGCTAAAAACACCAGCAGTACTATATATTTTATAAATTTCATAGTTAGTAAATGTAAAGAAGTGAATACTTCCGGGTTGAAAATAAAGTTGCCTGATGAAAATCAACGTGTAAAATTATGACGGATGAATGGGTGAACTATAGCACATTCAGTTGCTTGCTCATTCCTGCATAGAAATGAACATCCCGAAAAGGATTTTACAATTAATTGATTTTTTAAGAAAAACTCACAGGCGGAGCGCGTGGCGGTAATGATTTCCAGTAACAATCAGGTGCGATGATAGCCGCTCCTTCAGAAAATGAAAATGAAATGGTATTGAGGAAAATATCCGGATTTCCAAAAGCAGATTCAAAGCCCACACCCACACTGATATCACACAAATCACAAACATGGTGAAGTTCATGAAAGTGTACCTCAGCTGTTGCGTCACAGTGGGTATCATGGCGGTGCTCAAAATCATGCCATCCCTTTTGTACCTGCGGAAACAGAAACAAAAGGATTAAAAAAATACCGGCAGGAAATTTTAACTGGGACGGTTTCACCCTGCAAATATAATAAATTTGGATGCTAGAATTAATTTTTGTCCTTGCAACGCCATTTGAGACCTTGGGGCGCATCCTATTGCTCCCAAGCTCACCTCTAATAAGACCGGCATCGAAAACTTGACGATTGAACAATTTAACAGGGATTTGCCCAACTTGCTTTTAACATACGGGCACCATCATTATCAATAACATACCGTTCTCAGATCCTTCTTATTTTCACAATTTGGAACCATGGACACTATTTTCTCGTATATTTGCCCTCAAGAGATTGTCCGCACACATTTTAGCGTACGGCCTTTTTAAAGAGACATCAAAAAATTCCCTGTCACTATTATTATTACAACCGCCCAAGATCAGGGACACAGGCGGAATATACCTATTTTAAAAAAAATAAATGACTTTCAAAGAATTAATTTCCAATAAGACCATCTGTGATGCCTTATTAAATCAGGGTTATGAACACCCTACTCCAATCCAGGTACAAGCCATACCTGAAATGCTTAAAGGCAAAGATATTTTTGGTTGTGCCCAAACCGGTACAGGAAAAACAGCTGCTTTTGCATTACCCATTCTTCAAATGCTGCATGAGAAAAATCTGAATCGAAAAGATATCCGAATAAAGGCACTCGTTCTCGCACCAACCCGCGAATTGGCTATTCAAATCAACGATAGTTTTAAGGATTATGGCAAAGGCTTAAACCTGAAACATACTGTAATTTATGGTGGTGTTTCGCAACATGCCCAAACAAAACATCTTCAAAGCGGTGTTGATATATTAATTGCCACACCCGGTCGATTGATGGATTTATATCAGCAAGGATTTGTTAAATTTAAAGATCTCGAATTCCTGGTTTTGGATGAAGCTGACCGAATGCTCGACATGGGATTTATACATGATATTAAAAGAATACTTAAAATTATTCCTACCCAGCGCCAGACTGTATTCTTCTCTGCAACTGTTCCTTTAGAGATCAGCAAACTTGCCGGAGACATTCTCAAAAATCCGGTTGCTGTGAATGTGGCTGTTGTTTCATCACCTGCTGAGAAAGTGCAACAGAGTGTATATTTTGTTGATAAAACGAATAAGCGGGATTTACTCAAGTATATCATCACTACTGAAGGTATTGATCACGCCTTAATTTTTACCCGTACCAAACGTGGTGCCGACAGGGTTGCAAAGGACCTTAGCAAAAAAGGCATTAATGCGGAGGCTATTCATGGTGATAAATCACAGAATGCCCGCCAACGTGCCCTTGAGAGTTTTAAAAATCGTACACTGCGTATTCTTGTTGCTACTGATATCGCTTCACGCGGAATTGATGTGGACAAACTGACACATGTAATCAATTTTGAAATTCCCGAAGTACCTGAAACGTATATCCACCGTATCGGCCGGACAGGCCGTGCAGGGGAAGGTGGACATGCTATTTCTTTGGTGTCGCCTGATGAGAATAGTTATTTCAAGGATATTAAAAAATTGCTTCCTAAGGATGTTAAGGTTGTAACTCATCCCTATAATGAAATTACTACCCCGGTGGTACCGATCACTCCAAAGACTGCTGTGCGAAATACAAATTTCAGAAGAAGACAACGAGTTGCATGATCTGATACAGTCACAAGGCTGTTGAAATATTAAACTACGGGTCCGGAAGTCATTCCGGGCCTTTTTTTATGTC
>JALYQW010000049.1 GCA_030855635.1 Bacteroidota bacterium | reverse complement strand
CTATTACACAGCCCGATGCACTGGCAATTGATGAGCAGGTTACCAATTCCCTTTGCGGAGGAGCCAGCGGAGCAATTGATATTACAGTGAGCGGTGGAACAGATCCTTATGATTATGACTGGAGTACTGGTGCAACATCTGAAGATGTTACCGGTCTTTCAGCCGGCACATATACAGTAACCGTTACCGATGAAAACGGATGTTCAGTGACTGAATCATTCAATGTGGATGATGCAGGTGCGGTTGAAGCAGATGCTTCAGGAACAGATGTATCTTGTAATGGCGGTAATAATGGTTCAGCTGACCTGGTGGTTTCAGGCGGCACGGACCCTTATGTATTTGACTGGAGCAACGGGGCAACAACTGAAGATATTTCAGGACTTGTTGCAGGAACTTATACCGTTACTATTACAGACCTGAATGGTTGCACTGCAATAGCAACTGTAACTATTAATGAGCCTGTTGCAATAGAAATCATAGCAGAAGGAGTTTGTTCACCTTGTAAGAAGAATGGTGAAGCTTATGCTTCTGCTTCTGCAAGCGGAGGAACAGGACAACTTTCTTACTTATGGTCCACCGGAGCAACTACTGCCGTGATTAATAATCTTGAGTCAGGCACTTACACAGTAACTGTTACTGATGAGAATGGATGTTCTGCAACGGAAGAAGTGATCCTTGATTGTGATCCGGAATGTCAGTACACTACATTCACAATGGGTGGATGGGGATCACCTCCAAATGGCAATAATCCTGGATCTTACCTGCATGCAAATTTTGCATCAGCATATCCTGCGGGATTGGTGGTAGGTTGCAACAATACCTTGTCATTATCCTCTGCACAGGCAATTACTAATTTCCTTCCTTCAGGCAGTACTGCTTCACAGTTACCTCCAGGAGCCCTGATTAATCCGGGTGGAGCATATAATAATGTATTGGCCGGACAACTGGTTGCAGCATCCTTAAATGTACGTTTTGATGCTGTTGATCCTAACTTCTCACCTGAAATCAGTAACCTGGGTAACCTTGAAATCGCTTATGGTGATTTTGCAGGATGGACAGTATTACAACTTCTTGATAGTGCAAATAATTTTATTGGAGCCTGTGGATCTGCTTATTCAGCAAATCAATATAACGTTGCGTTATCAGCATTGAATGAAACATTCGATAATGGTAATGTGAACGAAGGTTACCTGCTTTGCTCAAGTGAGGAACTATACGCTTATACTAACAGCACAGATGTTTCATGTGATAAAGTTTGTGATGGAACAGCAGAAGTGTTCGCCTCTCTTGGAACTGCACCGTATTCATACCTCTGGTCAACAGGAGCTACAACAGCTGCTGTGATTGATCTATGTGAAGGAATTTACACGGTAACTGTAACCGATGCTAACGAGTGTCAATTGGTATTGAGTGTAACAATAGATAAAAACAGTGCTCAGTTTTATTTCGACTTCGTGGTTACGGATGTTACTTGTAATGGTGAAGGAAACGGAATGATTGATCTTACTGTTACAGGCGGAACTGCCCCGTACCAGTATTTATGGTCAAATGGAGCAATCACGGAAGATATTGCCAATCTTGATGCTGGTCCATATACTGTTACTGTAACTGATAGCAATGGCTGCACCGACAGTGATAATACGCTTGTTGAAGAACCATCGTTATTGGTTGCTTTGGTTACAAAAACTGATATCACTTGTGAAAAAGCTGATAACGGTGTTGCTGACCTGACTGCAAGCGGAGGAACAGGCCCTTATTCTTACCTATGGTCGAATGGTGAAACTACAGAAGATATTTCAGGACTGGTTCCAGGTATCTACACTGTTACAGTAACCGATGCCAATGATTGTACTGCTTCTGCTTCTGTTATGATCCTTGAAATATCATCATGGATGTATATTTCATATGATGTGAGTCATGTAACCTGTCACAATACCTCTACAGGTGCAATTGATGCTACTATTTCAGGTGGTATTAGTCCATACACCTACTTATGGTCGAATGGTGCAACTACTGAGGATATCAGCGGAGTGCCCGCCGGCATCTATACTCTCACCGTTACTGATTCAAATGGTTGTTCCAATTCTAAAACAACCTATGTAAATAATGGTCGAAAAATCGTTGCTAGGGTAACCAAGGTAAAAGCTGTATGTGGTATTAATGGTTCAATTGACCTCACTGTAACAGGTGGAACTGCCCCTTATACTTATCTCTGGTCGAATGGTGCAACCACACAAGACATCGGTGGATTGACACCCGGAAATTATACGGTAACAATTACTGATAATTACGGATGCATAAAAGTCTTTACCACTAAAGTTTGGGGTGCAGCTCCTATGAAGATCCGGTTGTTATCGCAGATACATACATCGGATAACGTTTGTGACGGAGCACTTGATATCAAAGTTAATTTCGGAACACCGCCATATTCTTATATCTGGAACAATGGTGCAACGACCCAGGATCTGACGAACCTGTGTACAGGAGTTTACAAAGTAACTGTGACTGATGCTGAAGGTTGCACTGCAACTAAAACATGGCGGATACTTTATGCCAAGGATGTTAATCCTGTGAGATTGTCGGAATCAACACCCGGATCACGCGATATTTCTCTCATGGGTGTTTATCCTTCACCTGCTTCTGAAACTGCAACAGTTCGTGTAGTATTCGATAAACCTGGCAAAGCAGACATTACGATAGTCAACCTGCTTGGTAAAGTTGAACAATCTAATACAGGCATACAGGTTGAGGAAGGAATTACCATGGATGTTAAACTCGATGTGAGTAATTTGTCCTCTGGTACCTATGTGATTGCAGTTACCCAGAATGGAGTTACCGTTCACGAGAAATTGCAAATAGTAAGGTAGTTTTATTTCTTCATTATATTCCCGAAGGGGTGCAGTCATGCTGCACCCCTTTATTTTTTATGACTCACCAAACTAATGGAGCCTTTTTTTATAAATTATTATATAAAATTGATTATCAAATTAATACAATCTTTTTCTTGCCGTTTTCTTTTCAGATTTTACCTTCAAATAGTTAACTTTTAGAAGTAACTGACCGTTTGGGTAAGCACTTTTACCCTTTTTATAGAGTCATTGGCGGAAAAATAGGACTAACAGGGAGGTACAGAGTCCTATCATTGTTAAAGCGCTACAAAAAGACAGCCTAATAACAATCCGGAAAAATGAAACAACCAGAACAGGGAAAACCACTTCGATTACTCCTTACTTTCATTATTGCTTCAGCAATACTTCTTGCTGCAACTGATGTTAAGTCCCAGTGCAACACCTCCTGCCAGTTCACCACTTATACTATGGGTGGATGGGGTTCCATTCCCCATGGAAATAATCCGGGATCGTATTTACAAGAAAATTTTAATGCTACTTTTCCAAGCGGATTATACATTGGATGTAATAATACATTGGTGTTAACATCTGCACAGGCCATCTCTGAATTTCTTCCATCAGGTAGTACAGCCGGTGCATTACCTTACGGGAAATTATTCAATCCGGGCAATAGCTATTCAAACGTGCTTGCCGGACAATTGGTAGCTGCATCCCTGAACGTTGGTTTTGATGCATATGATTCCACTTTTTCTTCCGACGCTAATAGCCTGGGTGATCTGCAAATAGCTTTTGGAATTTTCCAGGGCTGGACTGTTGCGCAATTACTGGACAGTGCAAACAATTATATCGGTGGATGTGGTTCTACTTATACGGCTTCGCAATTTAATGATGCCCTTGCTCAAATTAATGAAAATTTTGATAACGGTTCAGTTAACCTGGGATATGTAGATTGTGAACCGATAACAATTGTGTTAACCGGAACCGATATCACCTGTTCAAAAGCCGATAATGGTAGTGCAAGTGTAAATGCAGCCGGAGGATCAGGCACATATTCCTTCCTGTGGTCGCATGGTTCAACAACAAAAGATATTTCAGGCCTTGCACCTGGAGTGTATACAATAACCGTTACTGATGGAAAGAATTGTTCGATGGAAGCCAGTGTTGAAATTGAAGAAGTTTCTTCCTGGATATATATTTCTTTCGAGGTAACTCATGCGGTTTGTAACAATTCTGCTTCAGGCTCCATTGAAACTAGTATTTCCGGTGGCATTGCACCATATTCGTATCTGTGGTCCAATGGTGAAACAACAGGCAACATCAGTTCGCTGTTGCCTGCATTTTATACGCTGACCGTAACAGATGCTAATGGGTGCACGAATTCTAACGTACCCTACATTAATAATCCTCCTGCTCTTAGTCCTTCAGTTACCAAAATAAAGCCTGTATGTGGTGTTAATGGTGCAATTGATCTTACAGTTGTAAACGGAACCGCACCGTATAGTTTTGAGTGGTCAAATGGTGCAATTACAGAAGATATTTCAGGTTTGATTCCCGGGTACTATACGGTTTCTATCACAGATGCTAAAGGATGCTCCGCATTGTTCACAACCCGGATGTGGGGAGTTGAAGCCATGAAATTAAAAATGCTGTCACTAACCCATACTTCTGATAAAATTTGCGATGGAGCAATGGATATAAAAGTGAATTATGGAACCGCTCCTTTTTCCTATCAATGGAGCAATGGTGCCACTACTCAGGATCTGAATAACCTTTGTGCGGGAGCTTATAAATTAACCGTTACTGATGCTCAGGGTTGTTCCACACAAAAGACATGGAGAGTTTTGTATTCTAAAGATGTTGTTCCTGCCAGATTAGGAAGCACGGAAGTATTTACCGATCAAAAAATATCGTTGCTGAGTGTTTATCCTTCTCCGGCAAAAGATCATGCTACCGTCAGGATACTTTTTGAATCACCCGGCAAAGCTGACATCACCATTTTTAATATGATAGGAAAAGCAGAAAAACTAGTGAAAGCCATCGATGTATCTGGTGGTGTTTTGATGGAGGTGAAACTGGAAGTGAATGACCTTGCACCCGGAACTTATTTGATTTATATAACCCAGAACGGAATTTCAGTTCAGGAAAAGCTGCAGATAGTTAAGTAATAAGTAGATTAAATTATCATGCAGAAGGCGCAGTTTATCTGCGCCTTTTTTATTGGAAATTAATTTTCATCATTTTAAAATTTAAAGCTTTATTTTTGTAACATCAACAATACCACTTTATATGAACGAATCAAACCACCTGGCAAGTGAATCCAGTCCTTATCTTTTACAGCATGCGAACAATCCGGTCGACTGGTACCCATGGGGAGAGACTGCATTAACTAAAGCTCGCACCGAAGATAAAATGATGCTTATAAGTATTGGTTATAGCGCTTGTCATTGGTGCCACGTGATGGAACACGAGTCATTTGAAGATGCTGAAGTGGCAGAATTAATGAACCGGTTCTTTGTTTGCATCAAAGTGGATCGTGAAGAGCGCCCCGACATCGACCAGGTGTATATGACCGCTGTTCAATTAATGACAGGGAAAGGCGGATGGCCGTTGAATTGTTTTACACTACCTGATGGCCGCCCTGTATACGGTGGAACATATTTTCCAAAGCAACAATGGATGAATATTCTTTTGAATATCGCCGACGGTTACAAAAATGATAAATCCAGGTTTGTTGATTATGCTACCCAACTTACAGAAGGCATTCATCAAACAGAATTGATTCCTGTTAGTACTGAGGAACCTTCCTTTACCATGGATTTATTACAGGGTGTAGTGGGAAAATGGAAAGCATCATTTGATAATCATGAAGGAGGCCCTGACAGGGCACCTAAGTTTCCACTTCCGAATAATTACTTTTTCCTTTTGAATTACCAGAGGGCAACAAATAATGAAGTATTAAAAAATCATATTACACTCACACTTCAGAAAATGGCCTTTGGTGGAATTTATGACCAGGTTGGTGGAGGTTTTTCAAGATATTCAGTTGATGCTATCTGGAAAGTACCCCACTTTGAAAAGATGTTGTATGATAATGCACAACTGATTTCACTTTATTCAGAAGCATACAAACAGTTTAAAGATCCTCTTTACAGGGATATTGTTTATCAGACTTTAGATTTTATTAAGCGTGAACTGACCGGTGATCAGAAAAATTTTTATTCTGCACTCGATGCGGATTCTGAAGGGGTTGAGGGAAAATATTATACATGGACGAAGAAAGAGTTACAAGAGATTTTGGGAACTGATTTTGATTTTTTTGCAACAGTGTTTAATGTAAATCCAAAAGGATATTGGGAACATGATACCTATATCTTGCTCAGGAACCTTGATGATGAACAATTGAGTAAGAAATTAAATTTGGAATTGAATGCCTTCAGACTTAAGGTACAGGATTTATCAAAACGTGTCTTAACTGTGAGAGCGAATCGTGTACCTCCCGGGCTTGATGATAAAACATTGCTGTCGTGGAATGCCCTGATGGTTACCGCATATCTTGATGCCTATGATGCCTTCGGTGAGACAGCATGGCGTGATCAAGCTGCAGGGAACATCAGGTTTGTGCTGGATAAAATGACAAGTCCGGATGGTGGTTTGTTTCACAACTACAAAAACAATAAGGCAACCATCAATGGTTTTCTTGAGGATTATGCATTCTTTATTTACGCACTTATTCGCATGTATCAGGTAACTTTCGATATTTTATATTTGAATAAAGCAAAGCATTTTACTGAATACACACTGTTGAATTTTTCTGATGCAGCTCATGAACTGTTTTATTTCTCTTCCGCAAAGGATGCTCCCCTGATTACAAGAAGTAAAGAAGTACAGGATAATGTTATTCCCGCCTCTAATTCGCAAATGGCGATTAATTTATTTTTCCTGGGACATTATTTTGAGAACACTTTATGGTTGAAAAGGAGTGAAGGCATGTTAATGAGCATGAAAGGAAGTGTGCAGGTTTATGGATCCGGCTATAGCAATTGGCTTTTACTCTGGCTCTATCAATCGCAACCGCTACGCGAGCTTGTTATTTGTGGTGAAGCAGCGTTGACTCTACGTAACGATATCAGTAAAGAAGTCCTACCATCCGGCACAATTACTGCAGGAGCATTGGCTACAGAAACACTTCCAATGACCGAAGGTCGTTTGTTAGCTGCGCAAACTAATATTTATGTTTGTGTGGATAAACAATGTCATTTGCCGGTTACTGAAATCACACAAGCAATCAATCATTTAAATTCCTGATTTTTAAATATTACTGTGTCGCTGAAGAGTCTTCTAGTTATTAAGGTTGATTAAATTCTTTTATAATTTCATGATGTCAATTAAAAACTGCAAATATCTTTTTCAAATAATATTCATAACATCAACTATGCAAGGGTATTCTCAAAATTTGGTCTTAAATCCAAGTTTTGAGGATACGCTTTCATGTCCAATGGTTGTTACATTTCCATTTTTAAAATCTGAACATTGGATTCAACCAACAGGCGGTTCATCTGACTTTTTTAGTGTGGATACAACTTGTAATACGAGTGGTGGCGGTATTCCAGAAAATGTTCTTGGATAAATATTTTTGATACTGTTGGGAAAGAATTTACATGTCAAATAGTTTCAAGTGACGAGCAATCTTATTATATTGATACATTATCTCCAGGTATGTATTTTATAAAAATTAACTTTGAAAATTTTTCTATTACTAAGCGATTTATTAAAAATTGAAATTTTTTTTTGATTATGTGGTCCTGTAAATAATTTTGTGTAAATCTATTTTTAAAAGCTGTAGGGAACAGTTTACTGCGGAATCAGTGGGTCAGTTTGCGAGTATTCTCCAATAGTATCATAGTATCGTATCCGTCCAACCAACCACATATTGTTAAAGACATTATTGCTTCTTAAGAACCCTGCTTGAAAGGTATAATAAAAATGTGTAACTATAAAGTTTTCATGGAAGCAATTCTTCCAGCCGATTGGCTTTGAAATAAAACTGAATCGGGTTACAAAATCTTCCTGGTTTTTGATGAGTAGCGATTCGTGTGTTTTCAAAATTGTCAATTGTTGCATTTGACGTGGCATTTCATTTTTATCAGCTTCCCTCAACACTTACACCGCAACGGATACTTTTTCCCATGGCGGAGTCTGTAAATCTGCATGTGTGACTTCCGCTAAAAATTCCAAAACATTAATATCCATTAATTCAGACAAAATTTCATTGGATTCAGCCGAGATGTATCCAATTTTAGCTTATTTAAATGAAGTGCAATGGCAAATTCATCATATTCTTTGTTATGTTCACGCACCAACTGCAACCGGGCACCGGGCATAGTCCGGTTCAACATATTCATTCCTTCGTAATACTGAAAACCTCGAACATATGCCTGTAAAAAGGAGGTCTGGCTTGAAGCCTCCGTGGGTTCCATTTTCCGTAGTGACAAAGTGCTCACTGTTGGAGTGGTTCTGCCTATGGCATTCCACTTCTAAGTTGCCTCGAGTGTAATATTACAGTAAATGAATTCCTAACTCATTAAAATACAATTAATTGAAAATTGATTTTTAAACTCATTTTGAGTTCCGGTTTTTCTTTCTTAATTTCAATTATCAAATGATTGCAGCTCCCCATTTGCAATATCAGTGTCTCTAACTTTTTAAAAATAACAGTTATGAAAGCATATGATGAAAAACACATTAAAAACATCGTCCTGGTTGGAGGGGCGAAAACGGGCAAGTCAACACTTGCCGAAACAATGTTATTTGAAGCCGGATTAATTTCCCGGCGAGGAACAGTTGAAGATAAAAATACAATTTCTGATTACCATGAGATCGAACATGAAAGAGGAAACTCCATTTATGCCACATCGTTACACACCGAGTGGAGGGACTATAAAATTAATATTATTGATACACCGGGTCTCGATGATTTTATAGGAGAGGTGATTTCAGCGATTCGTGTTTGTGATACCGCAGTGATGGTGCTCAATGCGCAACATGGGGTGGAAGTAGGATCCGAACTTGTATGGAATTATGTAGATGAGTATAAAAAACCAACCATTTTTGCAATCAACCAGCTGGATCATGAGTTTTCAAATTTTCAATTTGCCGTTGACCAGGCCCGGAAGAAATTTGGCAAACAGGTAACCGTAATGCAGTATCCTGTTAACCAGGGTGCCAGTTTTAATGCCATTATTGATCTGCTGAAAATGACGATGTATCGTTTTCCAGCATCAGGTGGAAAACCTGAAAAGTTACCAATTCCGGATGAAGAAAAAGAAACCGCAGAAAGATTACACAATGAACTTGTGGAACGTGCTGCCGAGAATGACGAAAAGCTCATGGAGCTCTATTTTCAAAAGGGCAATCTCGATGAAGATGAAATGCGTATTGGCATAAAACAGGGGATGATGAATCATGATATTTTTCCGGTTTTTTGTTTGTCGGCGAAAAAAAATATGGGAAGTGGGAGGCTAATGGGATTCATTGATAATGTAGCCCCTTCAGCTATCGAAATGCCTGCTGAAAAAACGGTTGATGGCCGGGAGCTTTCCTGTGATCCTGCTGGACCGCCGGTGTTGTTTGTTTTTAAAACACTCGTTGAGCCACATCTTGGAAAATTAACATTTTTCAAAGTGTTGTCAGGAGAAGTGAATGTTGGAATGGATCTTACAAATGCGTCTAACGGAACCTCAGAACGGCTTAACCAGATTTTTATCATGGATGGAAAGAACCGTAATGCTATTGATCGACTGAAAGCGGGAGATATTGGTTCCACATTAAAGTTAAGGAATACCGTTACCAATCAAACACTGAATGGTAAGGGAGGCTCTTTCAATATTCAACCTATTGAATTTCCGTTACCACGTTTACGCACTGCCGTTATTACCAAAAATAAATCGGATGATGAAAAGCTGAGTGAAGTCTTAAGTGAAATTCATATGGAAGATCCTACTCTGATTGTAGAGTATGACCGTGAAATGAAACAAGTACTGTTATTAGGACAGGGGGAATTGCATCTTGCCGTTACCAAATGGAGGTTGGAAAAAATTTATAAAATGGAAGTGGAGTTTGTGAAACCACGCATCCCCTACAGGGAAACAATTTTAAAAGCTGCCAATGCCTCCTACCGCCATAAAAAGCAATCGGGTGGAGCCGGACAATTTGGTGAGGTATTCATTAAAATCGAACCCATTCAGAATGGTAAACAGCTAAAACCTGAATACCAGGTGCGTGATCACGAGGAAGTTCAATTGCCGTGGGGAGGAAAACTGGTTTTTAATAATTGCATTACCGGTGGCGTAATTGATTCTCGGTTCATACCTTCCATTCTCAAAGGAGTGATGGATAAAATGAACGAAGGGCCGCTAACAGGTTCGTTTGTACGTGACATTGCAGTGAGTGTTTATGACGGCAAAATGCACCCGGTTGATTCCAATGATATCTCTTTTAAAATTGCAGGCATGATGGCCTTTAAAGATGCGTTTCACCAGGCCGAACCTCAATTGCTCGAACCTATTTACGATATTGAAATCGAAATGCCTGAAGAAGTAATGGGTGATGTCATGAGTGAACTTCAATCCCGCCGTTCTGTGATTACCGGAATGGATACCCGGGGTGGTTATCAGGTTATAAAAGCACGAACCCCATTGGCTGAACTCGACAAATCATGCATCACACTCCGGTCTATAACCCAGGGCAGGGCACGCATTAAAAGTACTTTCTCCGATTATGTTGCTGTTCCACCGGAATTGCAGAAAAAGTTAACAGAGGAATACAATAAAAATCTTCAGCATTTGGACGCCTGAAAAGAGTGAAAAGTGAAAAGTGAAAAGTTTAACGGCACTAAATCCCTGCCTGCAGCAGGCAGGCGTTAAATCCCCTCCTGCGGCGGGCGCGGCTCGTTCCCCCTTCTGCATACTGCTCACTGCCTACCGCCTACTGCTATTTTTTTCCTTTCTTTACAAAAAATTAAAACATGCCGGAACAGGAATTAGGTATTGGATCACGAGTGCGTCACCCTGAGTTTGGTGAGGGGGTAATTATTAACATCAAACCAAAAACGTATTTCATAGTTTTTATTCAGCGAGGCCGTATAGAAGTGGCTAAGTCGTATGTCAACCTGGAAGTAATTGACGCTGTTGAACCCGAATCGGATTTGGTGAGCTTAATGGATGTTGAACGAATTATTACAAACATCATCAAACGTTACAGTGACATCCAGGAAACGGTCCACATCGGTGACAAATGGAAAGGTGGGAAATTCATTTTACAACCCGCCAACACCGGTTTGAAAGGAAAGGAAATACCTGTAGATGTTTTCTTTAACAAAATAATAATGCTTCGCGACAGGCTTCGTGTTATGGAACAGCGAATCAATGCCCATGATAAATTAAGTGAAGAGGATAAGGTTAATCTTCAACAATATCTTACCCGAATTTATGGAAGCCTGACTACGTTTAATGTGCTATTCAAAAATGATGACGATCATTTTGTTGGTGAGAAGGGGAAGAGTGAGTGAAAAGAGTGACAAGTTTACCCCGAAGGGTTTACTCCCGAAGGGTTTACTCCCGAAGGGTTTACTCCCGAAGGGTGTTTCGCTCGCGAACGCGGCGATAACTCTCCTTCGGGGGTGTTTCGCTCGCGAACGCGGCGATAACTCTCCTTCCTGGGTGATTTGCTCGCGAATGCGGCGATATCTCTCCTTCGGTGTGACAAGTTTTTATTTGTGCAATAGTAATTCGTCACTTTTAAAATAAGCGATATTAATTTTTTTAACTTCTTAAAATTTATTACTGCCCACTGCCAACAACCCACTGCCCACTGCCTACTGCCTACTAATTTTCTCCAGACTCTCCCTCACATTTTGTTCAACACGGGAAGCGATATTTTCATTGTTCGCTTTTATAAATTTTTGACCGCGAATTTTTTCATAAAGTTCAATGTAGCGTTCCGAAACACTGCTTACAATTTCATCACTCATTTCAGGAACAGATTGCCCTTCTAATCCCTGGAAATTATTTTCGATGAGCCACTGACGTAAAAATTCTTTTGATAATTGTTTTTGTTCCTCGCCTTTTTGCTGCCGATCGTTGTAGCCTTCTTCGTAAAAATAACGTGATGAATCGGGTGTATGAATTTCGTCAATTAAAATAATGGTATCGTCATGCTTACCAAACTCATATTTGGTATCCACTAAGAGCAACCCTCTTTGAGCCGCCATTTCTGTTCCGCGTTGATAAACTTTGCGAGTATAATCTTCAAGTTGTAGATAATCTGTTTTAGAAACGATTCCCTGTTTAATGATTTCCTCTCGGGAAATATCCTGATCGTGGCCATGGTCACTTTTTGTAGTGGGAGTAATGATTGGTTCCGGGAACCGGTCGTTTTCCTTCATTCCTTCCGGCATCCTGACACCACACAACATTCGTTCACCTGATTTGTAAGTCCTCCACGCATGCCCTGCAAGGTAACCGCGAATCACCATCTCTACCCGGAATGTATTGCACTTTTTTCCTATAGTCACGCAAGGGTCCGGAACATCTGTAATCCAGTTCGGGACTACATCAAAAGTGGACTGCATAAAATAAGCCGCCAGCTGATTCAAAACCTGGCCCTTGTAAGGAATAGGCCGGGGCAACACCACATCAAACGCTGAAATCCGGTCACTCACAATCATCACCAGAAATGTATCATCAATTGTGTATACATCACGAACCTTTCCCTTGTAAAATCTAGTCTGACCAGGGAACGAGAATTTTGTATCGGCAAGTGTGTTCATGGGTGATGTACTAATGTGCTAATGTGCTAATGATGTGATGATGTGATGTGTTATGGTTTTACTTTTATTAATGCAGTATTTAGAAATCGTAAATATCATTTTTCTTTGTAAGCTTCAAGTCCTGGAGTATGGAAGACTTAACATTGATCTGGAAATAATAATTTTCCTGTTGCCCGAAAGGTACCCAGTTAATACGCATCTCCCAGCAGTGAAGATCACGGTAGATGCCGAGTGAAGTATACGACAAATCTTTTGCACTAAAATCATATCCTGAATTAAATGTAATCTTCCATTTGGGAGTCAGCGACACATCTCCGTTGAAATTCAATGTCTGGTTTATGGTTTCTTCAAGTAATCCCACTCTAGAATACGAAAAACTGTAATTAATTACTATGTTGAAAGGAATTGTGAAATCGACATAATCCTGCGGTCGCCGGTTAATTCTTTCCAGTTCTGATTCCGAACCTTTCGTACTTGTTTTGGGTTCGGTGGTTTGTTGGTTGTTTAAAGCATAGCCCACTGTAAACGATGTATTCACAAGTCGCGCAAGCCTGTTGTTTTCATCCCACTCACTTTGATTTATTTTTCTTCCAATAGAGTCGGTGATATAAGGATCAAAACTTCCTGAGAAATTCAGATTGAGCCTTTCGAAGAGCGTGGTTCTTCCGCTGATATTAATATTGGACCAGTTCAGCGAATCAATAGCGGTGTTATATGAAACGTTCCCGGAAAGGCTTTCAAAAATTTTAATCTTTCGAAGATTAACCGCAGTGTCTGTCACGCTTCGGGTTTTCATTTCAAGATTGTTGTCGAGGTTCAAACTTATTACTCCATATTTACCCGAAGGAGGTCCTCCAAAAATTCCGGTTTCATAAATTGAGTATTGTGTGATAGTTCCGAATGAATCAGACTGGTAGTTTTTATACGCATTGAACTTCGGCTCACTGAAATCGGGACGGTAGGTGTATGAAAGGGTAGGAGAAAGCACATGACGTATTGCTGCTATTTTCCCTTTTTTCATTTGAACCATACCATATAACCTGGTATTCATGGAAGCTGAAAACTGAAAATCCCGTGTTGCTCTGAACCCGCTTATGGTGTCAGTTATCACGCTGTCATTAATGGCTGAATAATTTTTTCGTATCGTTTTCATGTACCACTTCTCATTATAGGTGATGGAAGGTGAAACTGTAAAATATTTTAATGCTTTAAACGAAGTACTCACAGGAATTGCATGCGACATTCCATAACGAAACTGTTCTTCGGTACCGCGCTCAAATAAAAGCGAATCTTTCGTCTGGATGGAGTTTTGAAAATTATTCTGATAACTTACTCCGATTTTTTCGTACCACTTTTCTGACCCAACTGTTACTTTTCGCTTTAACGGGTAAATCCGGTTAACGCTGAAATTCGTGACAGGAAGACTCAGCGAAATATCGTTGGTAATGGTGTTCTGACTGTGGGATAGGCTCGATGAAAAATTGTAAGGTTTGCCAGGCCATATTTTCGACCAGGAAACAGAGGATTGAAAGGTGTTGGATAAATAATTGTTGGCACTGGAAATATTATTCTGATAGAAATTAGAACTTCCTGCATTTACATTTGCACTGAACACACTGGTAGGCCTGGCCTTGGGATCCTGGCGATGGTTCCACCGGATAAAGAAATCTTTGTTCAGACGGTAATCAGGTAATTCTTTTTCTGATTCCTTTATTTCTGAATAGCTGAGTGAAACATTCCCACCATAGTGGTACCTGTTTGCATAAGCGGAATTAAGTTTTAAACCCCAGCTGCCGAGTGAATAAATATCTCCCGTAACTGCGAAATCAACTACATCGCCCAATCCAAAATAATAACCACCATCCTTTAAAAAAAATCCGAGCCGGCCCGATTCACCATAACTTGGAAATAAAATACCTGCCGCGCGCCCTTTCCTGGTCGGGAAATATCCGAAAGGAATTGCGAGTGGAGTTGGAACATCTTCTATCACCAGGTATGCAGGACCGGTAATGATCTTATTATTTTGTATTACTTTTAATTTATTCGAGGAAATGGAATAGTGTGGGTGAGGCAGATCACAGGTTGTATACGCACCTTTCCAAATGAAATAAGTATTCTCATCAATTCTTTTAATGGTCTCACCATGAACATACCCATCACCCTGTTTGGTCTGAACTTCTTTGATCTTCCCTTTTTTCGTTTCAAAATTATAGGTGACCACTTCAGCGGTAAACTGGTCTTCGTTTTGTTTGAAAACGGGCAACCCCGAAGGCGCACCCACACTGTCGGTAGTCCCTTTGGCAAATAGTATTTTGGTGAGCCAGTTTACTTCCATATAAGCAGCGGTCATCTCAATATCTTCATAGGTGACCCGTGCATTTCCATACAAAAACACCTTTTCGTTCGCAATTTCGAAACGGATGGAATCGTCGGCGGTATAGTGTACCTTTGATTTTAATTCATCACTTGTGAGCAGCGCCACACTGTCAGGAGGAAGGGAATCGGTACGTGAAATGACAATTGCCTTGTCGGAAGTGTCTGGTACTGCCTGTGCTGTGGAAATCGATGGAAAATAAAGACATACTAAAATCAACGCAAAAGCGGTTAATATTTTTGTTGATATCGGTTTCGCGGTGAACTGCATCACGCTACAAAGAGGAGTATTTTTGAGGTCTCAAAGCTAACTAAAATAAAAATTGTCACAGAAAGGCTCATTTACCACGTTCGTTCTATTGCTTTCCGGATTACTGCTGTCATCGTTTTCAACGGAAAATCATGTACCAAAGTATCAGATGAAAACCATCGTGATCGACGCGGGTCATGGCGGGCATGACGTAGGGTGTCTGGGATCGTCTTCACAGGAAAAGCATATAGCCCTGGCAGTTTCATTGCGGTTGGGCGAAATGATTGAAAAATATTTCCCCGACATCAAGGTGATTTATACACGAACCACCGATGTTTTTATTGAATTGCATGAACGTGCCGCCATTGCCAACCAGCATAAAGCCGATCTTTTTATATGTATACATTGTAATTCAGGGCCTTCTGCCGCTTTTGGTGCCGAGACTTTTGTAATGGGATTGCATAAAACCGAAAGTAATCTGGCCGTTGCGAAAAGAGAGAACTCTTCTATTCTTCTTGAAAAAGATTATAAAGCCAAATACGATGGATTCGATCCAAACAGCCCGGAAGCGAATATAATTTTTTCACTTTACCAGAACACCTTTATGAACCAGAGCCTCCATTTTGCTTCCTTGCTACAGGAGCAATTTACGTCCAACTCCGGCAGGTTTAATCGCGGCGTTAAACAGGCCGGTTTCCTCGTACTCTTCCGCACAGCCATGCCCAGCGTGCTTATTGAACTGGGATTTCTCACCAATAAATCGGATGAAAAATTCCTGATCTCAGATAAAGGCCAGGAAAGTATGGCTAATTCTATTGTGAAGGCATTTCGTGTTTATAAATCAGAAACCGAACGTAAAGCAGGTGGCGGGTCGGCTTCTGTAAAGGAAAAAAAGACAGATACCCTGCCTGTTCCCGACATCGGTGAACCTATGACTTTAAATGATTCAACCTTGAAAATTATTACGGATAAATCTGTTGAAGCTGCTAATAACCAGTCTGTTAAGGATTCTGCGCAAGCCGCTCCCAACCCGGCTAAAACCCCTTCCGGGGAAAGCAAGGTCTTTTATACCATTCAAATTGCTGCAATTCCAAATAACAAACCTATTGACGAAACTGCCTATAATAAACTTCCGGATATGAAGAAACTAATTGGAAGCGATGGTATCACCCGGTTTTATTCGGGAAATTATGCCAGTCTTGACGAAACGCGCAAAACACTTATGACACTGAAACAAAAGGGTTTTAAAGATGCTTTTATATGTGCTTTTTCAGGTGCTAAACGGATTTCTGTGATTGAAGCAGAGGAATTGCTGAAAAGGAAGTAATTTCGCAATATTCAGTTTTCAATTACCGCTCAAATTTTATCATCCTGTTGTGAAGGTATCTAAAGAAGTAAAAGTCGGCCTGCTGGTTACAGGGGCCCTGGTAGCCCTGATTTGGGGAATGAATTATTTAAAAGGCCTGGATCTCTTTTCAAGCGATAATAAATATTATGCTGTTTATCATAACGTGGATGGATTGGGTCCATCAAGTGAAGTGATACTCAACGGTGTGAAAGTAGGTCAGGTCCAGAAAATTAGGTTCCTTGAAGACCGGTCGGGTAGGATAGAGGTCACATTGCTTGTGAATCAAAAAGTTTTTGTTGGCAATAAATCCGTGGCGCGTATTGCCAGTTCTGATCTCCTTGGTGGGAGGGTGGTGAACTTGATTCTGGATACAAATTCCCCTGCAGCTGTTGACGGTGATACCCTCACTCCGGAAGTGGAAACCACGCTCAGCGATCAGATGCGTCCGATCAAGGACAAAGCTGAAAGTCTTATTGAATCGCTCGATTCATTATCGAGGGCACTTCAGGGTTTTTTGAATCCAAACAATCAGGGGAGCCTTAATGAGGGCTTTGCTTCACTTTCCAAAACTTTAAAGAATTTGGAGCAGGCTTCGGGCAGCCTTGATAAGATGCTTTCATCGAATGACAGTAAACTAAGGCGAATGATCGACAATATTGAATCTATCAGCGCGAACATCAAAAATAATAATGAATCGTTGTCACTGGCTCTGAAAAACATTGCCACCATTACCGATTCGCTTGCGAAATCCAATCTTACCAGTACGATCAATAACGCTAATTACACGCTGAAAGAAACATCCCAGATAATGGAAAAGATCAACAAAGGCGAAGGCACAATGGGAATGCTGATCAATAATGACAGCCTGTACAATGCACTGGAACGATCTGCAAGTGATCTTGATAAGTTATTGATCGACCTGAAAGCAAACCCAAAGCGTTACGTTCATATTTCTGTATTCGGCCGTAAGTCCAAATAATATTGGGACGAAGCCACCGGACAACTAACCAGTTATTGATATGATACAAGGAATTATATTTTCGCTTTTACTCATTGCCGGTGCCGGCTTTTTTGCTTATAACATGAGGAAGATAATCCGTAATATCAACCTGGGACGTGATATAAACCGGACTGATCATCCCGGCACCCGTTGGATGACCATGATAATGGTAGCACTCGGGCAATCAAAAATGGTAAAACGGCCAATAGCCGGTTTTCTACACATCATTGTTTATGCCGGTTTTGTAATTATCAACATCGAAGTACTTGAAATTATAATTGATGGAATCCTGGGAACTCACCGCGTATTTGCCAAACCGTTAGGTTCCTTTTACAACATCCTGATTGGAAGTTTTGAATGGCTTGCCTTTGGTGTACTGGCAGCCTGTATTATTTTTCTTATACGCCGTTACGTTATACGGCTCAAACGATTTATCAGCCGTGATCTCCAGGGATGGCCCAACAATGACGCCACAATCATTCTTGCTACCGAAATCATCCTGATGTCTTTATTTCTAACCATGAATGCTGCCGATTACCTGTTGCAGCAACGTGACGTACCTCATTATATCAGGGCGGGTGCCTTTCCTGTTTCTTCACTCATAGCTCCGCTGCTCAATAGCTTCCACACGGAAACACTTATTGTTATTGAACGCTTTTGCTGGTGGTTGCACATTGGTGGAATTTTATTATTTTTAAATTACCTGCCGTATTCAAAGCACTTTCATATTTTACTTGCATTTCCAAATACCTGGTACAGTAATCTTGAAAAAAAGGGAAAGTTTACAAATGTGGAAAGTGTTACAGGTGAAGTCCGTTTGATGATGGATCCATCAGCAGTACCACCTGCCGTGGATCCTACTGCGGCGCCTATACGTTTTGGTGCAAAGGATATCAATGACCTTAGCTGGAAAAATCTTATGGACGCTTATTCCTGTACGGAATGTGGAAGATGCACATCAGTTTGCCCTGCAAATATTACGGGAAAATTATTGTCGCCCCGTAAAATTATGATGGATACACGTGATCGCATGGAAGAGGTAGGAAGAGGTATTGATCAGCATGGTACAGGTTATGAAGATGGTAAAGCACTTTTAAATGATTACATACAGCCGGAGGAGTTATGGGCGTGTACAACCTGTAATGCATGCGTTGAGGCATGCCCGGTCAATATCGATCCTTTATCCATCATTGTGGAGATGCGCCGGTATATGGTCATGGAACAATCATCAGCTCCTGCAGAGCTGAATGGTATGTTTACGAAAATTGAAAATAATGGCGCACCGTGGCAATTCTCACCTGCTGATAGGCTCAATTGGGTCAACCAGGACTAAAATTATGCATTATGAATACTAACCTCCTGAAAGTACCGACCATGGCCGAAATGGCCTTGTCGGGAGAAGTTCCGGAAATTCTTTTCTGGGTAGGATGCTCTGGCAGTTTTGATTCGCGTGCACAGAAAATTACCAAAGCAATTGTTAAAATTCTGAATCATTGCAATATCAATTTCGCTGTTTTAGGAACTGAAGAAAGTTGCACCGGCGATCCGGCAAAGCGGGCAGGTAATGAATTTCTTTACCAGATGCAGGCGATGACCAACATTGCCGTATTAAATGGTTATGAAATTAAGAAAATTGTAACCGGTTGTCCGCATTGCTTTAATATTATTAAAAATGAATATCCTTCCCTTGGCGGGAAATACGAAGTGGTGCACCATTCGCAATTATTGCAGCAGCTCATCAATGATGGTCGCTTAACCGTGGCGGGAGGATCCTTTGCGGGAAAAAAAATAACTTTCCACGATCCCTGCTATTTAGGTCGCGGAAATGATGTTTATGAAGCACCGCGGGAAGTGATTGTAAAACTTGATGCTGAGTTATCAGAAATGAAACGAAGCCGCGCCAATGGACTGTGTTGCGGGGCAGGAGGTGCTCAAATGTTTAAAGAACCTGAAAAAGGAAATAAAGACATTAACATAGAGAGGACTGAAGAGGCACTGCAACTAAAGCCTGATGTAATTGCCGTAGGCTGCCCGTTTTGTATGACCATGATGACCGATGGCATCAAACATTTTGAAAAAGAGCAAGAGGTAAGCGTGCTTGATATCGCCGAACTGATTGCCAAAGCAAACGATTTGTAAAAAAAAGTATCATGTTAGTATCCTTTCATTCACTACCCGGAAATTCCAGGATCTGGATCTACCAGGCTTCCCGGCTGATAACAAAATCCGAAAAAGAAACTATTGAGTCATCGGTTACCACCTTCCTGGAATCCTGGACCGCTCACGATGCAACACTGAAAGCGGGGTTTGAAATTATTTATGATTTGTTCGTAGTTATCGGGGTTGATGAATCCTTTAACAATGCCAGTGGATGTAGTATCGACAAGCAGGTTAATTTTATGAAAGTAATCGGTGAAAAAACCGATATCGATTTCTTCAACCGCATGCGCATTTCCTGGATGCAGGATGATCAACTTCATCAACAACCGTTAACTGAATTTACTGCTTCCATCAACCAGGGATCCGTAAAAGGAAATGTGATTGTATTTAATAACCTTGTTAGGAACATGAATGAGTTTAAAACCTCCTGGAAACAACCCCTGCAGGAATCATGGATCCAGACAGTGCTGTGATATGAAGTCAATAACGAGTTATTCTCCTATGACACGATCTAAAACTTTTTTTATTTTGACATGATCACTTACCTGATGTTGATAGGAGGTTTTGCCATCCTCATCAAAGGCGCCGATTGGTTGGTGAAAGGATCTGTTTCCGTTGCACGTCGAATGGGTATTTCCGATATTGTCATAGGTCTCACTGTTGTTTCCTTAGGAACCTCTTCTCCTGAACTGATCGTAAATCTTGTTGCATCGCTGAATGGTAATTCAGAATTAGCTATGGGAAATATACTTGGCAGTAATATAGTAAATGTACTTTTTATTCTGGGCGTTTCTGCATTGATCTTTCCCTTAACCGTTAAATTCAACACTACGTATAAAGAAATTCCTTTCGCATTACTTTCAGGCCTGGTAATTCTCTTTTTAGGAAATGACATGCTGTTTGATGGCCAAACCAAAGCTCTGCTCTCTATGGGAGACGGTCTTGTATTACTTGGTTTCTTTGCCATTTTTATTTATTATATTATTGGAATAGCCAGGAACGATGTTGCTCAGGAACAAACAGATGTTCAAATGCAACTGCCTAAAGCAATTTTTTTTGTGTTTATTGGTTTGGCTGGTTTGATTGCAGGTGGACACTGGGTTGTAAAAAGTGCCATTGTGATTGCAACCGGATTTGGTATCAGTCAAAGTCTGATCGGTTTAACTGTTGTTGCCATAGGAACTTCTTTACCTGAACTGGCAACCTCCGCAGTTGCTGCTTACAAAAAAAATACCGACATTGCCATTGGAAATGTTGTGGGTTCCAACATATTCAACATTTTCTGGATTTTGGGTATTAGTTCTGTCATTCATCCCATTCCGGTTTTGCAACGCAGTAATGTTGATTTTGCAATGAATATTTTGGCAGGCTTACTTTTATTTGTATTTCTCTTCATAGGAAAAAGACATATGCTTGAACGTTGGCAGGGAGGTGCATTTGTTTTGTGTTATATATTATATGTTGCTTATTTAATTCAATTAGGTTAACCATAAAAAATTAATAAATGCATTTGGCACAGGATTTTGAAACCTTATTCACCATTGCTTCATTGGTAAGCTTGCTTACCCTGGCTGTGCTGGAAATTGTATTAGGGATTGATAACATTATTTTTATTTCTATTGTTGCGGGCAAGCTTCCTAAAGAGCACCAGAAAAAAGCCCGAACCATTGGTTTATCGCTGGCGCTGATAATGCGTGTTGCATTGCTGTTCAGTATTACCTGGGTAATAGGCATGAAAGGCGCTTTATTTCATGTATTGAATGCTGCTCCATGGATTTTGTTCGACCTTCCCGAATCATTGGCAAGTTCAGTTTTGTGGAGTTGTTCGGGCCGTGACCTGATATTGCTTGCAGGTGGCATTTTTCTTCTTTATAAAACTACCGTTGAAATAAGGCATAAAATTGAGGGTGCCGATGATATGGAAGATCCTAGTCTGAAAAAAGTAACGCTGAATGCTGCTATCCTGCAGATTGTAATAATTGATATTGTATTCTCTTTCGATTCTATTCTTACCGCCGTTGGTTTGGTGGATAACCTGCTGATCATGATCCTTGCTGTAATCATAGCTATGGTAGTCATGCTGTTGTTCGCTGAAAGGGTCTCCAATTTTGTGAATAACAACCCTACCATTAAAATGCTGGCCTTAGCCTTCTTGCTGATGATCGGTATGATACTGGTGATGGATGCGTTCCATTTCCATGTTCCTAAAGGATATGTTTATTTCTCAATGGCGTTCTCACTTATGGTTGAAGCATTAAATATGCGAATGCATAAGAAAAAGCAATTGCGAATTAAGTCAGATAACAAGAAAGATCCGCGGAAAGTCATCTAGCATCTTCTCTTAATTGCGCTTCATTTTACATTTATTCCCTGGTTGTTTTTACTAACCATGTTGTTTATGATAGTCGAGCGGTTAAAGAAAGTACCCAGGTTTTTTAGTTACCGGAATGGCAAACAGATGTGGAGGGAATCTGGTGGATTTTGAAAAAAAAGAGAAATCGCAATATCAACAAAAAAATCCCGCCAAAGCGGGACGGGAAATTTTTAAGTCGGGGTGACTGGATTCGAACCAGCGACCACCAGCACCCCATGCTGATACGCTACCGGACTGCGCTACACCCCGAAAAACTACAGAGGTGCAAAAGTAATGATTTATTCTTTTTACAATTATAAACTGACGCTATAAGTTAATTTACTTAAAATCAATCAGATATTGATAATAAATTGCCTCCGCTCTTAATAGTTCCCGCTTTGCAGTAGAACATTTAGGTAGATCAAAAAACTGTTAAGTTGCCGGAAAGTGATTCCCATATAGTAATTTTGCGGCCTGTCTAAATCACACTTACCTATGCATAAATTTCTTTTCAGGAGCATTATGTCCCTGGTTGCATTTTTTTTCTGCTTTCACAATGGGTTGATGGCACAAAGCAAGTCTCGTTTTACAATCAGCGGATATGTTAAAGACACCAAAACAGGTGAATACCTGATTGGGGCAAATGTTTATTTGAAAGAATTGCTGAAAGGAACTTCAACTAACCAGTACGGTTTTTATTCTCTTACAGTGGAGGAAGGGGAGTACACCCTCGTATTTACCTTTTTGGGTTATCAAGAACAGGAGCAAAAAATTACCTTAAATAAGAATTACCGGATCAATGCTGAGATGGCCGATGCAGCTTACATCGCATCAGAAGTGGTAATTACCGGTGAACGGGAGGATAAGAATGTAGAATCCACGCAAATGGGTCAGATGGAACTAGAGGTAGAACAGATTAAAACATTACCCGCTTTTATGGGTGAAGTTGACATACTAAAAACCATTCAACTCTTGCCGGGAGTGCAATCTGCCGGTGAAGGCAATGCAGGATATTATGTTCGTGGCGGTGGCCCTGATCAGAATCTGGTGCTTCTTGATGAAGCAGTCGTTTATAATGCATCTCATTTGTTTGGATTCTTTTCGGTTTTTAATGCCGATGCAGTCAAAAATGTTTCTCTCATCAAAGGCGGAATGCCTGCGCAATACGGGGGGCGTCTTGCTTCAGTACTTGACATCTCTATGAAAGAAGGTAACAGCAAAGAATATCATGTGGAGGGAGGGTTAGGGTTTATTGCATCGCGTTTGACTATTGAAGGACCTATTAAAAAAGATACTGCTTCTTTTATAATTTCAGGACGCCGCACATTTATTGATTTATTTTTGCGTGAACCATTCGTTGATGATGAATCCGATGCAGCCGGGAACAGTTACTTTTTTTATGATTTAAATACCAAAATTAATTACCGGCTTTCCGATAAAGACCGGTTGTTTATCAGTGGATATTTTGGCAGAGATGTATTCAGTTTCTCAAGTGCCGAATCAGGATTTAAAGTAAAGGTGCCCTGGGGAAATGCAACTGCTTCTGCACGGTGGAACCACCTTTTTAATGATCAGCTTTTCCTAAATACCACTTTGGTTTTTTCAGACTATAACTTTTCTTTTACTGGGGAGCAGCAGCAATTTGAATTTAAATTGTATTCAGGTATTCGTGACTGGAATGGTAAAATAGATTTTAATTATTTCCCATCCATATTGCACAATGTCAGATTTGGTATCAACTATACGTATCATACATTCACACCGTCCAATGTGTCAGCAAGATCGGGTGAAACACAATTTGATTTAGGGGAAATTGTAAAACTGTTTTCTCACGAAGGTGCCGCTTATATTAATGATGAATGGGATATCAGCGACAGGATTTCAATCAATGGCGGATTAAGATACACATATTTCAACCAGGTTGGACCATTCACCCGGTACATCCAGGATGAGAATCTTGAAATTTCCGACACCATTAATTACAAAAGTGGTGAGAGTGTACAGATGTATCACCATGTTGAACCCAGGTTATCCGGAAAGTTAACACTCACCAAAACTTCATCTTTAAAAGCTTCCGTAACCCAGAATTACCAGTACATTCATCTTGCATCTTTGTCATCTGCATCATTGCCTACTGATGTTTGGGTACCCTCTTCCACCAACGTAAAACCACAAATTGGCTGGCAATATGCCATGGGGTATTTCAAAAATTTTAAAAATAATTTATGGGAAACTTCCGTGGAAGTATATTATAAAGAAATGAAAAACCAGGTAGAATATCGCGAAGGAGCACAGCCTGATGATGATATTAAGAATAACCAGGATAACAACTTTGTTTTCGGAGAAGGCTGGTCATACGGTGCAGAATTTTTTGTTAAAAAAGTAAAAGGACGATTGAACGGGTGGGTAGGATATACGCTCTCCTGGACAGAAAGAAAATTCCCGGATCTCAACAATAACAAAACTTTTCCTGCAAAATACGATCGGCGTCATGATGTTTCCATTGTATTAACTTATGAATTGAATAAAAAATGGACGTTCGGAGCCACATGGGTTTATGCTACAGGGAATTCGTTGAATCTTCCGCAAAGCCGCCTTTTCCTGAACGGCCCTGTTGACCTGAGTCAGTATTTTTCTGACCCGTCGGTTCCGTCCCAAATTTATTATGAATATGGAGATCGCAATTCATACAGGCAGAATACCTACCACCGACTTGACATTTCAGCAACACTTACAGTTAAAAAGAAAAAGCGCTGGGAATCGAGTTGGAATTTTTCGGTATTTAATGTATACAATCGTTACAATCCTTATTTTATTTATTTCGATGATTACATTGACGAAGGAACAGGGCAATATAAATTACAGGCCAAGCAAGTTTCATTGTTTCCTATAATTCCTTCCGTTACTTATAATTTTAAATATTAACTCATGATAGCTCAAATAAAATTCAGCGCATTTTTCGTGATTCTCCTGGCAGCAACTTTGTTAGCATTGAGTTCCTGTGAGAAAGATATTACAGTTGATTTACCGGATCCGGAAATTCAACTTGTGATTGAGGGATATATTAATACCGGCGGGCCCGCTTATGTGTTTATCTCTAATACAGCTGCATTTTTTGCTCCGGTTGATTCATTGTCTTTGTTATCAGCAACAGAAAAAAATGCGCTGGTCATAGTGTCAGATGGTGTGATTTCTGATACGCTTGTACCACCTGTGCCGGGAATCGGTTATTTTTACATTTCACCCACCCTTATCGGTGAGGTCGGCAAAACCTACACACTTTCCGTCAGGACTCAGAGTGGCAAAATAGCAACAGCAATCACCAGTATTTCACCTCCGGTAACTCTCGACAGTATCTGGTTTCAACGACAATCTGCAAATGATACACTGGGTTGGATATGGGCGCGTTTAAGTGATTCACCGTTGCCGGGAAATAATTATCGGTGGTTTGCAAAACGACTTGGGAAGGATGTTGATTTTATTGCGCCCATAGGTTCAGTTATAGAAGATAAGTTTTTTAATGGATTAAGTTTTGACTTCGCATACAACCGTGGAAAAAAACCAAATTCAATTGCTGATGATGATAATAATGAGGAAGAAGGATTTTTTAAAGTAGGAGATACCATAGTTGTAAAGTTTGCTTCTATCACCGGTGAGAGTTTTGATTTCTGGAGGGCTGCAGAAACACAGGCATCTTCCAATGGGAATCCATTCGGTTCCCCGGCTCCATTAAAAAGTACTATTAATGGCGGCATTGGAATCTGGGAAGGTTTTTCCTTTACACTCGATACAACAGTTGCACAATGATTTCCCCCCAGATTTGTTATAAGTACAATCATAGTAGTAATTTTACCTTACTTAAAATGTTTTAATTATGTCATCAACCCCCGAACATTTCAAATGCCTGATCATTGGTTCAGGTCCTGCTGGTTATACAGCAGCTATTTATGCCGCAAGAGCCGATATGAAACCCGTAATCATCCAGGGAATGCAGCCTGGAGGTCAGCTTACTATAACTACTGAAGTAGAGAATTACCCGGGCTACCCCAAAGGCACTCACGGTCCTCAAATGATGGAAGATTTTAAAGCACAAGCCGAACGGTTCGGAACGGAGATTCGATGGGGTTTTGTTTCAAAAGTTGATTTTACAGGACCGGTTCACAGAGTTACCGTAGATGAGAAAACGGAAATCACCGCTGATACGATCATTATCGCCACAGGCGCTTCTGCAAAATGGCTCGGACTGGAATCCGAACAAAGGCTCAACGGTTTTGGTGTTTCCGCCTGTGCCGTTTGTGATGGATTTTTCTTCAAAGGTCAGGATGTTGCTATTGTTGGAGCTGGTGATACAGCTGCTGAAGAGGCTACTTACCTCGCAAAACTTGGCAGGAAAGTTTACATGATTGTAAGGCGCGATGAAATGAGAGCTTCTAAAGCCATGCAACACCGTGTTACCAACACGCCCAATATTGAAGTTATTTACAACTCTGAGACTAAAGAAATTCTTGGTGAAAAAGGTGTTACCGGTGCTAAGATCGTTAACAGGCTCACTGGTGAAGAACGTGTGCTGGAAGTTACCGGATTTTTTGTCGCTATTGGTCATGAACCCAATACTCAAATTTTCAAAGGGTGGTTGGATATGGATGAAACCGGATATTTAAAGACTATTCCTGGGACAACAAAAACCAATGTTGCCGGAGTTTTTGCTTCAGGAGATGCACAGGATCATGTATACCGCCAGGCAATTACTGCTGCAGGCACAGGCTGCATGGCTGCCATGGATGCTGAACGCTATCTTGCTGCAAAGGAAATCCATTGATTTAGTTTACACGAATGTTACTTCGGTAGCACCCTGCCCGTAATTCCTGGAGTCAGCATCTTTAAAGGCCACTCCCTCATAGTGACGGAGTTCTTTGCGGATTTCGCTTTTTAATTTTCCATTACCCACACCGTGAATAAAAATTATTTTCCTGAAATGGTTTCGTATGGCGTTGTCCATTTCCCTGGAAAATTGACGTAATTGAATTTCCAGCATCTCAGCATTGGAAAGTCCTGATATGTCAGGGACCAGTTCTTCAATATGCAAATCAATTTCTTTCTCGTTTATTAATATTCCATATTTGCCGGGGTGTTTAATTTCCCCGGAAAATGTTTTTGATTTCAAAGGACCGGTTGCCTGTTTTTCGTTTTGATATTTTTCAAGAAGTTCCTTTACGGGAATTTCTTCTTCTTCAGATATGGAATGTACTGTTTTAATTGCGGCAAATCCAGCCATACCTGCAACATCCTTACGTGCATTATGAAGGGAGGGAATTAAAACTGCAAATTCATTTCTGATAGTGGTTACCTGCAGCAATTCTTTTTCTGAATATAATAATCCCTGGAAAAGAAAAGATTGAATGTCAATTAAAGCTTCCCGTTTAAAATGTACCAGCTCCAGCCCCGTTCCACTTACTGAAATACCCCGGTATACTCCTTTCCATTGGTTTTCTTTACGGAGATGAAATGAAAATAATAAATCATGCCCTGAGCGGTTTACCAGATGATAGGTGAGTGCGCCGGTTAGCACTGCTCCTGCAGCATTCGGGATGGCTGCAATAATAATGGACTTGTCAGCACAGATGTCAATGACCGAGGCAGGATCATGTACAACCGGCATTTCTTTTTTTATCTCCGATTTTTCCGGTTGTCGTTCCTGTATGATTCCGGTTTTCACCAATTCATTTTCCCTTACAGGGAATTCAAAGCCATCTTCAATTTCTACGATCACCATATTGTTGGAAAGAATTTTCTTTACAACACCTTTTTGCTTCTCATTAATAAAACTTACTTGATCGCCGGGCTGAAATTTCATTTGGATTAAGTTATTTCACTGTTAAAAATACAACCAATGAAATTGGATATTTTTTTGATTGTTTAATTCAAGAGCAGGTAATGGTATTTTAAGGAACCCAAACACCCCGAAGATTGTTTTAAGGGTTCCATTGCTCGTTTTTATTTTAGTCAGATCGATGTCGGGCGACAAATAAAATTGACGGTATCGCTGAAATTTGTTGCTGTCAGTTATACCCAGGTTTGTATTATCCCTTGCACCGGTCATTCCTTCGGCTCCATATCCAACAGCAATATTCAGCCATGAGGGAAATTTTGCATCTTCTTTGAGGAATGATTTAATATTAGCCGATAGCCAATACGTCTGACCGTTATAATCCTTGAAAAGGGTTTCGGGAAAATTATTACCAAGCAATTTTCTGTTGTATTGATTGTATTTTGAAGGATAAAAAGAAAATTTAACATTCATGCGTTGTTCCTGCCAGAGTAATTCCTGTGAAATTGCCATCGCTGATCCTGCAACATTCGTAATCATATCGGCAGAGGAAAATCCCCACTCCTGAGAAAATCCGTCAAATACTTCGATGGTAGTCAAAAAGGCGAATCCTAAACTTCCACCCACCCATGCCGCTTTTTTTTGAGGCATGCCGGTCCATTGCATGAGGTCGATGCCCCATTTACCAAGGTAATATGCTGAACCGAAATGCCCGACTTTATCCATTTGTAACCATTCGTCATTGTCGTTGAATAAATGGAATTTACCTAATTCATAATCAGCATACCAAAGGTAATAGAGCCCGGTCATGGAAACTACATAAGTGGTTCCGAGACCAATTCCCACGATTTTCCCCCGCGTTTTGTTATAGCTGTGAGCGGGTTTCCAAAAGCTGGATGAATCCTGTGCATTGCTATGAAGCCCGGTCATGACCAGGAAACAAAAAAACAGCAATACTATTTTTTGACACACAGCAATATTTTGTTAAGTATCAGATAATGCTTTATGCCGCGTAGCCAAATCACGACAATAAAACCTTTTTGGCTTCATCGAGAATATCAAATGCAGCAGCCCTGGAATTTGATTCCGCATAGGTTCTCAACACGGGTTCGGTTCCGCTTGCGCGAATCATCAGCCAGTCGCCATTTTCGAAAAAGTACTTATACCCGTCGAGGTCTTCTACGCGTGATACTTTATATTTTCCAAACGAACTATATGAACCTGCCTTGCAATTGGAAAGCACTTTTTGCTTTATGTCTTCGCGAATATGAAGATCATTTCTCTCGAATGAAAATGGTCCTGTTATGGCATAAACCTCATCAATCAATTCATTGAGTGTCTTCCCTGATTTGGCCATAAATTCCCATAATACCAGACCCATCCAGATACCATCCCGCTCGGGGATATGTCCTTTGATGGCAATTCCACCGGATTCTTCTCCGCCAAGGAGAACATCTTCCTTGATCATGATTTCAGCAATATACTTAAAGCCTATTTTTACCACCTCAATTGGAAGATCGTAATGAGCACATAATTTCTGAACACGAGGTGTTGCACTGAATGCGACGCAGACTTTGCCTTTAACACCTTTGTATTTATAGAGGTAATGTATCAGCAACAGAATGATGTGATGTGAATCAACGAAATTTCCTTCGGAGTCATAAAAGCCTAAACGATCTGCATCGCCATCCGTAACCAGTCCACTGTCAATGTTACCTGAAATCCGGATCATATCCGAAAACTCCGTCAGATTTTTATGGATGGGTTCAGGTGCCTGTCCCATGAAAGATGGATTGTAATCGCAATGCAAAAAAGTGATATCAGGAAGTAACCTTCTCATCACGTTTTGACCCGCACCATACATAGCATCATACGCAAGCTGCAAACCGGATTTACGAATGGATTCAAGGTCAAAGTTCGATTCAACATGATCGCAATACATGGATTCCAGATCAACATATTCCAGTAGCCCCGATTTTTCAAAATCAGAAATGGATAAATCTTCGGTTTTCAAAGATGGCGCATCCTGAATCATGTTTTCTATTTCGGTTACCATTGAAGGAAGCAGAGGGCCGCCATAAGATCCTTTCAGTTTATATCCATTGTATTCTGCAGGATTATGACTTGCAGTAATGATAACTCCAACGTCACTGCCTGTTTTTACTGCACCCAGTGAGATCATTGGTGTTGATACAAAACCTTTTGCAAGAAAGGTTTTGATGCCTTTTGAACACATCACCTTTGCAACTGTTTCCGCAAAAAGTTCTCCTCCGAAACGACAATCATGACCTACTACAACCTTAGGAGATTTTGATTGCTGAAGCATCCATGTAGCTGTAGCTTCGGCTACCCGGATTACATTGTCAACTGTAAAATCTTTTGCAATTATTGCCCGCCATCCATCGGTGCCAAATTTTATCTGATTCATTTTAAAAGTTTTTTAATTTTTTTTAGGAGTGTTAGGTAGTGATAAATTTTTCTATTAAAAAAATTACCACATCTTAAATTAATAATTGTTTACTACGTAATCAATAACCCGGTTCCATTCAGCTGTCATCAGGCCTTTATAATACAGGTAGGAATCTTTTCTTTTGATCACTTGCGAATTGACTTTGGTGATAATCAGGTTAAATTGTTTTTCTTTAAGGAAATCAATAACACTTTTATCCTGGAAGTTAATTTCAAAATCAACCATCGTCCGCGGATTGAGTTCTGACAATGCGGAATCATTAATGAATATTTTCATTGTCTTTGGCTCAAAATTCAATTCCCCGTTGACTTTCCTCCAGATTTCTGTCACCTCAATTTTGGTAACTTTAATTTTATTTTTTTGCAAGTGGGAAGTTATCATATCGCCTCCCATATTGAAAAAAACTTCCTGGTTATTGTAGAAATAATCTTCAATGGTTTTGATAAATGCTTTGCTGTTCAGCGATTTTTCATCGGTTCCTTCCGTATAGGTATCTATAATATAGCTCACAAATTTATCAGGCGGATAATATCCAAGTAAGGATTGGTTGAAAGGCAAATTTCTCAAAAAAGCTTTTTTCAGATCATCGGATTCACCTGTTGATTTAACGACTTTTCCTGCAAACTGAACAATGTTAAAAGCAAAATTCTTACTCAGTACATAAGTGGTATAGGTTGCACTGTAAATCCCACTTGCATTTGTATTTATCCTGGTTTTTAGAAAGAGTTCAGTAAGTTCATTGTAATCAACATATCCAAATGTTACTTCATCTTCACTGCTGCTACGATGAACAAAAGAAAACCCCAGGGTTTTAGTTACGATTTCCTTCCGGTTGTTGTTCCAGATTTCATACATAAAAATAGTTTCCTGCGCTAAAAAGGAAACACCGGCGTTTCTTTCAATTTCTTTCAATGTAGATCCAGTGATCTGAATTTCTTTTTGTGGTGAATCCCATAGCTTGACCCGGTTTTCGGTAATTTCTTTATAAACCAAAGCGGTAACCTGCTCAACAAAATTACAGCCCGAAGTGTCGTGCTGTTCTGAACTGCGCAGCATCAGCAAAACAGGTATTTCTTCGGCAAGAACCAAGGGACTATAAAGTCCTGCCAGGAGTAATAAAAACAATACTTTAAAGCGGTTCATCAGCAAGTTTACATAATATCAGCGGGTAAAAATATAAAATAAGGTTGAGATTAATGCTTATGATCTGATCTTACGCCTGTTAAGTTCATTCTGGAATCGCCTTGCGTTAATAAGGTGCTCGCTGTACGACTTGGCAAAACTATGATATCCGGAAAAGTCATCTTTGGCGCAGAAAAACATATATTCATGCCTGGTATAATTCAAAACGGCATCCAGGGTAACAATGGAGGGAAGGCAGATAGGTCCTGGTGGGAGCCCGGTATTCATATAAGTATTATAAGGGGAATCAATTTCTTTATGGATATTCAATACCCGCTGAATAGTAAAATCACCGGCCGCATACACTAACGTAGGGTCGGCTTCCAGCTTCCAGCCTTTCTTAAAGCGGTTGATGTAAACACCAGCAATGACAGGCTTTTCATCATTTTTTTGGGTTTCTTGCTCAACAATAGATGCTATTACACTAACATCAGTCTGATTCAATCCCATATTAGTGGCTTTCATCCGCCTGGATTCATTCCAAAATTTTTTATACTCTTTGGTCATCCGTTCAATGAATTGTTTGGCACTGGTGTTCCAGTAAAATTCATAAGTATTGGGAATAAATAATGCCATGCAATCTGTATCATTAAATCCGTATTTCGACAAAAAAGCATTGTTTCCCAAAAGTCCCATGATTGATGAGGAATCGGCTTCCAACTGTACCCCAACAATTGATGCCAGTTGTTCCCTGGTGCGTATGTTATTAAAAGTAACTTTCACAGGTTCCTGCTGCCCACTTCTCAACAAAACTACCAGGTCCCGGTTGCTCATTTTTTTACGGATGTGATATTTGCCGGGTTTTACCTGGTTTTTATAATTCATTTGTTCCGCTACCCATTCAAATGATGCAGCATTTTTAAGCATTTTTTTTTCATTCAGCAAATTCACTACATCTGAAAACGATGCTCCGGTAGGTATATAAATATATTGCTGCTCACGGTTTGAAAAGGATATGTTTGGTAAATAGATTTTATTGTAAAAATTATACCCGGCTATCAGTACAGTTATAACCAGTACAATAAACATTGAAATCAGTATTTTTTTGCCTTTGGTAGATTTGACTTTCTTACTCATTATAATTAACTGTTTGAAATTTGTTGCAGTATAGCTTTGACTTTCGTGCTGCCGGGATTTCTTTTTATATATTTAATTAAAAGTTGCTTTGCTTCTGCTTTAGATGATGTAACCATTAACAGACCTGCTTTGTTAATCAAAGCCTGTTCATAATCCGGATCGATCAACAATGCCTGGTCATAAAGATTGCGCGCATACGCTGTATCTCCATCCATAACCAATACCAGGTAGCCCAGGTTTGACAGTGCAGGGGAATATTTAGGATAATCTTTAACCATTTTTTCAAGTATAGAACGTGCCTGCGTTTGATTATTGTTTACAGAAAGTATGGATGCGTATTTGTTGGCGAATTCAGGGTGTAAAGGAGCCAAATGGTACGCATTGGCAAAATACTGTTGGGCAGCAACAGGGTTACCTGTTTCCTGGAATGCTTCACCAATGCGGTAGGAAGTCCAGGCGTCGGTATTGTCATAGGATTTTTTTTGTAAGATAGTCAGAGGCTGGCCCAACGTTTTGGTATACGCAATTATTTTGTTGAAGTTTTTTTCAAGAAAGGCAATATGCACAAGGTTCCTGAAATTGATTTGAATATCTCCAGGTGATTGATCTTTAAAATATTTTTTTGCCGAGTCAAGAACTTCCTTACCAAAATTAAATTTCTCGTAATAGGCAATAAAGGCCATGCCTGTTGCCTCACCACCTGCCTGGGGATTGTTGATGCAATTAATTCCAATAAATTCTTTAATCTTACTTATGGCTTCTTCTTTCACAGGAATTCTTATCAGGTGATCATGAACCGATACGTGTGGTATATCCGTAGCTCCGGATGCAGGCATGTGACAACTCACACAATCATACTTTTTTAATTGTAGTACTTCTTTAGTCTCACTGCAGCCTTGATCTTTTCCCGGTGAATGGCAACTGTTACAGGAAGCATTAAAGTGATCGGTACCTGTTTGTTTCACACTCACATGCGGATTGTGACACGTAATACAGGTTAACGCATTTTTGTAAGGTCTTAAATCACCGGAATTATTTTTTTCAGCTCTTGCAGCCGACACGGTAAAGCACTTGCTCAGTTTCATCCGTTCTACATGTGATGCCATAATGTGGTCATTTTCCCGGCCACGGTAAACCGGCATAAAAACATTCATGACTTCCGACAAACGCATTCCGGGTTTAAAATCAAAAAATGATTTGCCTTCATTCAAAATGGCATTTCCCTGTATGTGACAACGCTGGCAAACATCAAGCTGGAGATCAATTGGAAGTTTTGCCGGATTAACAATTGAATAATCAATTCCTCTAGCTATATCAACCACTTTACCTTCTTTTTTTTCTTTCACATGAACTTCTCCCGGTCCATGACATCGTTCACAATTGATTCCATTGTCAATGAACTCGTATTTATTTTCAGAACCCATTGCCATAACAGGATAGGAATTGTGACAACTCATACATTCCAGCCCTATGAGCCTGCTGAAACGGGAATTGCCACCATTTTCGAAACCCGGTGGTAAATCCCAATGTCCTTTTTGTGTATAAAACGTCATGGGCATTTGATTTACATATCCCGACGTATTCATCATGTGTGAATTTGTGTGCTGACCTGATCCGATAATATAACTGACGGTTTCTATTCTTTTGTGCACAGTATCTTTTCCTTCCATACGGTATTCCATAATACGCATACTGTCGTTTTCCCAATAAGGATAATAATAGAAGTCAAGATGCTTATCATAGATGAGGTGATGCGATCCAAATGCGGCGGAACTTTTTGATTTGGATGCAACATCAAACGATTTACCCATTCCTGTTTGAATGAAACTGTCGTAGATCGATTGATGGCATTCCCTGCAGCTGTTCATGCCAACATAGGATACATCATTACTCAGGCTCGCATAGGTGGGTATAGCGGCTTGCTTTTTTTCCGTATGACAATTAAAATTCACCAGGACCACCAACAACATCATTGTTATCATTAAAATCCACCTGGCGCGGGCAGCAGTCATCAATTTTTTATGGAATATTTTGAAAGTTAAATTTATCGGCTGTTCACTTTCTGCATAATGTACACATTTACCCAGCTTCCATTACTAAGTGTCCAGTCGGCTAACTCCCCATTACATTTATAGCCTGCCGAAGAAAACAACCGGATACTGGGCTCATTGTTGACATGAACGTGACAATAGAGCTGGTGTAGGTGCAGCACCCTGAACGAATAATTAGATAAGAGGTTCAGTGATTCAAGTGCAAAACCTTTTCGTCTATTTTCTTTATTAGCAATTAAAATTCCTACTCCCGCTCTTAAATGAGCAGGTTCAAAATCAAACAAATCAATAAAACCTATAGTTTCGCCCTGGATCCCACCGTTGATTTTTTTCTGAATAGCGAGACGTAATTGTTTGTTGGTATAGATGTCGTGATGGGCCACTTTAACAAACTGCTCCATGGTGTGGCGCGAAAAAGGTGTGAGCGTACCGCTTACCGGCCAGATGTCAGTATCATTTTCCCATGCATACATCAGGTTTATATCTGAAGGTTCCAAAGCCCTGAGTGAAATATTTTTTCCGTTTATCATTTTATTCGATTTCAAAAAAACCCTCAAATACCTGCGTGGCGGGTCCTGTAAGAACTATGTTGGTAAAATGGTTTCCATTGCGTATAAAACTTACTTCAAGTGATCCGCCTGCTGAATGAAATTTTACCGGCAAAGCATCAGAGGCTCTTCCTTCCGACACCAGTGCTATGGCAGCGGCTACTGTTCCCGTTCCACACGAATAGGTTTCGTCTTCAACTCCCCTTTCATAAGTTTTAATGATAAAACCGGTATCGTTTTTAGCGATAAAGTTTACATTGATCCCGGTTGCTTTATATAGCTCGCTGTTTCTGATCTTTCTGCCTTCGGTAATAATATCAATTGTGTTGATGTCATCACAAAAAGTAACATAGTGTGGTGAACCTGTATCCAGCACCACGGAACCGTTTACTTTTGTAAACTCATGAACATCTTTCATTTTTAAAGCAATCAGTGGTTGGTCGGTTACGGTACGTGAAGCTTCATGTACGCCATCAATAGCTTCGAAAGTGGTTTTATCTCCTGCGATACCTAGAAATTGCGCGAAGGCAACTATACAGCGCCCACCATTTCCACACATGCTGCCCTCATTACCATCAGAATTATAATAAACCATTTTAAAATCATGTGAAGATGAAACCTCCAGCAGTATCAGACCATCGGCACCGATTCCAAAACGCCTGTGACAGAGTTGGGCTATTGCTTCAGTTGTATTGAACACAAACTGAGCATGCCTGTTATCAATCATGATAAAATCATTCCCGGTTCCGTGATACTTATAAAACTTTATTTTTTTCAACTTTATAATTTTAAACTATAGCGGTCGTTTCTTGTTTATCTGTTTGTAGAAAGGATAAAGATAATTCAATGCGCATTAAATTAGTAGTTGATGGCACTTTTATTATGACGGAATCTTCACCAATTGTTCATCCGGGATGAAGTACTCTTCATATTTCTTTCATCTTTCCGGTACTAATTTTGCAATCATAATATTTTAAGGAGAGATACTATACACAAAACCTACTCTAATTTAATTATAACTATGGTAAACAACATTAAGAAATCAATCTTCACGATTCTGATTGCTGCGGTTGCCGGTTTTGCTGGAGCAGGCGCATACAATAAGTTTTACGAATCTGAATCGGTTACGCAGCCATCTGGAACAGAAAAGTCTGTACCTGCCCGGCTGGCAAATTACAACCGTACGCCCTCACCAACCGGAGCCCTCGAATTTGTGGAAGCATCAGAATCTACAGTGCCTGCAGTTGTTCACGTGACCACCACATACGGCGCAACTTCTTCCAATAATCAATCTTATAACCCTTTCCAGGATTTCTTCTGGGGCGACCGGGGATCTCGCAATCCCACACCGGCTATGAGTTCCGGATCGGGTGTAATTATTTCCGAGGATGGATATATTGTCACCAACAATCACGTAGTGGCAAATTCTGATAAGGTGGAAATTACCCTCAATGATAAAAGAACTCTTTTAGCTAAGGTGATCGGTACCGACCCTTCAACAGACCTTGCCCTGCTCAAAATTGATGAAAAAGGACTTCCGTTTATTCCTTATGGAAATTCCGATGTTGTCAGGGTAGGAGAGTGGGTCCTGGCTGTAGGTAACCCTTTTAACCTCACTTCAACTGTAACGGCGGGGATTGTTAGTGCCAAGGCTAGAAATATTCATATACTTCCTGACCAGCAATTTCCAATTGAGTCGTTCATTCAAACCGATGCAGCTGTAAATCCAGGTAACAGCGGAGGGGCTCTTGTAAATACAAATGGTGATCTTATAGGAATTAATACTGCAATAGCTTCCAATACTGGTGCATATACAGGTTATTCTTTTGCCATCCCGGTGAATATGGTTAAGAAAGTAGTAGATGATCTGCTGGAATACGGAAATGTTCAACGTGGCTTTATTGGTGTGAATATCAGAGATATCGACTCTAAATTCGCGGTGGAAAAAGGCATTAAATCTCTTAAAGGTGTATATGTTGCAGGTATTACAGAAGGTGGTGCAGCCGCTTCTGCGGGAATCAGGGAAGGAGATATCATTACCAAAATTTCAGGAAATAATGTGAATACTTCACCAGAACTCCAGGAACAGGTAAGCAGGTTCCGTCCCGGTGATAAGGTTGAGGTGACGCTGGTGCGGGAAGGTGATGAAAAAACAGTATTAGTCACCCTTCGTAACAAAAACGGCAATACCGAAATTGTGAAAAACGAGATGGTGTCATTACTTGGTGCTGAATTCGAGGTGATTTCACAGGATGAAGGATCCAAATTAGGCATTAAAAACGGAGTTAAAATTTCCAAACTGAATGCCGGAAAGTTACGAAGTGCCGGCATCCGTGAAGGGTTCATTATTGAAACAATTGATAATAAATCAGTAAAAAGTACCGACGATATCGTGTTGGCACTTCAGAATAAAACGGGGGGTGTTTTAATTGAAGGCATCTATCCAAATGGTATGAGAGCTTATTATGGATTTGGTTTATAGTTTGTTATAGTGTGAATGTGTTAGGTGTGAAGGCTTCCTCCGGGGAGCCTTTTTTCATTGGTTTTAACACTGCCTTGACATCAAAACTTTTTCGTTATACTTTTGCCGCTTCAAATACTTTTCGTCACCAACCATACTTCCACCTGAAACCCCGGCTATGAGGCAACTGAAAATTTCAAAATCCATTACCAATCGTGAAAGTCAGTCGTTAGAAAAATACTTACAGGAAATAGGTCGGGAAGGCCTCATTAATTCAGAAGAAGAAGCAAAATTAGCCCGGAGAATCAGAGAAGGTGACCAGGTGGCACTCGACCGTTTAACAAAAGCCAATTTGAGGTTTGTTGTTTCGGTAGCCAAACAATACCAGAACCAGGGTCTGAGCTTGCCGGATTTGATCAACGAAGGCAATTTAGGACTCATTAAAGCTGCCAAAAGATTTGATGAAACAAGGGGTTTTAAATTTATTTCCTACGCAGTGTGGTGGATCCGCCAGTCAATTTTACAGGCACTCGCTGAGCAATCCCGTATAGTAAGACTGCCTCTCAATCAGGTAGGCTCCCTGAATAAAATCAGAAAGGCGTTCAGCAAACTCGAACAGGAATTTGAACGGGAGCCCTCATCCGACGAACTGGCCGGAGTTCTGGAAATTCCTTCTGATAAAATTGCCGATACCCTTCGCATTTCCGGAAAGCACATTTCTATGGATGCCCCTTTTGTGACTGGAGAACATAACAGTTTGCTGGATGTTATTGAGAACTCCGACAGCCCCAGGGCAGATAATTTACTTATGTCAGAATCGCTTCAGCAGGAAATTGACAGGTCTCTGGGCACTTTATCAGAGCGGGAACGTGAGGTCATTAAATTATTTTTTGGAATAGGGTTGAATCACGGATTGACTCTGGAGGAGATTGGGGCGAAGTTCGATCTGACCAGGGAGAGAGTCCGTCAGATCAAAGAAAAAGCAATCAGGCGCCTCAGGCATAAATCGAGAAGTACCTTGCTGAAAGCGTATTTGGGATAATAATTCCTTAAACAACCCCGGTTTTGATTAAATTGCACTAGCTACTTATTCATTTCATTTAACTTAAATACTATAAAAATGTCAACCGACAATTTAAATGTTACTCTTTCAAAAGATAAATATGAAACCGGATTGAATGACTGGATTCAGCAGGAGAAAGCAGCGGTAGAGCTGATTCATATTCTTGGCAATCTATGGTACGACAGATCAGTGGAACTTATCATATTCCGCAACCAGATTGTAGATCGCAGTGCCAGCCAGATTTTAGCTCTCCACCAGTACGCAAAAGAAATTGTTAAAAAACCGATTTCTATTTATGACACGTTATCGATTGCAAAGGAACTTGTGAATTTAAACCTGGCTCCTTCAAGAATTGACATTGGCCGCCTCACCTCTGAATGGCTGAATGAAAAGGAAAGCTTTAAAGGCGATGTAAAGTCGTTTGTTGGCGGAAAATTACATGATTATATTGGTGCAGAAAAAAAGAAAATTGTTCCCAAGGATGTGATCCTTTACGGATTCGGTCGTATCGGGCGAATACTTGCAAGAGAACTGGTTTCGCAGGCAGGAAAAGGAGAGCAGTTGCGTTTGCGTGCAATTGTTACCCGTGACAAATCCGATGAAGATATTATCAAGCGGGCTGATCTGCTTCGCGCAGATAGTATACACGGTCCGTTTCCGGGAACTGTGGTAGAAGATCTTGAGAACAAAGCACTAATCATTAACGGTCATAAAGTTCACATGATCTCTGCAAGAACACCTGAAGAGATTGATTATTTAGCCTACGGTATAAGTGATGCGTTACTAATCGACAACACTGGTGTGTCGCGCGACCGTGAAGGTTTATCGAAACACCTTAAGGCAAAAGGTGTGAGTAAAGTTTTGCTTACTGCACCCGGCAAAGGTGATATTCCCAATGTAGTTTATGGGATCAATCAAAAAGAACACAGTAAAGATGAAACTATTTATTCAGCTGCCTCCTGTACTACTAACGCCATTGTGCCGGTGCTGGCAGTTATCGATAAAAACCTGGGAATAAACCGGGGACATATTGAAACCATCCACAGTTATACCAATGATCAGAATTTGCTCGATAACTACCATCCCAAGTACCGCAGGGGACGTTCTGCACCGGTGAATATGGTTATTACTGAAACCGGTGCAGACAAAGCCGTTTCAAAAGCACTTCCACAACTGGCAGGAAAAATTACAGGTAATGCGGTGAGGGTACCAACACCTAACGTTTCGCTCGCCATTCTTAACCTGAGTGTATTAAAAGAAACAACCAAAGAACAGGTTAATGAACTGCTTCGTGATGCTGCACTGAATGGTGGGCTGGTTGAGCAAATACAATATCTTTCTTCCAACGAAACCGTTTCTTCCGACTTGGTTGGAAATCCATGTGCATCTATCTTCGATAGTCCGGCAACCATTGTTTCAAAAGATAATAAAAATGTAGTGCTGTATGTTTGGTACGACAACGAGTATGGTTACAGCCGCCAGGTAATTCGGTTTGCCAAATACCTGGCCAATGTTATCCGGCTTACTTATTATTAGAATATAATTTTCCATAAAAAAAAGCTCCGGTTCACGGAGCTTTTTTTTATGGATTGAACTTATTGAACTATTTTACTTCGAGTAATCCTTCAATAATTTTTTCAACGCTCACTCCTTCAGCTTCCGCTTTGTAATTTTTTACGATACGATGCCTTAAAATAGCGGGAGCTACTGCTTTTACATCTTCAATATCCGGAGCATATTTTCCTTTGAATGCAGCATGGCATTTTGCTCCAACAACAAGAAACTGAGATGCACGCGGACCAGCTCCCCATGAGAGGTAATTGTTTACCGCTTCAGTGGCTGCAGGTGTGTTAGGCCGTGTTTTTGTAGAGAGATTTACAGCATAATTCAAAACATTATCTGGAATGGGTATACGGCGAATCAAGTGCTGGAAATACATAATTTCCTCTCCGGAAATAATTTTTTGCAATTGAGGATTGTAATCTGAAGTCGTATTTTTTACAACCTGGATCTCTTCCTGCACCGATGGATAATCGAGCATGACGTTGAACATGAAACGGTCGAGCTGTGCTTCAGGAAGGGGATAGGTACCTTCTTGTTCGATCGGATTTTGTGTAGCCAGAACAAAAAACGGGCTGTCAAGTTCATAACGTTTACCCGCAGCCGTTACAGCTCTTTCCTGCATGGCTTCAAGCAGTGCAGCCTGTGTTTTAGGCGGTGTTCGGTTGATTTCATCGGCAAGAATAATATTTGCAAACAAAGGGCCTTTGATAAACTTAAAGTGCCTGCTGTCGTCGAGAATTTCAGTTCCGATAATATCCGTTGGCATCAAATCGGGTGTGAATTGAATTCTATTGTAAGTTAAACCCAGCACCCTGGCAATAGTATTTACCAATAATGTTTTGGCCAGTCCTGGCACACCCACCAGCAGGCAATGACCCTGGCTGAATATAGAAATGAGCACATCACGAACAACTTCATCCTGTCCAATAATAACCTGCCCGATTTCTGATCTTAATTTTTTATAATTAACCACAAGGTCATTCAATGCTTCCACATCGGAGCTATATGTTTTTGCCATATTATTTTTATCTCAATTTATTTTTGAACGAACCAATACTCCAGGTTTTTACAAATTTTCAGATCCTCTGTTACCTGGACAAAGGTCGTGCTCTTTTTCTTTTTCACCCATTCAACCAGCGCCTGGTTTTCTTTTTCTGTAGTGGTAGCTTGTTGTATACGCTGGTAATCGGTTGTAAGGTTGGCTTTATGCGGTGCGCTTCGAGTTTTCAGCATAAGGATCCGGAATGCAGTATTACCTTCTGCGGATAAGGATTGAATGGGTGATGAAATTTCCCCATCGGACATTTTATCCAATTGAAAGAAAACACCAGGGTCCACCTCATCGGCTTCGAAGCGGGTAGTGCCTGTTTTTTGATTAACAACATTACCACCATTAAAGCGCGACTCACTGTCGTCGGAAAATCGCTGTGCAGCTTCAGAAAAGGTAAGCGAATCAGATTTAATCATATTATAGATACTGTCGGCCTTCGTAAAGGTACGGTTGATGTCGGGCACACCGAACGAAGGTTTAATCAGGATATGTCTTACATTAATTTGTTCGCCCCTGCGCTCCACCAATTGAATTATATGAAATCCGAACTTAGTTTCCACGATTTCAGAAACCTCACCTTTTCGCAATTTAAAAGCAGAAGACTCAAATTCAGGAACCAGGTCTCCACGGTTTACAAAGCCCAATTCCCCGCCATTCCGTGCCGAGCCATCCTGGGAATATAAGATCGCAAGTGTGGCAAAATCCTCACCGGCAATCACACGTTGGCGATAACCCTCCAGTTTGTCCTTAACATTTTGTTTCTCTTCTGCACTTACCGGCACATTAATCACAATTTGTGCATACTCCATTTCTGCGTTAATAAACGGCAGACTGTCAGGAGGAATACTGTTGTAGAATTCCTTTACATCAGCAGGTGAAACCGTGGCGTTTTTGGTAACTTTAGCCTGCATTGATTGAATAAGCAATTGTTCCCTGATCAAAGGTTTAAACTCATCACGAATTTCGAGAATGCTTTTTTCATAATATTCCTCCAGGCGGGCTTCGGAACCAATCTGATTAACCATGTAACCGATCCTGCGATCAAGTTCATTGTCCACTTGGCCTTCGCTAATTTCAACGCTGTCAAGAATAGCCTGATTGAGCAGTAGTTTATTGATAAGCAATTGATCAGTGATCCTGCATTTTAATTCATCGCTGGGAGTATTTCCCTGTTCTACAATTTGCTGATACTGGCTTTCAATTTCCGACTTCAACAAAATTTTATTTCCGATCACAGCAGCTACCTGGTCAATAATTTGTTCAGATTGTGCTGTTACTCCATATGGAAAAACCAGCAGACAAAACGCAAAAACAATACAGTGATTACTTATAGATTTCAAATTCATTTTTTTGAAGCGCTTCATCATATGACGCCTTTTCCATTTCTTTGATAAGGCTGAGTTTTCTTTTATTAATTATCAATACCCTGATGTCGTCTTTGACAAAGCTCAGTGGTGAAAGTGATTCCCTGATTTTCATATCCCGAATATGTACCAGGTAAAGATCGGTAGAATCTTCCATTTCAATGAACCGGTTGTTTCGCAGAAAAGTTTCCTTATCATATGTTTTGATAGGAACCTTTTTTAACAGTTCATCAAACAACAACCAGGTTTCATCATCTAGGTGAAAATCTGAAGCAAATTGATAGCAGTATTCCTCGAGCTTCAAACGGTCTTTGCTGTTACCTGACCGGTACCATTCCTTAACTTTATTCACCTTAGGAGCATCTTTCTTTACTCTAAGGTAAAGCACCTTGATTATATTGTCTTTCAGCTCAAAATTACGCTGATTATCCTGATAATACTTTTCAATTTCCGTGTCACTTACAACTGTATCGAGCCGCTGCCTGACCAGTTCCGTTTCATAGATGTACGTTATGAGCGTATTCCGGTATTCTTCAAGTTTATTCTCAACATCCTTTTTTTCATCTTCCAGATTCGTTTCAGCCTTATGTAATACTACCTGCTGCTTGATCCAGCTTTGAATAAAACTGTTAGCCATCATGATGCTGTCCTCATTTGAGGTTCCCGGTGTTATCATCTTGCTGATGTCTTCGCTGTACAGAAATTTATCGTAAGCTCTTGCTACAGCGGCCTCCGGCTTATCAGACTCCGGTTTTTTTAGATAATCACACGATGATAAGGTGAAAAAAAAAACAAGGGTGGATAATGCCAATGCCCCGGTTGATCGGGGCAATGACTTAATCGTAAACGTTATGATGGGATAACTGGTCAACAGGCAGCAAGGATTAGTTACTGAAACTGTTTAACACATCCTCGTTCACAGTAACAGGATATTTGGTTCTTAACCCGCTGATCCATTCCTTTTCAAGGTGATTCTGGTAATCGGCAGTGATAATACCTTTTGCTTCATCCAGTGACTTAGAAGTAGGTTCAATCACATTGATCACATCCACAAACACCACTGAATTATTTTTATTCATGTTTGGTGAAAGCCCTTTTTCACACTTGATGGAATCAATGATTTCATTTTCTCCTTTAAGGAATTTACCGTCTTTGGAGCTCAGATTAAGTTGTGAATCCTTATTCATTTCATTGAGCACTTCCACCATCGGTTTTCCCTTTTTTAATAATTTGCGTGATTTGTTGGCAATGTCTTCATTGGCACTGGTGTAAATGATAGCATCGCACCTGCTGTCCCACATGTATTTGGTTTTATTTTTCTCATAGAATGCTACCAGACCTGCTGAATCCTTTACTGCCTTTGACCACACTTTTTTATCCGTAAGGTCAAACAGTAAAATTCCATCTCGGTACTCTTGCATCAGCGCTTTGAATTCAGGATACTTCGTTTCAAGCTGACTCTCTTCATATGCAAGAGCGGACTCTTCAACAAATTGATTGTATAAAGTATTACCAACTTGTTTAGGAGTGGTGTTTTGTTTTTTTGACTGGTGATTGTTAATGTATTTAGCGAAATCTTCCTGGGTGTATGTTGTTGTTCCCAGAGTAAATAATGGTTTGTTTAAGCTTTTTACTTTTTCCGGACTCCATTCTCCTCCAAGCAGGGAAGTGTCAAGGGCATTGATGAACGCATCTTTTGCTTTTGGAAATTCTTTAAACTTATATTCCGTTTTAATTCGTGTGATCATGGAGTTTTTACTGATCTCCGCACGACTGTCACGAGCAACTTGTGTTTTAAGTTCGTTTCGTTTTTCTTCCAGGCTGGGCACAGGTTTTTTCTCCAGTCGTTGAATAATATGCCATCCGTAACTTGTTTTAACAGGGGCCGAAAAATCATTATCTTTCTTAAGGCCGAAGGCTGCTTTTTCAAATTCCGGAACCATTCTTCCCGTCCCGAAAGGAGGCAGAACACCCCCGTTTTTGGCAGAACCTTTATCATCAGAGAATTTTGCTGCGAGATCTTCAAATTTTTCTCCGGCATTCAGTTTCTGGTAGATCTCATCAATTTTACTTTGTGCTTGTTTTGTAACGGAATCAGGAGATGTGGAAGCTGATTTTATCATGATATGAGCCACTTTGATTTCTCCTTGCGCTTCTCTGACATCCATCACTTTGATAATGTGATAGCCAAATTTCGTTCTAACCGGCATCGAAATCTGACCGGGTTTTGTGGTGTACGCAGCCGTTTCAAATGGATAAACCATCTGCATTCCTGTGAAATATCCCAGGTCACCTCCGTTTTCTTTTGCTGATTGATCATTCGATGAATCGCGGGCCATTTTTTCAAAGTCTGCACCTTTCAAAATCATATCCCTGATTTTTATAGCCCTGTTGTAAACCGCCAGGGTATCTTTTGGAAGTGCATCAGGTGACAGGTTTAACAGGATATGACTGGCACGTACATCCTGCTGCATGCGATCGTAAGCTTCTTTGATTAGTCCCTCAGAAACTTCCTTATCTGTCATGTAAGGCTGTGCAAGTTGTTTGCGATACCCTTTTAATTCATTAATGAAAGTTTGACTGGTATCAAGTTTCTCCTCTTCGGCTTCTTTAACTTTAAGTTTGTAATTGATGTAAAGTTCCAGGTACTCCCTTACATCCTTCATATCGTAAGCACCTTCTTTCGAATTGTTTTTCCGATATACTTTTTCAAACTCTGCCTTGGTCACAGGTGTTCCCGCGATTGTCATTAAAACTGGGCTTGAAGCGTCCTGGGCAGCAAGATAACCCGGGCAAAGAGCCGCAGCCATCAAAAGAAATCCTGAAATGAATTTTTTCATAATAATTTTAGTTAATATATAATTGACTTTTAAGGGGATGCAAATTTAACAATTCAGGGATATTTTACGCTATAAAAATGAGTTGCAAAACTATTTTTAAAAGCATGAAATTATCGTGAATAATTGGGGGCATCCCTGATAATTGTAACTCCATGTGGGTGACTTTCCTTAACGCCATTCATGGTGATTTTAATGAACTGCGCCTGTTGCAGGACCTTAATATTTTTAGCACCACAATAACCCATACTTGCCCGTAATCCCCCGGTAAGCTGGTAAACTTCTTCAGCCAGAGTTCCTTTATACGGTACACGGCCGACGATCCCTTCCGGTACCAGCTTTTTAATATCTTCTTCAGCATCCTGGAAATAGCGGTCTTTTGAACCTTCTTTCATGGCTTCAATAGAACCCATTCCCCTGATTACCTTGTACTTGCGACCTTCATAAATAATACTTTCACCCGGAGATTCTTCTACTCCGGCAAATAGCGATCCCGCCATAATGGAGTGGGCTCCTGCTGCGATTGCTTTTGGGATATCACCGGTAAACCGGATCCCACCGTCAGCAATGATTGGAACCCCTGATGTTTTAAGTGCCTGGGCAACATCCATAATAGCTGTCAACTGAGGAACTCCGACACCTGCCACGACCCTGGTGGTACATATCGACCCGGGTCCGATGCCAACTTTTACGGCATCCGCACCAGCTTTAACAAGCGCTAATGCTCCTTCAGCGGTTGCTATATTTCCAACCACAGTATCCAGTCCCGGAAAAGACTTTTTTACCAGTTTGAGTGCATTGATCACCCCTTTAGAATGACCATGGGCCGTATCGATAATAACAGCGTCAACACCTGCATTAACCAGTGCCTGCACCCGTTCGATCATATCAACAGTAACTCCGACTGCAGCGGCACAACGCAACCGGCCTAAATCATCTTTACAGGAATTCGGACGCGATTTGTATTTGATGATGTCTTTATAAGTGATTAAACCGATGAGCTTCCCTTGTTTATCGGTAACAGGAAGTTTTTCAATTTTGTAATCTTGAAGAATCAATTCCGCTTTCTGAAGACTGGTAATACCCTGAACGGTGATCAGGTTATCTTTGGTCATGACATCCTTGACCAGTCGGGTCATTTGTTTTTCAAACCGAAGATCGCGGTTGGTTAAAATTCCGACAAGGATATTTTTAGCATTTACAATCGGAATTCCACCGATTTTCTGCTCTTTCATGATTTGGAGTGCCTCCTGTATGGTGGCATTTTCATTGAGGGTTATGGGATCATGAATCATCCCGCTTTCGGAACGTTTCACTTTCCTGACTTCAGCAGCCTGTGCAGTGATGCTCATGTTTTTATGGAGCACACCAATACCGCCTTCCTGGGCCATAGCAATTGCCAGGGATGATTCCGTGACAGTATCCATTGCGGCAGAAATAATAGGAATGTTTATTTTGATGTTCCTGGAAAAAAAACTCGAAGTATCAACTTCACGGGGCAAAATTTCAGAATAGGCAGGGACCAGCAGAACATCATCATAAGTTAGTCCTTCTCCGAGTATTTTTATGGAACTATTCTTCATGGCAGCTTAAATGAATTAAGCAGGGAGAAAAACCCTGTTTGGGGTGCAAAGGTAATAAAAACCGTGTTACTAAAATCGGTTGAACAATGGTGACAGGTGGGGTCAGCGCAGGAGCATAACGGTACCGGAACGCCGTATTTCTTTACGGTTAAATCCTTTGAAAACTAACATATAAGCATAAATGCCAGCAGGAGCATCTGCATTTTCATAGTTTCCCTGCCAGCCTATTTCCGGTTTGTCGGAGGCAAAAACACGTTGCCCCCACCGATTATAAACTTCAAGTGAATAGGAAGAAGGATCTCCAAATAAAAGGTAGGGTTTGAATACCGGATTTTTCCCTTTCGGTGTAAAGGCGTTTGGAATGTATACACCCGGGCTTTGAGGTGCGCATGCGATATTCGAAAGCGAACTATCGAGCAACCCGAAACTGTTCACAGTTTCCTCCACAGCCTGAACAGCGTAACAAATATTTCCATCCTGAACAGGAAAGTCAGAAACATCATCGGTAAAAAACAGCGTATCTCCTGAAATAGTCGCAATAGGAGTGGGTAGAATTCCGGAGATTCCGGCCTGGTAAATGTTGAATTTCCCTGTCGCACCCTGCCATCCAAAATAATTAATCCAGTTCAGTTCACTGGTAAAATCATTTCCGCCTTCGGCAATCAGAAACACGGTTCCGGCAATATTACTGATCACCTGTTCCAGTCCGCAACTGTCGGTTGCAGTGAACTTATAAAAGTGTTGTTGTTCGTTCGCACTTGCTCCTGCATCAAAAAAACTAAAATTGGTTACAGCATTAAACGGAATTTCTGTTACAAAAGAAAAAGGTCCTGAAGAAGTAGTTGATCGGTATAACCTGTATGAAACAACGTCACCTGTTGTATCAGCAAAGCAATTTACCGAAACACTGCTTCCTGATACATTTAATGATCGGATGTATAAAAATGCCGGCTGATTAAAGATATCGGCCAACTGGATTATTTTATTGGAAGAAGCGGTTTGACCATCTCCGCCAATCGCACGTATAATAAATTCATAAGTGGCAGATTGGGTGGTAAGCACTTTTTCGTAGAAAAGAACAGTTGCAGGAACAAAGCCATCAAGCGTCCAGGGACCTCCATTTTCCCTGTACCATATTTCATACCGTTGTAATCCATTATTCATATTTTGGTAGGCACTCCATTCCAGTGAAATAGCCGCAGTACATTTCACAAATGATTTTTGCAGTAACATGGTGGCATGATTGG
>JALYQW010000042.1 GCA_030855635.1 Bacteroidota bacterium | reverse complement strand
CGATATTTTATTTTCAGATTTAATTTTTTCTGCATCTCAGGACTTCTCGGATCTCCAAGGATACTTCTTCCACCAAGGGCACGGGGTCCAAATTCCATTCTTCCCTGAAACCATCCCACAACATTATCGGTGGAAATTATTTCCGCAACTTTGTCTGCAAGCTCATCAAATTTATCGTAGTAATGTGCAGGTGCTTTATATCTCTTTGCCATTAACTCTACATCGAGATCCGGATATAACGGACCAAGGTAAGAGCCTTGCATGCCATCTAATCCGGCGGAAACTGTTCGGCTGTTTTTATAATAAATATACCAGGTAGCCAGTGCTGCTCCCAATGCTCCCCCGGCATCACCGGCAGCAGGCTGAATAAAAACTTTTTTAAAAATATTTTTACGGATCAATTTTCCATTAGCCACACAGTTAAGTGCAACTCCGCCTGCCATGCACAAATAATCAGAACCGGTAAGGCGTTTGGCCTCTATAGCCATTTTAATAACAATCTCTTCGGTTACTAACTGTATGGCATATCCCAAATCGCAGTGGTGCTGCTCCAGGCTGGATTCAGATTCCCGTCTCGGGAAACCGAACAGATGATTCCACTTTTTATCTTTCACCATTCGTAAACCCGTTGAATAATCAAAATATTCCTGGTTCAACCAAATGGATCCATCATCTTTAACTTCAATCAGCTCATCATAAATGACCTTTACATAAGTTTTTACTTTTTCCGATTCAGGATTTCCGTAAGGAGCAAGACCCATTAGTTTATACTCACCTGAATTCACTTTAAAGCCCAGATAATAGGTAAAAGCTGAGTACAGCAATCCAAGCGAATGGGGGAAATTCAGTTCTTTCAGGATTTCAATTTCTCCATTTTTCCCATGACAGATTGAAGCAGTTGCCCACTCGCCTACACCGTCGATGGTAAGAATAGCAGATTCCTGAAAAGGTGAGGGGTAAAAAGCACTGGCTGCATGCGAAAGGTGGTGCTCAGGAAATAATAATTTTAACTTCGATTTCTCATACTGTCCTATTTTCCCGAGCTCCTCACGAATTACACGCTTCAAAAACATTTTTTCGCGAAGCCAAACGGGCATTGCCATCACAAAGGAGCGTATTCCTTTGGGAGCGAAACCGTAGTATGTTTCAAGGAGCCTTTCAAATTTCAAAAGCGGCTTATCATAAAATACAACCGCATCGACCTGGTCAAGTGACAGACCACTGTATTGCAGGCAAAATTTAACTGCTTCCGCAGGAAAGCCCGGATCATGCTTCTTTCGCGTAAACCGTTCTTCCTGGGCGGCGGCTATGATAGCCCCATCCTGGACAATAGCAGCAGCTGAATCGTGGTAAAAGGCGGATATTCCGAGAATATTCATAAAAATCAAAATTACATAAATATTGAACAATTCTATATTTTCCTTAAATGAAAATATAATGAATCAAATAGTAATTAATACAGTAATTGCAATCTTGATCAGCCTCTCATAATTTCACCTTAATCAATTTACACAAAGCACGATACAAAGTTACGGTTAAACCAATTTCTTATTCAAAATAGGTAAAATAAAAATTCCCGGGATTTACAATTAATTTTACATTTACAACATCAAAATATCTGAATGAATGATTGTCAAAATGTTTAAATACCAATGATTCGGCAATGAAGAAGTTCATGATATTGATCCCGATTTTCCTGTTAATGGCGGGTTTATACTTTGTACCATTAAGGATCATGCAGTCAGATTTGTCGATGATTCCCGGTGACCTGGGTGATGCCAGGTTCAATAATTATATTCTTGAACACGGGTATAAATATCTCATCGGAGATGTGCCCAAATTCTGGGATGCTCCATTTATGTACCCGGCAACCAACGTAATTGCCTATTCAGATAATTTGCTGGGAACATTGCCCATTTACTCCCTCTTCAGGATATTATCCTTTGACAGGGAAACAGCATTCCAATTGTGGATATTATGTTTATTCGCATTAAATTTTATTGTTTGTTACCTGGTGCTAAAAAAATGGTCTGAAAATATATTGTTATCAGCAACAGGTGCATATATTTTTGCATTCTCGGTTTATATCCTTGGACATATTACAAACGTGCAAGTCTTTCCAAAATTTATCATTCCTGCAGTTTTTTTCTGGAGCTGGCAATATCTAACCACAAAGCAAAACAAATATTTTCTGTATTTAACATTAGGTATAGCATACCAGTTTTATTGTGGCATGTACCTGGGATTTTACCTGGTGTATGTGTTATTCTTCTTTAATATTTCATATTTTATCATTTACAGGGATACATCACTAATTACGGAATTCAGAAAACTAAAAGTTGTATTGAACCACTTTTTAATAGTTTTGATATCCCTTGTTGCTTTATTACCCTTGGCTATTCCCTATTTAAGGATTTCCGGGCTAACAGGAGTTAGAGCCTACACGGATGTAGAGTCGTCAATCCCATTACTAAAGTCCTACTTTGTGACTTCTCCAGCTTCCCGGATATGGTCAGATTTATTAAATCCTGTTTCCAGTTCCATCGAAAACTATTGGTGTCATATACTATTTCCAGGCGGATTTGCCTGGCTGGGAATAATTGGAATTATTTTCATTCTTATTTTACAAAAGGGTCCAACAAAATCATATGCATTTCTTAAATTCCTTGGACTTTCATTGTTGCTGTCAATTATTTTCAGCTTAAATTTTAACAATTTCTCGCTCTACTATTCTATTTACAAAATACCAGGTTTTGATTCATTACGAGCAGTGAACAGGATTATGAATGTAGAAATCATACTATTCACACTAATATTCGTTTTCGTATTTGACGCTTTTAAATACCTTCCGGCCAAATTCAGAAAACTACTATATTTTTTACCTCTTTTAGTAGTAATAGATAATTTGATTATTCCGGAAGCCACATCGCGATTCAACAAAAAAGAATCACAGCAGTTGGTAACAACAAAAATTAATGAAATAAAGCATCAAACAAGAGACCCAAAAAAACCAATAGCTTACATACCACTTAAACTTTCTGAAAGAGAATATGAATTATACCTGAGCATAATGATTGCATGCCAAAATCTTAATGTCAGATGTGTTAACGGATATTCAGGATCCACGCCACACGAGCTTATTGATTTTTATTGCAAAGGAAATATTGAATCCCTGGAAAAATGGTGTAACCATAATAACATAAATATTTCTGACCTGAATATCATTTATGAAACAGTATCAGGATTTGAAGTAACTACTATTGATTTACTGGCTTCAAACGGTTTTTATGTATGTGCCGACCATACCAATAACCATATGCTCGTTGCAAACCGTAAAAATTCCGATTTTTGGGAATCTTTTAGAATGTTGACTTTTGAAAATAATCAAATAGCTCTTATTTCAAGTGATCACTATTTTGTATGTTCTGATTTAAGCTCCCAATCCAGGTTAGTGGCTAATCGTAAAATAAAATCAAACTGGGAAACTTTTGAGATTACATGGATCGACAGTACCCATATTGCCCTTTCAGATGTAAACGGAATGTACATAACAGTTGATCCGGGTTCATCGCAATTGCTGGCAACAAGCCCCGGTATAGGGAAAAATGAAATATTTCAATTGCATAAAAAATAAAACACTTTTGGACTGAATAAATCTATACGTATCTTATTAGATTTAAATGACTTACAAAATTTTCATGATCGAATAGCATAAAATCAAGGTTCCTTTAAGATATAGAGTAAAAACACTGGCAATGGTGTATTGAATCAATCATAAAATGCCGAATAAATATTCGAGTGCCTGAGTATTATAATTATCATTTGAAGAATCAAATTATATTTGCAACCGGATCAAGCAGTACAATTTAAAAAAATCCTCCGAATGCTACCTACAACATGAAAATAGCTGACACGCCATATATAAAAGTCCTCTTCCTGATAATTACTTTTACTTTGCTTGCATTAACAGGAATTTTCAAAAGCTTGACAATTCGACCTCAATCGGTTCATCAATGGGCACAATGTGACAGAGCTTCAGTGGCTTATATATTCGGATCAGAATCACTGAACATTATGGAACCTCAAACGCACAATATAGAAAACGGTTCGGGTATCACAGGAATGGAATTCCCTCTTTTAAATTATTGCGCAGGTCTATTGTATAGAATATTCGGATTTCATGAAATAATTTACAGATTACTTGTATTTACAATTGCGCTCTTCGGATTACTCGCAGCTTTTGAAATAGCAATGTATTATACTGGAAGCCCCATTTCAAGTTCTTTGACGGTTCTTTCATTTTCATTTTCTCCAGTACTTCTTTATTATATGCCTAATTTTCTTCCTGATACGGCCAGTGTTGGATTTATTATACTAGCATGGCTTTTCTTTTTAAAATTACAAAAGACATTCAAAAGTAAGTACCTGTTCCTAATGGGGCTATTCACTCTTTTGGCCTGCCTGATTAAAATCAGCAGTTTTATCAGTGTCATAGCCATGGTTGTCATTGTAATACTTGACTATTTCCATTTCTTCAGTTCGAAAAACAGCATCACTATTTTCAATAAAAAACGTTCTTCCATATTGATAACTCTTGGCACTGTTAGCTTAACTGTGTTTTCATGGTATTATTATGCAAGCTGGTTATCAGAAGTCAATAATAGCAACGTATTTTTATTGAAAGCAAAAATCACTTTTTCTCCAGATGAAATAATTGACAACATCATATTTATAAAAAACCTGTGGTGGCAACAATATTATTCGGTTTACTTTTACTATGCCATCCTGGCATCTTCGATATTCATTATAGCATTCAGAAAGCATGCCCCAAAAATGCTCTCCGCAATTACAACACTCTTATGGCTTGGCAATCTTTCGTTTTCATTTCTAATGCTATCACAATTCAGAGACCATGATTATTATATCATCACCTTGCTTCCTGTAATATTTTTTCATTTACTTCTTTTTAGCAAAGTGTTCTTATCGGTATTTGAATCCAAAAAAATAGTGGGGTTAGTTGTGCTGAATGTTTTACTTATAGCAATAACAACTAATGGATTTTTGTTTTGTAGAGATAATTTGAACCTAAGGCATAACAAAGATGGATGGATGAGTTCACCGGATGCGTATGAAAAATATTTTGATTTGCATACCCAACTCAAAAAACTGGGGGTATCTGACGACGCTTTAGTGTTATCAATAGTTGATGACAGTCCGAACATCAGCCTGTACCTTATGAATCACAGAGGCTTCACTGTATCGGCTTATGAAGACAATAAATCCATTGAAGAAAAGATTAATTCACTCAAATCGAAAAACAGTTATATTATTATGAATGACTCCAGCTATTTGGAGAAAAACATAAGTGGGATAAGTAACCGCAAAATTATGGGAACTATTAATGGGCTAATTATCATTGACAATAACTGATTATCGCAATATTGACAAAACAACAACAGATTACCGAATTTACATTTTTCTGCTTGAAGCTAAACCTGAAATTAAAGAAAGAATAAAACCGAAACAACCTCGCTATAAGGCATCAGCAATACTTTTAGATAAATTAGTACTATTGTTTGTAGTTCATAAAAGAATTGAATACTATGCGTAACAACAAAGCTTATTTGATAGTTTTTGTGTTTTTGCTATCACTTTCGGTAATTTTCAGATACGCAAACCATAGTTATGAAAATATCGTTTCAAGTGACGGAAAGGGATACTATGCCTATCTGCCGGCGATTTTCATTTACCAAGACTTCAATTTTGATTATTTTTTTAATGGCGAACTCGATATAGACAAAGATTATACTTCATCATTCCTGTTTTACATTGAAGGGCACGACGTGATTAAATATCCGGCCGGTGTGTCGTTTCTTCTTACCCCATTTTTCCTGCTGGCAATGTTCCTTTCATTTCTAACAGGAACTACAATTGATGGGTATTCATTCTGGTTTCAAATATGCGCAAGTTTAGGCGCTATCACCTATACTACACTCGGAGCCTATTGGACAGGGCTTTTATTGAGAATTCTTGGCATCAGCAAATCCAATTCATTGATTACCGCTATTGCAATTGTATTTGGAACAAATCTGACTAGTTATACAGTTTGGGATCCTACAATGTCGCACGCCTTCTCTTTCGCGATGGTTTCATTATTTTTATACAAAACGGCAAGTTTGACGCGAACTTACAAAACCAACGATTTTCTTTGGGCTTCCTTAGCCCTGGCAACAATTGTACTGATACGACCGATAAACGGATTAATTATTTTTGCTATACCCGCCATTCTTCCGAATTTTCCGGCGTTCAGATCAGTGGTTGAAAAATTCCTGAAGCAGCCTTTAGTGATTTTAATGGGATTGTTGATTTTCTTGGCAATCTGCGTCATTCAACCCGTATTATGGTACCTTCAGAATGGATTATGGTATGTATGGACTTATCTTGGCGAGTCTTTTGACTTCAGCAATCCACAGTTTAGCAAAATTCTGTTCAGCTTCCGAAAAGGGTGGTTCATTTATACACCATTGATGGCACTTGCACTTTCCGGACTGCTTGTTATGGTCAAACACCGTCTCTATTCTGGAGCCATAACCATTTTCATTTTTACTTTCCTCGTAACATATGTACTTGCTTCCTGGTGGTGCTGGTATTATGGAGGCAGTTTTGGACAACGTTCTTTTATTGACTTCTACCCTGTTTTAGCAATTCCATTAGCATGGTTGATTACAGCTGCTTCAGGAAAACGGTTTAAAATGGTAATGTATTCCATGCTGTCCATATTAATAGCGATAAATCTGATACAATCCTATCAGTACAAAAACAATATTATACATTATGACTCAATGACCAGGGAGGGTTATTGGAAAGTTTTTCTAAAAACCTCCAGCCGTCATAAATGGACTTTATTCGGTAATAAAAATGACGTTGTCGATTCTGATATTTCCGGCCGTCTTATTGTAAAACATTTTCAGGATTTTGAATATGAAAAACCTTATTCGAAATATAAAAAAGCGCATGACATCTCTGACGATGCGTTATCAGGCAACAAGGTTATAGATCTGTACAACCAAACAGAATCTGTTTTCTTTTTTGTAGAAGTCGACTCCTCTATGCAATTTAACTTTAAACCAAAGCAACTGCGATTTTCTTCATGGTTTACAGGAGATGCACGAAAAGTATCATTCAAATATTATATAGTCAACAAATCAGACACACTGGCAGAAAAGAAAATAATTTATTCAGATCCTGTAAGCGGAACAACTTCCGGTAAATGGTACAGGAAACATACGGATATATCACTTCCAGACACTCTAAATTATCAATCCAGAATAATAATTGAATTTGATCAAAAAGCTGATCAAAAGCTATTCATGGATGACACCATGATCAGCATCTTTAACAGTCAATAAATTATTCGGTTATTTTGATTTCAAGATCGTCGAATAATACTTCTCCTGTACCGGTTCTCAAACCGTAGACCACCAACTTCGCATCACCGGGTAATCCAGCAGGTATGTTCGTACTTGATTCAATTTTTGTCCAAACACCAGTTTTGCGAGCCAGCTCTTCAGAAGATGATGCATTCCAACCTATAATCTCACCATTATTATCAACACAGGTAACCAACTTTGCTGTTGCTTTCAGGTCATCAACCTTAAACCAGCCGTTGACCGTTAGTCGCCTGGGGTTTTTGATTTTTATATCAGACACTCTGACTTTAAATGTTGGAGTATATTCGTGATCCTGGTCAACTTTAATACAACCGCTGCCATCCCGACCTCTGTTATTTACCAGATTTCCGGATTCATTCCAATAATACAAGCTTTCGAAGTCGCTGAAAAAGATACCTTTTTCCGGATCTGAATTTCGTGCACTTTGTCCGCAACCAGTAAATACCAGGAATGCGGCTCCTATTAATAAGAAATGATTCATTATATCAAAATTTAGAGGGCAAATCTAAAATAATAAAACCTAATATTCCAAACATGTAGATCACCGGTCATTATTAACTGATTGCCAGTATCATTAAGATTTGCTACTTTTGCCCCATGCCACTCAAAAAAACGAGCAACAATATTGAAAAACAGCAACTTACAGGCTACATTGGGAACATTTTCTTTTTTATTTTAGCGATTTTTTCCTTGATTTTTTACAAAGAAAGGATGCTTTATTTTGATCCAGCTTACTTTTCATTTGAGTTGATAAATAACCAGGACTTTTCTATTGCATTGGGCAGGTGGGGTGCAATTTTATCGCAGTTTATACCATTGTGGGCTTTAAAACATGATTTCCAAATTGAAACAATACTGCAACTGTATTCAATTTCATTTATAATCGTTTATTATTTTATTTTTCTGATAATTTACTACGGTTTCAGGGATTTCCCGGCAACCCTGGTATTAATTTTTGCTTTGTGTCTTACTTTTCGATCAGCTTTTTATTACCCAACTGCCGAATTATATCATGGCATAGCGCTATCTGTTCTCTTCTGGGCTTTGCTCAAAAAGCTCATGGAATGGAAAGGAATTAAGCTTTATGCCGGCTTTGCTATTACAATGTTTTTAATTGTAAGCTTATCCTATTTTCATCAGCTCACTATTTTTCTCCTGCTATTTTTTATTACGATTGAATGGCTGGTTAATGAAAAGCCGGCTAATAGAATTCTTTTAGTTATAGGAGCATTCAGCATAGCCTGGTATTTCGTAAGAATTAAATTCCTTACTTTTTCGGAATATGAAAATAACAAGGTTTTAAGTGTTTATGAATTTGTTAATCAGGTTCCGGGATTTAAAGAAAATCCCACACTTGAAATTTACATTTCCTTTTTCAGGGATCAGGCACTACTACCTTTAATAGCATTTGCTGCATCACTTATATTGTTATTAAAAACTAATATAAAACTTGTTGTAGCAACTTTACTGATATTCATTGGATTTAGCTTTATTATTATAGTTACATTATACCGGGGAGAATCCATTATTATGTCCGAAAACTATTTTACAGTTCTGGGTGCATTCATGGCAATTCCTATTGTAAAAGTAATTTACGATTACAACAGATACATTTTTATTGCTTTGATTTTAATATTATGCAGCCAATCACTTATTAGCATATATAAATCAGCAACACCGATTTTAGCCAGAACAAAATTACTTGAAAACATGGTAGATTATGGTCGTCAGTTTTCCCAGAAAAAATTTATAATAGAGGAAGCAAATTATCTTGATAATGCCTTCCTCTCAAGTTGGTCCATGCCGTTTGAAACGTTGCTACTGTCATCCCTGACGGATCTTGATGAAAGCGTAACTTTTTTTATTAAAAGCGATACTGTTAATCTGGTTAAAAATGAATTGAATAATCCATATGTATTTCTGGGGCCAACCTGGTCGCCGTATATTTATAAAACTAACACTTTAAATTTAACCCGTTTTCATTTGCCCAAAGGTCCGTATCTCCACTTATCAACTAACCAGGATCTGATTGCCACCTATGACACTGTTTTTGATAAAAAAAATATCTTGATTGATCCAGTCAGACTTATATATAAAAACTATAAAGAGGTGGCAATAAAAATCACTAATCTGTCGGACCATATATTACCCTCCATCCCGGGTTCTGATGAACAGATTTATTTGAGTTATCACCTGATAGATAAGATGGGAAACATGGTATCATGGGACAACAGGCGAACTTTGATAGCACTGGATATTCATCCCGGCAAAACTTTCATTCAAAAAATAAATATCGACAATGCTGATCTCATCGGACAATACACTCTCGTCATTGATTTAGTTACAGAAGGAAAAAGATGGTGGGGAATTGACTCAAAAACAGAAATAATTTTCAATTAAAAAACATGAAGCTTAGTATCATTATTCCCGCGTACAACGAAGAAAAAACCATTCACAGAATTCTTAACAGAGTAAATGATGTGGTTCTCATAGGCGGAGTAACAAAGGAGATTATTCTGGTTAACGACTGCTCCAAAGACGGCACCAAAGAGGCCCTTGAAAAATACATTGCCGGGCATCCCGAAATCAATTACCGTTTGCTGCACCATGAAGTCAACAAAGGCAAAGGTGCTGCCCTTCACACCGGCATCAAGCATGCCACCGGTGATTATGTAATCATCCAGGATGCTGATCTGGAATATGACCCGAAGGAATTTAACTTGCTGCTTCAGCCTGTTCTGGATGGCTTTGCAGATGTTGTTTATGGATCACGATTTATTGGAGGAAAACCACACCGCATCCTGTTCTTCTGGCACACCCTTGGAAACCATGTGCTGACAACTCTGTCCAATATGCTCACCAATCTGAATCTGACCGATATGGAAACCTGCTATAAGCTGTTCAGAAGAGATATCATACAGGGATTAAAACTTAAGGAAAATCGTTTTGGATTTGAGCCTGAAGTAACTGCCAAAATTTCAAGGATACCAAAAATCAGGATTTATGAAGTGGGTATTTCCTATTATGGCCGGACCTACGAGGAAGGTAAAAAAATCAGCTGGAAAGATGGCTTCCGGGCCATATACTGCATTCTTAAGTATCGGCTCGTTAAATGAACCCTAAACCTCTCGATTTTCAATTCAAAGAAATTGATTCTGAAGGGTTTGAAACACTTTCAGTTATTTCAGATGCGGTACATTTCAATAACTGGACTTTTGAGACGTTACGCCCCTGGTGTTCAGGTAAAATCCTTGAAATTGGAAGCGGAATAGGAAACATCTCAGGTCGTTTTATTGAAAACAATTATGACATCACTCTATCCGATATACGCAGTAATTACAGGGATTTCCTGGCCCTAAAGTTTCCCGAAATTTCAAGGCAACAAAAGATAAAATCTCTCGACCTGGTTCATCCTCAATTTGAAGAAGAATATGCGGCACTTTTGGGGTCATTCGACACTGTTTTCGCACTCAATGTTATTGAACATATCGAAAACGACAGCCTGGCAATAGCCAATTGTCACAAACTCCTTAAAAAGGGAGGTACATTAATTATCCTGGTGCCTGCATTTCAAGCTCTCTATAATTTGTTCGATAAAGAACTCTTTCACTTTAAACGCTACCGGAGTGCTGACCTGAACCAACTTTTTATTTCCAATTCATTGATCCCAATTAAATCCTTTTATTTTAATGCCGGAGGAATCCCTGGTTGGTTTGTTTCAGGGAATCTTCAAAAAAACAAAACTATTCCTCCGTCTCAAATGAGAATGTTTGATAAACTGGTGCCAGTTTTTAAATTGCTCGATAAAATTCTGCTCAATAAAATCGGGTTGTCAGTAATTTGTGTAGGCAAAAAGAATTAATGAGAAATTATATATTCCTTTTCACATATGAATTGCTCTGTTTTCCGTAGCAGCTAAACAAGCCTCCTTGAAAGCTTCCGTGTAGGTCGGATGCGCATGTGAAATTCGTGCAATATCTTCCGCGGAAGCGCGAAATTCCATTGCAACTACGGCTTCGGCGATCATGTCGGCCGCTCTTGGCCCTATCATGTGCACACCCAGAATTTCATCAGTTGTTTTATCGGCAAGTACCTTTACAAAACCGTCAATATCCATGCTTGCACGTGCCCGGCCGCTGGCTTTGAAGGGAAAGGAACCTGTTTTGTAATCTTTCTTTTGTGTTTTCAGCTCTTCTTCGGTAAATCCTACCGCTGCAACTTCCGGCCAGGTATAAACCACGTTGGGGATAAGCACGTAATTGATATGTGGTTGTTGCCCTGCTATTGTTTCGGCAACAAACATTCCCTCTTCTTCCGCTTTATGCGCCAGCATGGCACCACGTACCACATCGCCAATTGCATATATGCCTTTTACGTTAGTTTGAAGATGTTCATCCACAACAATTTTTCCTTTTTCATCCGCCATCACTCCAGCCTTATCAAGTGAAAGTCCGGATGTATAAGCACTTCTCCCAACACTCAGCAAGCAATAATCACCCGCAAATTGAACCTCTTTATCAGATTTAATATCTTTTGCTGTCACTGTAATCGTTTTTCCTTTAACCGCTGCACTGATTACGGCATGGTTGAAGTAAAATTCAAAACCAATTTTCCTGAGTGATTTTTCAAGGTCTTTTCCAAGTGAATTGTCCATCATGCCAATGAGTACACCGGTATATTCAATAACAGTAACTTTTGCACCCATCCGTGCATACACCGAACCCAGTTCGAGGCCGATAACACCTCCGCCGATGATTACCAGGTGACCTGGAATTTCGGAAAGTTCAAGGGCTTCAGTAGATGTGATGATTCGCTTCTTATCAATTTCGATACCTTTTAAAGTCGCGGGTTTCGATCCTGTTGCAATAACAATTTTCTTACCTTCAATAATTTCAGAAGAGCCATCATCCTTGGTGATCTTAACAGAAGTGGCAGATTCGAAACTCCCAAGCCCTGTAAAAACTTCAATCTTGTTTTTCTTCATCAAAAAATTAATGCCGTCTACTGTTTGTTTAACAACACCATTCTTTCTGTTGATCATTTGTTTCAGATCGGGTTTCAATCCTGAAATTTCAATGCCATGTTCTTTGAACGTATGACCGGCATTGTAAAAATGTTCACTCGAATCAAGTAATGCTTTAGACGGTATACATCCAACGTTCAGACAGGTTCCGCCCAGAGCGGGATATTTTTCGACCAATGCTGTTTTCATGCCCAACTGTGCGCACCGAATTGCACAAACATATCCCCCGGGACCTGAACCGATGATAATTACATCAAAATTTTTCATAACTCTTAAAATTGGATTTCGATGTGCAAAAATATGGAATTAACGGGAGCCGTGGCTACTTAGTGGCGGAAGCTTTTTTTCCCGTAAAGAAAAACAGAATTAAAAGCACAACTGATACCATTGAAGCAATGGAGCCTGCCACGTCTCCTGTCCGGGCATAAACCGTCATTGCTGTGTTGGCATTCAGAGTGGATTTAATAGCATCTGGAGTCCACCATTTTGTTGGCTGGAGAATGTCACCCCGCTGGTTGATGAAGCAGGAAATTCCGGTATTAGCCGATCTGGCAATACTCCTGCGAAATTCAATTGCCCGAAGAGTGGCATATTTCAGATGCTGACGGTAACCGGGTGTATCACTCCACCATCCATCATTGGTAATGATAAAAATCAGTGACGCTCCCTGTTTGATGTAATCTGTCATGTAATCTCCGTAAATGGATTCATAACAGATCACGGGAGCGATGGTATGACCTTCAGTTGAAGAAGTAAAAACCGATGGGATCTCCTGCATTCCCAGGCTTCCGGAAATTCCGCCCAGGTCAATTGCAAAGGCATCCAGGTGTTTAAAAAGTTCAGGAAAAGGCATTTTCTCTACCCCGGGAACCAACTTCGATTTGTGATGCAGTTGTATGTCACCGGCAGGTTGAAGTTGCATAGCGGTGTTAAATGAATCATAATAACCCTCTGCCTGTGTGAATTTGCGTGCAGTTGCTGTACGTTGATTGCTGTCGGGATAAAACTTATTTGATGCCAGTCCGATTACCCAGGTAACATCCGGATACTGTGCCTGGAAATTTTTTAACCGTTCAATCTGAGGATGACGATCAAGTTCTTCTTCCCAGATTCCATCAGGCAAGGCGGTTTCGGGTGCAACTACGTAATCGGTAGTGCTATCGGTAACTGAAGCTGACAGAGTGAGAATTCGTTGTAACTGTTCTGCAGAACTCATTCCCGAAAATTTTTCGTTATACGGATCAATGTTAGGCTGCACCACTGCAATGTTGACCGGATTGGGGGTTTCCTCATAGGTATGATAACGAAAAATTGAATACGCTACGGGTACAATCACCAGGGAAATAACTAAGATGAGATTACGTGTATAGTGTGAATTACCGTTACGGAATAACTTCGTCGCAAGAACATTATAAAGTAAAATATTCACAACCCAGATCCAGATAGTTCCGCCCAATACACCTGTAAATTCATACCATTGAATCATCCTTTGCCATCCTGCAAATCCGTTTCCTAAAGTCAGCCAAGGCCACGATAGATCCCAATCCATATGTAAAAACTCAAAGGTCACCCAGAATACAACCAAAGACAAGTAACCTAATTTGTTTCCCAGCTTTTTTCTTGTAATGTGAAAGAGATAAAATACAAGTGCCATAAACAATGCGTTAAAAAATATTGCTGCCACGGCACCAAACAAACTTGCATATTTAACCCACCAGGTAGTAAGTAAATTAAACGTGAAGAAAGTTATGTAAGCATAAATAAAAACAAATCTTCCGCTAATTATTGGTGCCGGCTTCATCGCAGCGTCTTCAACAAACAGCAAAGGAATGAATGCGATAAAAAGCAACGGTGCAATTCCCGACGCTGGCCATGCAAGCGTTAACAAAATACCAGAAAGAAAAGCCGAAACTAAAACTCCGGATCTTGAATTAAGAAACTGCATAATCAGCTGGGAGATTCAGGTGTAGCGTTGATGGAAAATGATTTGGTGATGTGATGACGGGTAAACTTTCAACTTGTAACTTTCAACTTTAAATTAACGCATCAGATACATCTTACCCCAGCCTTTAGTGAAATACTTATCGGCTTCAGTTTCGCGTTTTTCTATGTTGCTTCCATTTAGTTTGGTCAGCACACGGTAGAGGTAAACGCCGTTGGCAAGCTGATCGCCGAATTCATCTTTTCCGTTCCATGCAAACTCGGTGATATTTCTGCCAATATGGATTGGACCGAGTTCATGACGATTAATTTCGCGAATCACTTTTCCTGTGACCGTCATGATCTGAATTTTGAAATCTTCGGGAACTTCAGAACCTGTTAAAGTGAATACAAATTTCGTAGAAGTTGAGAAGGGATTAGGGTAATTAATAACTTCTGTAATAGTAGCTCTGTTAATGACCTCAAAGGAAATACGATAGTTATTATTACCGGAAATATTTCCCGAAGCATCAGAAGCCTGTACCCACAGTTCATAAATACCATCCATTGCAAGGACCGGTTTGTATTCAATGAGGAACGTGTTTTGTGGCAAATTCGCAGGGCACCATTTAAGCACTTCGTTTCCAACTCCTGCACAGGCAGCAGGCTCAAAAAAGAGTTTGGTCAGACTCCCATTGGGATCTTTCAGAAATATTTGCCAGTCGCTGGTATCATTCAATGCCAGATGTTTATTTTCATCTTTAAGTTTTACCAATATGTGCGGTTTCCCGGAAATAATATCACCATTCAAAATGTGTATGCCATCAAATGTAACATCCAGTATCGGATTGGTAATATCACGGTTGACACGGAACTGAATTTCTGCAAGGTTATTAAAATGATATTGCTCCGGCTGATCATTCTCCGGGTTCACTTCAATCCATAATGCGTTCAAGCCATCATAACCGGATGTATTAAATGATACACTTCCAATTATTGTATCACCCGGGGCCATTTCTTTGTAACGGGGTGAAGTAACATCGTGTCGTACCCTGTTTTTATCGTAGACAAAAAAATCGACCAGTACCGAATCGGCATTGACATTTCCAATGTTTTCTATAGCTATTGACATTGTAAGTTGTTCGCCTTCTGCAAGTGTATCTTTGTTCAATGTAAAATACCTTGCAGGATTTAAAGCCAGTTCCGGAACTTCGTCATAATAGATTTGCCATCTCTTTAATTGTGGAGGGGTAAACAATAACTCATCCTGCATATAGGCACGCAACTTTAACCTGGGATAAAGCAAAGCGTCAATTGAATTGATATTCAAATCAGGAGTTGCTATAGGGATAGCCTGGAATCCAACTAAAGGCACCTCTACACCGTCGGATTGAATCCCCAGTATATCAATTGAAATGGAATCCTGTTGAGAACTTGATTCAATTGGGAATTGGTCCCAGTGTAACGATGTCCACGATGCAGCAGGACCAATTGTTACTGATTTAACAAAACCTTTATCCCAGTTGCCTCCTAAAGAAGCAGACAATGAGATGAATTGCTCAGTTGAATCTCCCAGCTCTTCCTGCGTAAAGGAAGGATCCCCTTTTTTTGTAAAGAAAATATAAGGTGAAATATTCTGAATAAAATTAATCGAATCACTTCCCCAATCAATGAAAACTTGTTTCAATGAAGGATCCCAATTTGAATACTGAACGCCGTTCACAGAATAAATACCCACATAATGACCATTGGGAATGGAATTAGTAAGCATGTTCTCAAGAGCAACCCTTTGCACCGGAGTGTCCCTGAAAATAAAATAATTTTCAGATCGCTGCCTGCATGTTCCTACAGATCCGTTCCAGGTGTTTATCTGCCCCAGGTTATAAGTTCCGGTATTCCAAGGCTCCAGGGTTAAAGGATCAATTACAAAAACGTGTATGGATGCATCAAAATAACACATGTTGTCTTCCCCGGTTGCCTGGTTTAAATCATACCCGGGCACATTAACCGATGGATCGGGAAACATGAAATTACGCACGTATAAAGATGTTGTATTTGATACGAAAGCAAAAGTTGTGTCAATAGAGTTGCTGTAATCCACATTCACAAAATTGTCTTTCTTAAACTGTGAGTAATGTGCCTGCGACCAACCGGTAAGTCCGGGTTTATGAATGAATGAGCTCTCATTCCAGTTAGGGTGAATAGAATCACCAGGCATGGAATCGCGGCTGACACGCCAGTAGTACACCAGGTCGGGTTGCAGATTAAATGGTAATGTCCATTTTACAACTCCTCCGACACTGCTAATATTTCCCTGCTTCATAAAAGGGCTATTAAAAGAATCAATAGTATCGATTTGAAAACTATAAGGTTTTATCGGTAAGAAAGGACTCACTGTAGATGCTTTCAACTGAATGGCGTCATTCGGAACAATTGCGAATTCAGCGGGATAAACAGGAAGAATGTCTGATGACTGAATGAGTAAAGGAATCAGATCCGGGTTATTGTTTGTTTCATCACATTCAATCACGTTGGATCCAAAGTCAGCATACACATCAAAATAATTTACTCCAACTCCATACGATGAAACAACCGGCATCCTGAAAGTGAGAGTATCTTTATAAGTGATGTAATTGATTATAGTATCGTAGTTGGCAGTAGTTCCATCAGGAAATTTTCGCACCACGTTAACCGTAAAAGGATTATAATACGCTTTACCCAGATTTTTTACAATCACATTCACATCAAAGGAATCGATGTCGGAAGTTACTATTGCCGGTGTGAAGTAAACACTGCCTTTCACAACTTCTAAATCGGCTTTATCAAATGAATTCAGTACTAACGCAGGATCTCCTGAAAGCGTCATACCGGTGTTCACCGATTTATACATGTAATAACCAAATGCACTACTGTTAGCTGCAGGGGATGCATATATAGAATCAATGGTTCTTGCCATTGATTTTCCAATCGAGCCTCCATAATTGTACTTAGCAATATGCTGGTAGAGTGAGCCACTGTAATCCTTCAGATTTCCCAGGTATCCCACACTTGGTTGGGCAATAAAACCAAGAGAACCTTTATCGGGCAACAAAACAAAATCTTCTGCTACTCTTCGCAATGGGTCATGGATATCACCCACAAAACAGGAATTAGCAAGGATGAGTGGATATCTATCTTTGTTATTGTAATTCTGTGGAATATCGGTGCTGATATCAAAAGTAGTTCCGGATGCATGTGCCACAAAAGTCATCAGTGTAACTCCGGTGTCAATTAACGCCTGCAGGTATTGAGAGAGATTGACCTGGATAGGATCGGGACTTGTTTTAAGGATTGTGGTTACGTTGGCTCCCATTAAGGTATCCTCAATAATATTTTCAAATGAATGCAGGATTTGGCTGATTTCAGCTTGTTGTGTAGCATTGTTTCCACCACCAAAATGAAGCACCTGTTTCATCCAATCTTTCGGACATTGTTGCAACTGTTGCTCGTGAACAACTACTTTATCGAGATAGGCCTGGATGTCATTTTCATTGCTTGCAGAAATTCTTCCAACCGCTATTTCAGCACGTGGAATTGTATCGGTTAACCGCGATCCGAGAAGCATATCGGAAGGAGGGAAACCGAAAGTTGGAACCAGATTAATGCTCCAGTAATTGGGATTAATTCTTACCTGATCTGATGACACCGACTTTCCAATTAACAGCAGGTACTCCGGTTTTAAAGTAAAATTATCTTTAGTAAGCTCACAAAAGTTTCGTATCGACAATGGGTGTTTTTCGATACCGAAAGTAAACTGGTTGTACAATTCATCAACATCAACAAGAAGTGGAGTAAATCCGGTGGATGTACGATAATTCTTATAATCATTTGCCTTGTTCATCAGGCTTTGATGCGTGACAATGAGATAATCAGCCTGGGCGATGTATAAAAAGTTTATGAACCGTGCGTAACGGGATGGGTCGGACGACACGGGAGCAATTCGCATATTTCCGTTTGTGGTAGTATAAATTGTGTCGGTAAGAAACCAAGTTCTGTCGATGCCATACGTAGGAAGCAATGCCTGCCAGTTCGTTCCACTTCCTGTCATGGTGATTTTTTTCAAGGTATCACCCGCAATCATATAAAGTTTAGGACTGTTGAGATTCAGATTGGATAAATTCAGATAGGATTTATTACCTGACAAGCCACCGGGAATTACAAAATCGCGGAAATTAAATAATTCTCCTGCGAAACTGGAACTGTGCGGGTAGATCATTTTGATAAAAGAAACATGATTTCTGTTTACAACGCTCACAGGTGTTGTTCCGGGTGTGAAAGCAAAAACCACAGTACCTCCAGTTAGGGAACTGTTACTGAGTAATGGAAAATCAAACCGTGAAACTTCAAATCCTGTAAAGTTAGAAGTTTGCGATGCGCCGTTCACCGAAAGCTGGAGTGAGTGCGGTATTCCTCCATTATAATTTCCTCCCATGGTATATGAAACAGCTCTCGCCAGGGGGGCAGCAGGATCGAGACTCACATTGGGAACCGGAAGCGGGTTATAAGTAAAGGGGGAGGGTGCATTTTCCATGGCCAGGTAATACCAGCCTTCACCTTCGTCAAATTCCGAATCAACAACATCAATTATTTTGGAGGCGTTATAATGCGATTTATATTCAACCATGGATTCCCGCATGAAATACGGAATGGGAGAATACCCGATATAATTAACATCGGTTTCAATCACAATACGCCGGTTATTTATGAGTGGATTAGCATTGAGTGTAAGGAAATAAGAAGCAGTATCGGTAAAAAGACTTAAGTTAGGATTGGGCTGATGATCGGGATTTTTATACAGTCGGGTATCTGCTGCACCATCATTCCTGATACCATAAAATTCAACATAATCTGCAGGATCAAAAACCCCATCTGCTTCACCTTCCACGTGAATAAACTGCTCCACCCCATTGTGAAATACCTGTAATTGCTTTGGATTAAAAGGAGCAGGGAATTGTGCAGCTTGTAAATCAGCAAGCGTGATGCGATAAATACCATCGCGCCAAACGCTGATCTTAAAATATTGTTGAACTGAATGAGGTTGGTTGGTAGAGAAATTGATCCACTCATTCCCGTAAGGTTGGGAAAAAGCCCAGCCTGATAAAAGCAAACAGCATGTTAATAATACGTAGCGTATTTTCATTTTTTCTGTTTATACAATCCAAACTTGATTGAAAAAATATTTGAATATAAGGTTTCACCCACCTGACCAATATTGGTAAGTGCGTAATCAATAGAAACACTTTTAATTTTAACACCAACGCCAAAATTTGGTTGCAGTGAAGTTGATTTACTACCATCAAAATCTTCGATCTCCTGGATGTTGCCTACACCTCCGCGAACAAAAATAAAATCACTGTAACCCAATTCCAGTCCGAGGTGCGGCTCAATACTGATCGGGTCACCGCTGATCACTACATTTCGTTTTCCATCGAAAGTAACATCGAAATTAATTTCCGGCTCCACTGAGAATTTAGTTTTGATATAGGTTTTATAGGAAGCACCCAAAATTAATTTCGGAAGGGTTAACTCCAATCCATTTTCAGGAATTTCGTTTCCTGTCTGGTTAAAAACATCTTCCAGTTTTTCAGTATTAAAACTCCATGCATTAAACGTTGAAGTTATATCACGACCCATGGCTCCAAATTTCCATTTCTTATAATCGTATTGAAGTCCGGCATCGAGTCCGAAGCCCCAGGCAGAAGCGAATTCCCCTACTTTTCTGTGAACTACTTTCAGGTTTACTCCATAGCGAAACCCTTCAATTTTGGTTTTTTTAGCATAGGTAAAAAGGAAAGCGTAATCAGCAGCTGAAAACGACTTCAGCCGATCATAATCGATATTACCATTGGCATCAATCAGTTCAGTAGAATCGATAATATCATCAATTGCGAAACGAATCACCGAAAAACCAATAGTCCGGGTAGCATCAATGGGTGCGGCAATAGCACCATAATCATACTTAGCAATACCGGCAAAATATTCAGCGTGCATCAGGCCGATTTGAAGATCGCCCTTTCCAAGCGTTAGTCCCGCAGGGTTCCAGTATCCGGAAGTAACGTCATTTACTGAAGCTACCATAGCTCCCGACATTCCGAGTCCACGTGCTCCGACTCCAATGGATAAAAACTCATTACTGTATTTAGGAGCATCTTGTGCTTTCGCAGATGCAGCTAAAAATAAACTCAGGGCTAAAAAAAGGTGTGATTTGGTCATGGGTTTCAGGTGGTTGGTATCATCAAAAACGCAGAATAATACATAATAGTATTCTGCTAATTGAGGCACTTATACTCATAAACAACCTTAATGGTTATATAGTTCAAATATAATAAACTGCAAACGAAAAAAGAAATGGCAAACCTTCTAATTTTCAATACTTTTATAAACAAATTCATCCTGGCAGGGTGCCAAAGACGGAAAACCTTATTTTTGCACCTTTGTTAGCTATTATGAGTACCGGTTTTACACGTCATTTACCCAATTTCATTACCTGTCTTAACCTGGCAAGTGGCTGTTTGGCAGTGGTTTTTGTATTTAAGGGGGAAATTGCCGTGTTTTCCATTCTTGTAGCAGCATCGCTCCTCTTTGATTTCCTTGATGGTTTTGTGGCCCGTGCATTGAATGCGCATTCGGCAATGGGTAAGGAGCTCGATTCATTGGCCGACATGGTAACATTCGGTTTGGTTCCGGGAGCTGTCATGTATCATTTGTTCATTAACAGCGTGCCGCTGGTACTGCATATGGATGCCACCTGGGCAAAAATTCTCGGTTTTTTCCCTTTTATGATCACTGTTTTTTCTGCCATCCGTCTGGCTAAATTCAACATCGACACACGTCAGTCAGATTCGTTTCTGGGAATGCCCACCCCTGCCATCACCATTTTCGTTATAGGCCTGGCGCTTATCATCCAGTTCGACCGCTTTCACCTTACACCACGGTTGCTGAATACCTATGTGATCGGGGGAATTACAATGATATTGTGTTACCTGCTGGTTTCTGAAATTCCCCTTTTCGCCCTAAAATTTAAGAATTTTTCGTGGCCACAAAACAGGGCGCAATACCTGTTGGTGGTCATTGCAATTCTGATGATTCTTTTCCTTCAGGTGACAGCCATACCCCTGTTAATTATATTCTATTTAATTTTATCATTATTGAATAACCGCTTCCGGTTAAACCGGGAAAATATCAAATCCGAAAACCTATGAAATTTGCAGCAAGCATTACCATCATGCCTTTAAAAGCACTTCTTGACCCTCAAGGAAAAGCAGTTACACATTCCATGAAAAACCTCAACCTTTCTGAAATCGATAATGTCAGAATCGGTAAACATATCACGCTTGAAGTTGATGCAACTTCTAAAAATGAAGCTTCGGAAAAAGTAGATACTGCTTGTAAAAAATTACTCGCCAACCCGATTATGGAGTCTTATGATTTTGTTTTAGAAGAGGTGACAAGTTGAAAGTTTATCCTGAAGGAGAATCACTGGGCAAAACTTTCAACTTCTAAAATAAATTTTTTATTTCCGCAATTCAAAATTCTGTCCCAGGTACACGCGTCTTACCTGTTCATCTTCGGCGAGATCGCGGGCTGTGCCTTCTTTTAAGATTCTTCCTTCAAAAAGCAGGTAGGCGCGATCCGTTATCTTGAGTGTTTCGTGTACATTGTGATCGGTGATAAGGATGCCGATGTTTTTTTCTTTGAGTTTGGCTACTATTGACTGAATATCTTCCACAGCAATCGGGTCTACACCTGCGAAGGGCTCATCCAGCAAAATAAATTTTGGATTAACCGCCAGCGCACGTGCTATTTCAGTTCTCCGGCGCTCACCGCCCGATAATAAATCACCACGGCTTTTGCGTATACGCTGCAGCCCGAATTCTTCCAGTAACGACTCCAGTTTCTGACTTTGTTCTTCTTTGGAATGCCGGGTCATTTCAAGCACTGCTTTGATATTATCTTCCACTGACAATTTCCTGAATACCGAAGCTTCCTGTGCCAGGTAACCAATTCCCATTTGTGCCCTGCGATACATCGGCTCACCGGTAATTTCTGCCTGATCGAGAAAAATCTGACCTTCGTTTGGGCGGATCAATCCGACAGTCATGTAAAAAGTAGTGGTTTTCCCGGCTCCATTCGGACCGAGCAAACCCACAATCTCCCCTTGCTCCACGTAAATGGAAACATGATCCACAACAGTGCGGTTTTTATAACGTTTTACTAAATTATCGGCTTTTAAAATCATGTATCGGTGTGATTCTTCAAAAGCACAAACAGCTGATGCTTTAAAGGAATCCTGCTAAAGTAAAGAATTACAGTCATACCAACTTGTGCATCAGAATAGGATTTGCAAACTTCCTCTTACACCAAATTTAGATATATCAGGTTTATCGAGATAAGACAACCGGTACATGAAGTCGAACCGTAGAATCTTGAAAATGTTTTCTACTCCGAATCCTGCCTCTACGTAGGGTTTGGTAGATAACGATCCGATTTCTTCATTTTGGACCATCAGCAAGCGGTTTTCCTTCGACAAACTTCCATAAACTCCCCTGAGGCTTGCTACTTCACGCCACTTTAGTTTTCGCAACAGTGGAATACGATCGAGGAAAAATCCTTCAAAATGCTGAACCACGAATAAAGAAGCGTATTGATCACTGATAAACTCATAATAATTCATCATATTAAAAGCGGCATAATCATAAAAATAGGATTCATTACCCTGGTGAACGTTCAGCAAAGGATAAGGAACGGTTCCCCATGTTTTTCCGGCTTCGAGAGCATAATATGCATAACCAAAAGGCGGAACCTTTACAATGTCATCGATTTTGGCAACCAGTTTGTGATAGGAGAAATTACTTTCAAAAACACCTTTTAAACCGGCTGTGTAAATTAGTTGCGTGACAGGGTATTCACTACCCAGACTAATGCGGCCGGTTTTACCTTCAACAAACTTTTCGCGGTAAGCAAACCGAATGTGTGTGGTTACTTCTGTAGTATTAATTATGCTTGACGTATCAGAAAGTTCATCTCCGGTGTAGTAGGTAAAGTTTAAAGCACCCAAGGGTTTCATTACCCCATGATCGAGAGAGATGCGATGTGAATAACCCGAAAACCATTCCTTTTCATAATACACACGGTAACTTTCCATCTGCGTAAGCTTATCTGCCGGATTCCTGCGAAAGAGGGAGGATAAGATGTTATCATCCTGGAAAGCATTATCACTTTGTCCGAGTTGCAGCACATCATTCTTATACCGTGCACCGATTGCTTCCCTGGGTTTGGTTTTAAGATAATACCTGAAACCGCCCATGTATTTAAACTTTTCATCTTTTGCTCCATACGCCAGGTAACCTTCGAGCCGGATCCGGTCGCTGAATTTATTGCTGGTGCGTCCTCCGAATTTGAAGCGGCTGCCTTCAACTGCATTAAAGGAATACAGCGTAAAATACGGACCGATTTCGAAATAACCGGCTTCATAATAACCGGTCACAAACAGGGTAATAATATCAATATAAGTCTTAAATGCCGGAAGATTTTTTATGGTATCCACCATTTGGTAAATCTTTTTCTCGCGATCAGAAAGGGAATCATGACGTGAAACAGCCCAGAATGCATCATCCTGCGGAACCGTGGCCTCAAGCACCTTAATATTTTCAGAACCTGCAAAAACAGAATCAGGCGCAGGAGAATTAAGTTTAAAATCGCGGTAACTCGCCGATCGCCGTCCTATCAATCCGATTCCATCTTTTCTGGCAGCAAAATCAACCACCAGCAATTCTTTAACCAGCATCCAGTTGGTATCGTTGATGCGTGAATATTCTTTTACCACAGCAAGATCTTCCACGAAGTTAATATTGGCATCCTCCACCACCCGCATATCAATTTTACGAATTGCAAAAGTGGTATCATGAATCCAGCATTCACCGGTGAAGGTCATCTCCTGTTTCCTCCTTGGTTTGAATTTTAATTTATAACACCACTGGTTACCAAGGAATGCGGAATCGGTTAAATAATATTTATAATAAACAGTACCGATATTTGAAATCGGACTTACAAAACTTTTGCCGAATACATCAACGTAATTATCATACACATTAACATTCTGGTACATATCACCCAGGAATTGGGTTACTGATTCATTCTCAAGCCCCGATATTTTACTGGCTTTTATAATTTCCTTGTTTGCTTTCGGATTGTTCCTGAAATAATAATCTGAAAGTGTTTCGGTTATGAAAAATGGCAAGAACGGTTTGCTGTTAGATACAGAACTGTCGATGTTGTCGAAAATAAAGGAAAACGGACGAATGAGTTTTTTATCTTTAAAATCAGGAGGAATGTCGGTCATGTCGAATTCCATTTTACTATACACTTCGTATTGATAGGAATCAAGATTTTTCTTGTCGTTCTTATCCTTGTTATCGATTACTTTACGCAGAAGAATAATTGCAGGGTTTTCTCCGGCCTTAATAACAACTTCTTTGAGGTCGAACTTACTTACTTTTAAAAGGAAATTTGCGGTTTGAACCTTTCCTTTCGAAATTTTTAAAGTAACAGGAATGTACCCGACATAGGAGGCAGAGAGCGAATCGGTGGCATTTTCGGTCTCTAAAATATAATTGCCATTGATATCCGTAACCGTTCCGGTGGAAGTGCCTTTAAATGCCACGTTGGCAAAAGGAATGGGTTCATTGGTAAGTGCATCGGTAACACGCCCAGTTACCCGGGTAACCTGCGCTTCAGCACTTTGGTGAAGTACATTCAGCAGTAGCAAAAAAAGGAAATATACAATTGCTTTCGTGTACTGGTTAATCATGGTTGCTTTCACAGTTCAATTCACAAACAACGAATTTCAAAAAATTAAGTTTCAAGTTGCTCCCAAAATTCAACAGCACGCCTCAAATGTGGGATCACTATAGTTCCACCAACAATATTGGCTACTGCAAATATCTCAAAAACTTCAGATTTGGTTACCCCATTTTCATGACATTTAATAAGATGGTATTTAACACAATCGTCACACCTGAGTACCATTGAAGCCACTAGTCCCAGCATTTCCTTGGTTTTAACAGGGAGGGCACCTTCAGCGTAAGTGTTAGCATCGAGGTTGAACAGGCGCTTGAGCACCAGGTTGTCGGCATCCATTATCCTGTCGTTCATGCGCGACCGGTATTCGTTAAAATCGTTTAAAGTGCTGCTCATGTGCGTAAAATTAACAGTTCTCCGGTTTTGTTCGGGAAATGTTTAAGAATTGTATTAACCATGGTTTGAGGGAAAAAGTTTAAACTCAAGGGGTAACCTTCTTATTCTTATGTTTGTAGCATGTTCCGGTTTACAAAAATCAGGGAGTACGAAAACCTGCATATATTAATGTGGCTGTTGAAAGACACCTGCTGGGTGATGAACTGGGAGTTTGCCGGAATCATTATGATTGTGCCTACAATTGCAGTGGCCATTCACATTACCTGGCTCCGACGTGACATCAAGTCAGACCTTTTTCACAACCTTGCTGTTTGTTGCTGGATTTCGGCCAATTCCATCTGGATGATCGGTGAATTTTATTTTGATGATGGATTACGACCTTTCGCGACGGCTTTTTTTGTGGCAGGGATTGCCAGTGTTACCTTTTATTATGTATGGGTTTTGCCGAAAAGTAAAAAAGTGTAAATCCTTTGTCAGGAAGCCAGCTCTTTCTGTTTGTTTTTAAGCACAATTCCTGATACCCAGATCCCGATTTCATACAGCAAAAATAAGGGTACCGCCACCAAAACCTGGCTGGTGACATCCGGTGAAGGAGTTATAATTGCGGCAATTATCAGAATTACCACCATGGAATGTTTGCGGTAATTGCGCAGAAATTGCGGGGTAACGAGTCCTATTTTGGATAAAAAATAAATAACTACCGGCAATTCAAATACAACCCCGGCAGAAAGGGTAAGCATGGTTACTGTGGAGATAAAGGAACTCAAGCTAATTTGATTGGCCACCTGGGAACTGATCTGGTAACTGCCAAGAAAATTAATTGAAAGCGGACTGATAATAAAGTAGCCGAACAAAATTCCCATTAAAAAAAGCAGGGAACTAAAAAACACGACACCTCTTGAATACATGCGCTCTTCAGAAGATAATGCAGGTTTTATGAAACGCCAGAGTTCCCACAGAAAATAGGGAAATGCAAGAATAAAACCAGCTATAAATGAGGAATAAAGATGCGTGGTGAATTGACCGGAAATGTCGATATTAATCAGTGAAAATGGCACTTCGGTAATGCAGAGATCGATGGCAAACATATCGGACAATTTGCACATCATCCTGTAAGTCAGGAAATCAGGATTTTTAGCCGCCAGGATTACCTTATCAAAAAGAATTTCAGGATTCAGGAAAGCTGCAATGGCAAATACCACAATAGCTGCAGCCGACCTGACCAGATGCCACCGGAGTGCTTCCAGGTGATCAAGAAAATGCATTTCAGTATTGGGGTCCTTACTTTTGCTGCTAAACATATAATGAGTGAATTGGCATTGCTTAAAAATCAGCCGGGAATGCTTAATGTGCCGTCAGGCAATGGATTTAAAATCTGTTACATAAAAAATCAAATTATACCTTCTTTAAGCAAATCATGGAGGTGTACAAATCCCCGGTAACCACCATTTTCGGAAACCACAAGTTGTGTAATATTATTATTTTTCATGAGCTGTAAAGCATCCACAGCCATCATATCCGGTGTGGCTGTTTTAGGGTTATGTGTCATAATATCTGCAGCTTTAACTTCATTGAGCTGTGTTCCTTTTTCAATCATCCGCCTTAAATCACCATCGGTAATAATACCCAGCAACCGATCGTTTTCAATTACGGCGGTGGCCCCTAGCCGGTTGGATGAAATTTCAATGATTACCGTATTCAGTGTATCTCCGGGCTGAACACGAGGGCTAGGGTTATTGGGATAAATATCGGCAACCTTTAAGTAAAGCCGTTTGCCCAGGGCGCCTCCCGGATGAAAACGAGCGAAATCATTTCCTGTAAAGCCTTTATAATCCAGCAGGCAAACAGCCAGTGCATCTCCCATGGCCATTTGTGCAGTGGTACTGCTGGTTGGTGCCAGGTTATGCGGACAAGCTTCCTTTTGCACGGTAGTATTGAGCACCAGGTCGGCATGTGTAAATAAATAGGAACCGGTATCGCCAACCATCCCGATCAATTTATTGCCACCACTTTTAATAAGAGGAACTAATACTTTGATTTCAGGAGTATTGCCACTTTTTGAGATACAAATAACTACATCATTATGTTGGATGATCCCCAAATCACCGTGAATGGCATCGCCTGCATGCATAAAAACCGCAGGTGTTCCTGTAGAATTCAGCGTTGCCACAATTTTTTGTGCCACTATGGCGCTTTTACCAATACCAGTAATAATCACCCTTCCTTGCGAAAAATGTATTAATTTTACAGCCTCAATAAAATTGCCGTCGATATATGTTTTTAAACCTAAAATAGATTCGGACTCTGTGTCAAGGGTTCGAAGTGCCATGTCGACTATTTCCTGCGGTGATTTCAAAATAAAAAAATTTACTTGTTAGTTATACGTTAGAAATTGTATATATTTATACGACAAAAATATCAAATTTAATCAGAGCGTGAGATGAGTTTAATTGTTGAAGAAAGTGCCTTATTGACCAACCTTCAAAAATTTTTCGGTTATGAATCATTTAAAGGTGAGCAGGAAGCTATTATAAAGAATGTACTTGATGGGAATGACACCTTTGTAATTATGCCCACCGGAGGTGGAAAATCAATGTGTTACCAATTGCCTGCGCTTATCAGCGAAGGAACAGCCATAGTTATTTCCCCTTTAATTGCCCTGATGAAAAATCAGGTGGATGCCCTGCGCGGATTTGGGGCTGACGATGGCATCGCCCATTTTCTGAATTCTTCCCTTACCAAAGCAGAAACACTGCAAGTGAAGAAAGACATCCTGAAAAAGAAAACCAAGTTACTTTATGTAGCTCCTGAATCATTAACCAAAGAGGAGAATATCGCTTTTCTGAAAGAAATAACGATTTCGTTTTTTGCCATTGACGAAGCGCATTGTATTTCAGAATGGGGTCATGATTTCCGTCCTGAATATCGAAGGTTACGTCCTATTATTGAGCAAATCGGGAAACTTCCTATCATAGCGCTTACTGCAACCGCTACCGAAAAGGTGCAATTGGATATTCAGAAAAACCTGAATATGCAAAACGCTACCATTTTCAAATCGTCCTTTAACCGGCCAAATCTGTATTATGAGATTCGTCCAAAGGTAGAGGTGATGAAAGAGATTATAAAGTATGTGAAAAATAATTCCGGAAAATCAGGAATTATATATTGCCTGAGTCGCAAAAAAGTGGAAGAAGTGGCTCAAACATTGAATGTGAACGGCATTAAAGCACTTCCCTATCATGCAGGTCTGGATGCCACTGCCCGAGCCCGTCACCAGGATATGTTTCTCATGGAGAAAGTAGATGTGATCGTTGCAACGATTGCCTTCGGAATGGGAATCGATAAGCCGGATGTTCGCTTTGTCATTCACCACGATATTCCAAAAAGCCT
>JALYQW010000118.1 GCA_030855635.1 Bacteroidota bacterium | reverse complement strand
CCGCAACTGAAACTGGCAATGATCCGGTAACCACCGAATCCGTTGCTGCCACTCCTGAAACTTCTCCTTCCTCCATGCCAAATGCAGAAAAAATTATGCCCCCTGATTCTAATTACCGGTTTATAGTTTCTTTTATCTCCATTGGCGAGGGTACCGACCCAAAAGCGCTGGATGTGATGAACCGCATCCTGAATTCCTGGGAAACCAAAACCGGTAAGCCAATTGAAAAGGAAACTACCCCATGGGGCAGAGAAGGAGAAGTCGATTATTGTTTCCCGCTCACGGAATTAAATGCAACCGAACAAGTAGCTTTCATTGATGAATTTAAATCCGTATTTGAAGGCAAAACTTTAGTCCAGTTAACTGAAAATCAACCTTGTAAATACAAACGGTAACGGGTTTTCACCACCCGTTTTTTTTCTTTACCTTTGCAGATCTCTATTAAATGGCAAAACACATGAATGAATTTGGCTTGAAATCCCCGGATGCCAGTGTAGCTGACCTGGGATTAAAAAATGTATCAGCAGCATATTGGAACCTCACTCCGGCTGAGTTGATTGAAGAAACTATAATACGAGGCGAAGGTGAGTTAACTGATACAGGTGCACTTGCTGTTGATACCGGAGAATTCACCGGACGTTCTCCTAAAGATAAATTTATTGTTTGCGACACGGAGACTGAAAAAAATGTCTGGTGGGGCGATATCAATATCAAATTTACTCCTGAAAAGTTTGATCTTCTGTATAACCGAGTTACTGCTTATCTTACCGGTCGTGAAATTTATGTTCGTGATTGTTATGCTTGTGCTGATCCGGAATATCGCTTAAATGTACGGGTTGTTACTGAAACTCCCTGGCAGAATTTATTTGCCAATAATCTTTTTCTTCGCCCTACTAAAGATGAAATTGTTTCGGGAAAAACCGATTGGACAATCATATCAGCTCCTGGCTTCCGTGCCATACCTGAAATAGATGGAACACGTCAGCATAATTTCGCGGTTCTGAATTTTACGAAACGTATCATACTGATTGGTGGAACCGGCTATACTGGTGAAATAAAAAAAGGAATTTTCTCGGTTTTAAATTACGTGTTACCGCAACACCGCCAGGCGCTTTCAATGCATTGCTCCGCTAATGAAGGAGAAAAGGGTGACGTTGCCATATTTTTCGGTCTTTCCGGAACAGGTAAAACAACCTTGTCAGCTGATCCGCAACGTGCCCTTATCGGGGACGATGAACACGGTTGGGCAGATCATTCGGTATTTAATTTTGAAGGTGGTTGTTATGCGAAGTGTATTAACCTTTCGGCAGAAAAAGAACCCCAAATCTTCAACGCGATTAGGTTTGGTTCTTTATTGGAGAATACGGATTTTTTTGAAGGAACAACTACTGTAGATTACGACAGCACTTCCAAAACAGAAAACACACGCGTTGCTTATCCTGTAAATTTTATCGATAATGCCAAACCGCAATCAATAGGAAATACACCTAAAAATATTTTCTTTCTTACAGCGGATGCATTCGGAGTGCTTCCCCCAATCAGCAAGCTTGATGCAGGTCAGGCGATGTATCATTTTATTTCAGGATATACTGCTAAAGTGGCGGGAACTGAAATGGGAATCACGGAACCTACAACAACGTTCTCTGCTTGTTTCGGAAAAGCATTTCTTCCATTGCATCCTGCAGCGTATGCTGAATTACTCGGTAAAAAATTAAAAGAAAGCAATGTGCATGTTTGGCTGGTGAATACCGGTTGGTCAGGTGGTGCATACGGTGTTGGATCACGAATTAAACTTTCCTATACCCGCGCTTTGATTACTGCTGCCCTTAACGGAGAACTCGACAAAGTAGATTTTGAAACACTACCCGTATTTGGTCTGAAATTCCCAAAGTCATGTCCAAACATTCCTGATGAAATTCTGAATCCACGTGATACCTGGAGTGACAAATCGGCGTATGATGCAAAAGCAAATGACCTGGCTTCTGCATTTATCAAAAATTTTGGACAGTATGCCGATGGTGCCTCTGCAGAAATTCTTGCCGCTGCTCCAAAAGTTGAAGTGGTTGCGTAAAATAAAAACTGCATTTATATTCTGAATAAGAAAAGGATTGATAACACACCTCTGCTCTGACCGGGTAGAGGTGTTTCATTTTTGTACAAGTTCTAAATTTTCACAAGCAAATGAATGTTTTTTATACCACCGGGATATTGGATGACGTTGTTATCCTGGATGATGCCGAATCGCACCATGCTGTGAAAGTACTTCGAATGGTTTCAGGCGATCAGCTTTTAATTCTGGATGGAAAGGGGACTACCTGCAGAGCTGAAATAACAAACCCTCACCCTAAAAAGTGCGAATGCAAAATACTTGAAAAGTCTTTCCGCGAAAAGCGGCCTGTTAATCTTCATATAGCCATTGCGCCAACGAAACTAAACGACCGGTTTGAATGGTTTCTTGAAAAAGCTACCGAAATAGGGATAGAAGAAATTACACCGGTAATATGCTCACGGTCGGAGCGAAGGCAAATCAATCAGGAGCGGTATCTAAAAGTTCTCATCGCTGCCATGAAGCAGAGCAGGAATCCCTGGTTGCCCCATTTAAATGACCAGATGGAATTCCTTCCGTTTCTGGAAGCAAATCATGCAGGTTATATTGCGCATTGCATGGATGGCAGTAAAACACCACTCCAACACGCGAATTTTAACTCATCACACGTTACTGTACTGGTTGGACCGGAAGGTGACTTTACGGAAGTTGAAGTTGCAGCCGCGGTAAGCCGGAAATGGGAACCGGTATCGTTAGGTGATACCCGGCTCAGGACGGAAACAGCAGGCATTGTTGCATGTCATACCATTACATTACTTAAAAGCTGAATGCCATTTACAAATTCACATTGTTTATTTTTGAACTATGAATAAGACCAGGATATTTGCTATAACCGTGTTGTTGATCACAGCAACAGCATTTTCAATTCCTACACCGGCTTATAAAATAGCGGTGCTCAAATATGGTGGCGGCGGCGACTGGTATGCGAATCTGGAAACTTCTTTGCCCAATCTTATTCGTTTCTGCAATCAGCAACTCTTCACTAACATTGATCCGGAACAGGCGGTGGTTGAAGTGGGAAGTCCTGAAATTTTTAATTATCCATTCATCCATATGACCGGTCACGGTAACGTGGTGTTCTCAGCGCAGGAAGCCGAGAATTTAAGGAACTATCTAACAGGAGGCGGATTTTTGCACATCGATGATAATTACGGAATGGATCAGTTTATCCGCCCGCAAATGAAGCGCGTATTCCCGGAACTTGATTTCGTTGAGCTGCCTTTTTCACATCCTGTTTATAACCAAAAGTTCAGCTTTCCAAACGGATTGCCCAAGGTTCATGAACATGATAACAAACCACCGCAGGGTTTTGGATTGATTTACAATGGCCGGCTCGTTTGTTTTTATAGTTTTGAAAGTGATTTAGGTGATGGATGGGAAGATGCGGAAATTCATCGCGACTCTCCCGAAGCACGTAACAAAGCACTCCGCATGGGAGCCAATTTAATCCAGTTAGCATTTAGCAATTGATCCGTCACATGTAAATGTAGGCTGGGTAATGCTTTGACGTGGAGTGGTATCTTTGTATCACATCCTCTAAACCAATAGAAATCAAAATGAAAAAAGGAATTCAAATTATGTTGTTAACCCTGGGTATCGGTGCGTTTGGTGCCTGTTCTTCTGAAAAGAAAACAGATGAAGCCGCAGTTTTTCCTGCTATTGCAGTTAATTATCCTTCCACAGATAAGGATTCAATTACCTCTGATGATTATCATGGTACAATGGTTACGGATTCATATCGCTGGCTGGAATATGATACTGCATCTAATGTAGAAGCCTGGGTGACGGCTCAAAACAAAGTTACTTTCGGGTACCTGGAACAAATTCCATTCAGAAGTAAAATCAAAGACCGGTTGAATGACATTTTTAACTATCCGAAATATTCTTCACCATTTCGTGTAGGTGATTATTATTTTTTCAGTAAGAATGACGGGCTTCAAAATCAATCAGTGATCTATTATCAATTAGGTCTTGAAGGGGAAGCTAAAGTTTTTCTCGATCCGAATAAAATGTCGGAGGATGGTACTTCAGCAGTTTCACTGTTGGGCGCAAGCAAGGATAATAAATACATGGCGTATGCTATAAATCAATCGGGATCCGACTGGCAACAAATTAATGTGATGGAAATTGCCACGTTAAAAAAATTGGATGATGTACTTGATTGGGTGAAATTTTCAGGAGCGGCATGGAAAGGTGATGGCTTTTATTATAGCCGTTATGATGAACCAAAACAGGGAAGTAAATTTTCCAATAAAAACGAATACCACAAGGTTTATTTTCACAAACTCGGTACGCCACAGGTAACTGATGAACTGGTTTATGAAAACAAAAATTACCCGCTGCGTTATTACGGCGCTCAGACAACCGAAGATGAGAGATTTCTTATAATTTATGTTTCAGAAGGCACCGATGGAACGGAGCTCTATTCAAAAGATCTTTCTTCAAATCAAAAAGATTTTTCCATGATCTTTAAAGGATTTGAAGACAATGCAACGATCGTTGATAACATAAATGATTTGTTAATCATGCAAACAGATGCAGGTGCCCCGAATCAAAAAGTGGTTTTGATTGATCCAAAAAATCCGGCTTCGTCCAACTGGAAAGAACTTATTCCTGAAAAAGAAGAATTGCTGGAAGGAACGCGTACGGCAGGCAACAAAATTTTTACCACTTATCTGAAGGACGTTACAACGCGCGTGTACCAGCATGACCTCACCGGAAAAATTGAGCACGAAATAAAGCTGCCTACCCTGGGCACAGCCGGTGGCTTCAGTGGTAAGAAAGATGATAAAATAATATTTTACACCTTCACTTCATTCACATATCCTTCCGCTATTTACAAGTACGATATCGGAACCGGTCAGTCGGAAATTTTCAGGAAATCGGAAGTAAAATTCAACCCTGAGGATTTTGAAACAAAGCAGGTATTTTTTAACAGCAAGGATGGAGCACGAGTGCCCATTTTTATTGTGCACAAAAAGGGTCTTAAACTTGACGGAAATAATCCAACGTTACTTTATGGATATGGCGGATTCAATATCAGTTTGTCGCCTTCATTCAGCACCTCACGTTTGATATTATTAGAGAATGGTGGTGTTTTCGCTCTGGTTAATTTAAGAGGTGGTGGAGAGTATGGTGAAAAATGGCACGAAGCAGGCAGGTTGTTTAAAAAACAAAATGTGTTTGATGATTGTATCGGCGCAGCAGAGTACCTCATCAAAGAAAAATATACGAATCCCGAAAAATTGGCGCTTCAGGGTGGGTCTAATGGCGGATTACTGGTTGGTGCTGTTATAAACCAGCGCCCCGAACTCTTCAAGGTCGCGTTTCCTGCTGTTGGTGTAATGGATATGCTACGCTTTCACAAATTTACTGTAGGATGGGGATGGGTGGTTGAATACGGCTCGAGCGACAGTCTGGATCATTTCAATAACCTGTACAAATTTTCTCCTGTGCACAACATTAAAGCCGACGTTGAATATCCTGCAGTTATGGTTACAACGGCAGATCATGATGACCGCGTGGTACCTGCACATTCATTCAAGTACATTGCAACGCTCCAGGAAAAACGAATGGATAATAAAAATCCTTTGCTCATCCGTGTGGATGTTAAAGCCGGTCACGGTGCCGGAAAACCAATATCCAAAACGATTGAGGAACAGACTGATATCTGGTCTTTTATGTTTTACAATATGAATATGCAGCCTTCATACAAGTAAGCATCCGTGTGCTTTCATGTCTTTCAGCCTCCGGTAAGTCCGGGGGCTTTTTCAATTCCACCCTTGCTGGGAATATATTGGAATGCTATCTTTGGAAGTACGATGTGGACGCTCGGTCTCCCGTAGTTTATGAATAAAATACTCATTCTTTTTGCCCACCCTTTATTAGAGAAATCGCGTATCCAAACTGCGCTCGTCAAATCCATTCCTGCATCGGTCAATATTACGTTTCATGATTTATATGAAGAATATCCTGATTTTAATATCAGGATAGAAAAGGAAAAAAAATTACTCCATGAACATGATATTATTATTCTGCAACATCCTTTTTACTGGTACAGCACTCCTCCTTTGCTAAAACAATGGATCGACCTTGTGCTGGAATTCGGATGGGCTTACGGTCCGGGGGGTGATGCCTTAAGAGATAAAATTATTTTCAATGTAGTATCTTCAGGAGGCACGGAAGAGGCGTATTCTTCACAGGGAAGAAATCGTTTTACCGTCAGGCAATTTCTTGCCCCCATTGAACAAACTGCATTATTGTGTCACATGATCTACCTCGCACCATTTGTGGTGCACGGAACCCATTTGCTTACGCCTGAAGCCATTCTCGGACATGCATTGCGTTACAGGGCTTTACTGGATCAATTGCAGGGAACACCGAAAGATTCACTGAAAAATTTTGAAGGAAAATACCTGAATGAGTTAGTGATTAAATAATTTAAAACATGGAAGGAAGTTTTTTACAAACTGCATTGGTATTTCTTGCAAGTGCTGTGGTGTTTGTTCCAATAGCCAAAAAATTTGGAATGGGTTCTGTATTGGGATACCTGGTTGCAGGTATTGTTATAGGACCCTTTGTGTTAAGTTTTGTAGGAAACGAAGGTCAGGATATCATGCATGTCGCGGAATTTGGCGTTGTAATGATGTTATTCCTGATAGGACTGGAACTCGATCCGCGCGAGTTCTGGAAAATGCGGAAGTCGATTGTAGGATTGGGTGTGTTGCAAATGGGACTGACTGCTTTTGTACTCGGTGCGTTAGGTTATTTTTTACTTGGGTATACGCTTCCTACTTCACTTGCAGTTTGTCTTGCGCTGGCCATGTCATCCACTGCAATTGTTTTACAAACATTGAAAGAAAAAGGCTTGTCGCGAACTTCCAGTGGGCAATCAGCATTCTCGGTTTTATTATTCCAGGACATCATGGTGATTCCCGTTCTTGCTATTCTTCCTTTGCTTGCTGCTTCAGGATTGCATGATATGGATAGTGGTCATTCACTTATTGACGGCTTGCCGGGATGGTTGCAAACTTTGCTGGTTATTTCAGCTGTTGCAGTAATATTTTTTGGAGGAAAATATATTGTGGTTCCGCTCTTGCGGATGATTTCCAAAACACGCCTGCGTGAAATGTTTACAGCAGCAGCATTATTGCTGGTTGTTGGTGTGGCTTACCTGATGGAACTGGTTGGATTAAGTCCTGCTCTGGGAACTTTTTTGGCCGGTGTGGTATTGGCGAATAGTGAATTCAAACATGAATTGGAAAGTGATCTCGATCCCTTCAAAGGTTTATTACTCGGTTTGTTTTTTATTGGAGTTGGTGCGAGTATTAATTTTACGTTAATAGCTAATGAACCCATGCTGTTAACCACGCTGGTGTTTTCGGTCATGGTTATTAAAGGATTGGTACTTTACCTTACGGGAAGGATATTTGGAATCAAGAAAGAGCAGAACCTGATGTTTTGCATCCTCCTTTCTCAGGTTGGTGAATTTGCATTTGTATTACTGACTTTTTCACGGCAATTGCAATTGCTTGATACTTACTGGACGGAAATTATGATGGCTGTTACAGCAATCAGCATGACAATAACCCCCTTACTGCTCATGGTAAACGAGCGATTAATAGATCCTTATTTTGGAACTAAGGAAGAAGTTCCCCGAAAAGCACCCGATGACATTCATGAACGCAATGCGGTTATATTGGTCGGCTTTGGTCACTTTGGCAGTACTATCGGCAGGTTTCTGCGTGCCAATGGTATTAAGGCTACCATTCTTGATAATGATAGTGATCGTGTGGAATTATTGCGGAAAATGGGCTTTACTGTTTACTATGGCGATGCAACCAGAATCGATTTGTTGCGATCGGCCGGAGCTGAAAATGCCCGGTTGTTAATTGCTGCCATTGATTCACCCGAAACCAATGCGGAACTGGTTGGAATTGTTAAAAAGCATTTTCCTCAGATTCATGTTATGGCACGTGCCCGCAACCGTAATGATGCCTATGAACTCATGGATATGGGAGTTACTGATATTTATCGTGAAACGTTATATACTTCTGTGCATATGGCAATAGATGTTTTGAAAAAGCTTGGATTCAGAAGTTATACCGCTACCAGGAAAGCCATGGATTTTATTCATTATGATGAAGCTGCATTGGAAAAACTGGCGAAACACCGCCACGAAATGAAAGATTATATCATGAATGTGAAAGAACAGATTGAAATGCAGGAAAAATTACTTTCTGAAGATCTTAACCTCGGACTCAACTCCGAAGATCATGCCTGGGATAGTGACGTCATGAGGAAATAAGTCATAAGTCATAGGTCATAAGTGATAGACTGATAAATAAGAGTTGTGGCGTCCTTATCCTAAAGGCGACACTCAATCCACTTAATTACTTGCGACACAAAAATTAATTTCTGAGATCCGGGGTATACTTTTCAATAAACTCTTTTGCTTTACGGATATCATCCGACATGAGCCGGTCGTTTTCGAGAAACGGTACTTTTTCGCGAAAAGCATTAAAAACATTTTCGAGGAATTGGCTGCTTTTCAAAGGTCGGCGGAATTCAAGGGCCTGGCAGGCTGTATACAATTCAATTGCCAGAATGTTTTTTAAATTTTCAACTATGCGATAGGCTTTTGTTGCTGCATTTGCTCCCATGCTTACATGATCTTCCTGGCCATTACTCGATACAATAGAATCAACAGATGCCGGTGTGCAGAGTTGTTTGTTCTGACTTACCAGTGAAGCTGCGGTGTATTGCGGGATCATAAATCCTGAATTTAATCCGGCATTGGCAGCCAGAAAAGGAGGGAGGTCACGCTGTCCTGATATCAGCAGGTAAGTCCGGCGTTCAGAAATATTACCCAGTTCGGCAAGAGCTATTGCAAGAAAATCGAGAGCAAGTGCCAGTGGCTGTCCGTGAAAATTACCCGCTGAAATGATCAGGTCGTCGTCAGGGAAAATAGTGGGATTATCGGTTACCGAATTAATTTCATTAAAAAACGTATATGCGGCATAGTTAATAGCATCTTTTGAAGCGCCATGCACCTGTGGAATACAACGGAATGAATAAGGATCCTGCACATGAGATTTTTGGCGTTGAACAATACCACTGCCATCCAGTAACTGGCGAAATTTTAATGCAGTATCAATTTGGCCCTTGTGCGGCCTGATCTCCTGAATACGATGATGAAAAGGCTCAATACGGCCATCAAAGGCATCGAGCGAAAGCGCACCGATTACATCTGCCCATTCTGATAACTTTTGCGCTTCCACAATTGCCCAGGAACCATAAGCACTCATAAACTGCGTACCGTTCAACAAAGCAAGTCCTTCCTTCGATTTCAGGCTGATTGGTTTCCAGTTGTGACGATCAAGTATATCGGAAGCTGATTTTTTTGCGCCTTTGTAACTAACTTCACCCATCCCGATAAGGGGTAAGCTTAAATGCGCAAGTGGCGCAAGGTCACCCGATGCACCCAGTGAACCTTGCTGGTAAACTACAGGAAGAATGTCATAATTAAAAAAATCAACCAGTCGCTGAACGGTATCAAGCTGAACACCGGAATTGCCATAACTCAATCCCTGAATTTTTAGGAATAACATCAACCTTACAATAGCTGCAGGTACTTCTTCACCGGTTCCACAAGCATGTGAAAGCACCAGGTTTGTTTGCAAAGTATCCAGATCTTCATTCGAAATTGTTTTATTGTAAAGCGCACCAAACCCTGTGTTGATTCC
>JALYQW010000103.1 GCA_030855635.1 Bacteroidota bacterium | reverse complement strand
GTTGCGATAAAGAAGGTGCAAATTTTCTTGCAATCAACCTTGCAAACGATGTAGTAAAAGGAACTAAGGATTATAAAACCGCAAGAGATTTTTATGCTAAAGCAGTAAAAGAAATGATTAACGGAGGCAAGCCCGCATACATGCAAAAACTTCAATTTAATGTTGCAAGCGGCAACACAACCTATGCAGATGAAGCATCTTCCATCATTACAGAAGAAGATATGATGAAAGCAAAAAAAATGAACGAGATGATGAAGACAGAATTGATGAAGTAACGACAATAACTGATAAATTAAAATAAATAAACATTTAAAAAAATATTATATGAAAAAATTAATCTATTTGACTTTAATTGTGGTGACTTCCTTCACAATATTCGTCACAAGCTGTAAAAAAGATGATGATGATACAACACCTCTTCCAACTGTGGATTTATACGCCATACCTGTATCTCATGCCACAGGGGTACCTGCCTTATCAGGTATGCTTGACCCAAGCAAATTTACTATGTCAAGCATCATTCAGGTTGACCTTGATAAAAACATTGCAAGAGTTCCATTATTTAAAGGAACTTACCAGGGTAATGCAGTCTGGTACGTCCTTATGGACGTATCTGATAAAACGCTGGCTACACAGTTAGGATTAAATTTTGCTCCGCGTTTAATAAAGGCTGACAACGGTTGTGCAAGCTGTATTCAAACTGTAACTTCTGCTAACACTACATTAGGAGCTGCACCAGTAGAGTTTGTCGGAACAGTTGACTTTAGCCCGGTACGTTCTTTAGTTCCCAGTACAACAGGCTTCCCGCCTTTGAGCGCTACACCTGGTTCAATCGCAGTGGGCGGTTATAGCGATTTGGTTCGGGTGCAGGGTAGTACTGTTGTATACAATGCACCCATTATTGCCACGGGCAACGGTCCGTTTGATGTGAGCGAAATGCACACGAATACACTGGACAGGGTAACGGCTATTGATACAGTTGCAATGACTGTTGATATGCAATTCATCCGTGCATTTTCGCATGGTAAGGATGTATTTTATTTTACGTTCGGTTCAACCGGAGCACTCTCGGCAACACTTGAGCGCGGAACTTTTGTTCCTGGCATGGCATCTATACCTTTTGCAAACGATGACAGAGATCCAAACGGTGCCAGGAGTTCAATTTTTGCACCGACCAATGGAAAGATTGGTTTAAACATGCCCGAATCTCAGGGACTTTCACATGTGCTTCTTGATAATGCACCTGGCAATATAAGCCTTCAAAATCCGGCACTATTGGAAACATTGCGCAAACTAGGCGATTCCCACAATGTGTTGGGAAGTTTCCCCACACTTACAAATCAAACAGAGCGCGAATTATATTCTCCACTTTGGGATTTGAACTTAGCAGTATGGAGTGATGCAGTAGTGGCTGCAGGAAGAAATTTTGCACAAACTGACGCAAATACAATAAGACAACATGCTGCACGCGGCTTAATAACAAATCCCGGAGGCGGCATGCTTGGTTCGGCTAACTTTATAGTCAATTGTTCAGTACTTGGCTTTGCAACAACAGCACCTACCCAAGACCAGGCACCAAGACCATAATATTGGTTTAAGGTTGAGCAAATTTCGGATAAACAATCAATTAATAATTCCAAAAATTAAATGAAAAAAAAATTTCAATTAATCGCATTAGTGCTTGCATCAGCAGCACTTACATTTTCTTCCTGCAAAAAAGAAGAACAAAACTTGGCTTCACAACAATCGGCAACAGGTACTCCCGATTTTTCAGAAAAAGGAGCAAATCCTGATGATGCTGACCTCTCACCGGATGCTTTAGCACGTCACACTCATAATAATTATGTATATACTGAAAGCAATGATGCCGGCACAAATCATATATTGGTTTATAAAAAAAATGCTAACGGCAGCTTAACCTATCAAAGCAGCGAAGCCTCAGGCGGAGCAGGCACCGGAGCACTTTTTGGCAGCCAGGGTGCCCTAGTTCTGGATAAACATCATGAGTGGCTTTACGCGGTTAATGCAGGAGACAATTCTGTTTCGTCATTTAAAGTACACAACAATGGTGATGTAACGCTGAAGCACACAGAAGGCTCTGGTGGAACGTTGCCCGTAAGCCTTTGTGTTTACAATGATTTGTTGTATGTGGTAAATCAAACCAGTGCTAACATTAAAGGAATAAGGATTGGCGCGGGCGGCAGCTTAACTGGCATTCCATCAAGCATCAAAGTATTGAGTGCACCAAATGCCGATCCAGGTCAGATTTCCTTTAGGCCCAACGGAAACCAAATATACATTACCGAAAGAGGAACTGATAAAATAACAAGCTTTCATATAAACGGACAAGGGGTTGCTCATAATCGTACTGTCAATGCCTCTGCTGGTGTAACACCTTTTGGTTTTGACTTTGCCCGCAATTATTTGGTAGTAGCAAACGCCCACATGGATCTTCCTAATTTAGGTGGAGTAGCTTCTTACTCATTAAATAACTCAGGCAGTGTTAACGATGTGAATGGAAATGTAGACAATAATCAAACAGCAGCTTGTTGGACTGCCACTACTCGTTACGGACGTTTTGCTTACATCGCTAATAGCTTTAGTGATAATATTTCTTCTTACTATATCGGTTTTAACGGAGCTGCTTACTTAATTAATGGCGCTGCAGCAGCAACCGGTGCAAGACCACGTGATTTAACCATCGTTGACAACTACTACGTGTATGTACTAAATGTAACAGACCACACTATTGGTGAATATCGTAGAGGGTTTCTAGGATCCTTGCATTCAATTGGTCAAGTTAGCAATGTTCCAGTGTGGGCGGCTGGGTTAGCTTCCTACTAGTTAAAAGAAAAAGTACTTTTTATTTCCTTTCATCAGGAATTAAAATTAAGGTGAGAAATCCTGCAATATTTTATCACTTTTATTTTTATTCAAATAATTTCAAAAATATTATAACTCAATAATTTAATGTTGCAAGCGGCAACACAACCTATGCAGATGAAGCATCTTCCATCATTACAGAAGAAGATATGATGAAAGCAAAAAAAATGAACGAGATGATGAAGACAGAATTGATGAAGTAATGACAATAACTGATAAATTAAAATAAATAAACATTTAAAAAAATATTATATGAAAAAATTAATCTATTTGACTTTAATTGTGGTGACATCCTTCACAATATTCGTCACAAGCTGTAAAGATGATGAAACAATAGTTACAGTGCGCGACACTGTAGAAGTTCCTATAGACCACGGCAGCCTGCCTAATCAATTAGGCAGTGCAACTAATATAGATACCGTTGCAGGTACAGCTGTTCTACCACTTTACAGAGGACAGGATGCAAATGGAGGAAACGTATATTACATTATTACCGAATCGAATAATGTAGACATATCCATTGCTCTCGGACTTAACTGGACTCCTAAACTAGTACACGCTATCGGAACTATAGCGGTTCAAACGGCAACTATTGTTACAGGCGGAACTCCCAATCCTAACAATTTTCCTATTTTAAAATTTCCGGGAAACGTGGATTTTTCGCCAACAAGAATAGTAGTGGCAGGTCCTGATACATTTCCCCTGGACCCATCTTCTCAGCCTGGTTCAGTTGGTGATGCGTTATATAGCCCGCTAGTAAAAATAGGGGGTCAACAGATTGTTTACAATGCTTCTCATTTGCAAAACAGCACAGGCACGCATAACAGGGTGATAAGTATGGACATACCCAATAGGAAAGTTACCATGAGGCTCGCAAAAGGATTTTATGAAGGTTTCCCCATTTTATACAGTACTACAGAAACTTCCGACAATGATATTGCAGCATTGGAAGATAACACCTTTGCGCCAAACATGAATGCGGCGCCATTTCCTGGAGATGATAAATCGTTTCGTTCAGCACGTGAAGCTTTAATCCCCGTAGTCAATGGCCCATTAGGAGTAAATAACCCACAGAGGCAGGGTTTAAAATCGGCCGTGTTGGGCGAAGGCGATCCGCTTAATATTTTCCAGGAGCAAGCAGGTTGTGAAAACCCTGACGATCCGGGTTCATTTTGCGACGCAGCATTATACAGCCCACTGTGGGATGTTCATCCCGTAGTGTGGACACCTGCGTCCATAGCTGCAGGATTAAGAGTGCAGGTGCGTACAGATAAGTTTGAGACAATTGCACCCATAAACATAATTGAACTTTATGCCGATGGACATATTGTGGCAGGAGATACAACCGGAAAACGCAATTCTTCACTTGGTGGGCTTAACGCATCAGGGCCATTTGATAAAGGATTAATCGTTAACTGTCCCATTATTTTTGTGCCCGCCGATGCACTGCGCCTCTCACACAGAAAAGGCTTAAATAATAAATATAATAGCAATTCGATTTTTATAAGATAAAAAGAAAAAATAGTACAAAAGCATACTCCAAACCTCTCAGCTCGTAAGGGGTTTGGAGAGATGCCAAGAGAGCAATGCCATAGCAAATAATATTGATTACAAATCTTGAGAAAATCCTGTAAGATTTTTTGTTTTAAATTTTATTCAAATAATTTCAAAAATAATATAACTCAATAAACAACTTCAAAAAATGAATTCAACATATTTACCGAAGGATGAAAACACGTATTCATTTTCACCCGACAAAACTTCCCTCCTGGTGATTGATCCTGTTAATGACTTTCTTTCCGAAGGAGGAGCAGCTTGGGATTTAACAAAGAAGGTTGTAGAAATGAATAACGTGGTAGCTAATATAAAGCAGGCAGTTGAAGGAGCACGTCAAAGCGGAATTCCTGTTTTTTGGGGACCAATGGCATTTACTGAAGAAGATTATGCGAATGAAAAGCTACAGCGTAAAAGTGGAATTAACCGTCTGATGTTTGAACGAAAAATGTTTCTTGCAGGAAGTTGGGGAGCGGATTTTCATCCGGAGTTACAACCCGCAGAAGGAGAAATTATATTGCAGCCGCACAAAACTTCAGATGTATTTAGTACAGACCTTCCTGAACATTTGCAGCAAAGAGGTATTACTCATATTGTAATTGCAGGTATGGCAGCAAATGTTTGTTGTGAATCCACCGGCAGGCATGCAATGGAGGCAGGCTATGATGTAACTTATCTTTCAAATGCCATTGGCGCAGCAAGTGTTCCGGAATATGAGGCGGCTATTCATCTAAATTATCCCTTATTAGGAAACGCTGTATTGACAGTAGAAGAATTTTTATCGTGTATAAGAACATCTTCACAAAGCAATATTGAAATAAATCCGGGAGACACAATCCTAGGTTCAGACCACGGGGAGATTGGCACCATCGAAAAAATAATATATGGAACCGGAGAAATCGAAAGTTATTTATTGGTGCCCCAGGGGTTGATTTTCAAAACAGATACTTACATACCTCTCAATACAATAACTAAACGTAGTGGAAAAAATGTTTTTATTAATATTCCTAAGTTGGTAGTACATACTATGCCCTGGAGCAAACCTCCTTTAAAAAATGATCTAAAGGAAAAGCAAGGTCCATCTGCTGAAAGCGTAGAAAAGTTGTATGGCTCCTATTCTCCTTCTGCTATAGGCAACTGACGTAAAAGTTTATTCACTCAAAAAAAGAAGTCAAATAATTTTGTTAATAACAAGAAAAATCTATTTATCACATAACATCTTCTTTTGCCAAAAATTAAAGATTGAGAAATATTAATCACAAGGAGTAAAAATTATGAATTATTATTAAATCCAGACAGAAGAAAAGAGAAGCCCCATGTTTTTTATTTTAAACATGAAAAATAAAGAAACAATTAAAAGGTCTAGATACGAATACCGGCAACGGCAGCAAGCAAATGAGTTCATTAACATAATTCAATCCCCCAAAAAATGAATACGAGTAAAATGAAAACAAGTAACACAGCCTTTGCTTTTATAATGGCAGCAGCCTTTGGAATAATGTCTGGTTGCAACACTACTGGTCAGGAAAGCAATGAAACAAATAAGGACTCGAAGAATAATGTACAAAATGCCACGAGCGACAAAGATGGTACTCCGGATGTGAGTTCATGGCCTGAACGTCCGCGGCTTGCAGTAAAAGAAATGACGGCAAAATATGGTGCGCCTCTTGAAGTTTCATCTGAAGCAATAATTTGGCATAATGCCGGGCCTTATAAGCGAATAATGGTAACCAAAAAAGAAATACCACACGACTTTCCGGCTCCACACATGGATTTCCTGGAGCATACAATTTCGTATAATGTACCTATTGATAAAATTGATGATCTGGTGGCTTATGATGCCAGCATGACCATCAATAAAACACAAGGTGAAATGTCGGCCCGTTGCGATTTGGAAGGGCACAATATTCTAACCCTTAACCTTGCACGTGATATCATTGACGGCAAAATAACTGTTGAACAGGCACGCAAGTCGTTTGGTGAAAATGTGGTTGCCGATTTTGCCGGCAAACACCCCGCTTACGTAGAGAAGTTGCAATTTACACCACCAACTGAAAATGTCCTTTTCCCTGATAAGTCAGTTATCCCGGGTTCTGCTATGCGTGATGTTCCTAACACAGAAGGCACTGATGCGGAGGTGCTTGCTTTTGTAAACGCAGTAAATGTAAACGAAATATTAGCTGCAGCGGAAGCACAGAAAAAGAAAATTGATCAGCCGGTCATGGATTATGCAAAAATGTTGCACACAGAGCATGGTGCAAATATGGCAAAAACCGCGCAATTAGGTCTAACCATAAAGGTAACTCCAAGTATTACAAAAGCGGTGGATAATTTAATGAAAAAGGGAGCAGGAGAATTGGCAACCCTTGTACCAATGGATGATAAAGATTTTGAAACAGCTTATATAGATGCCATGATTAAAGGCCATAATGAAGTATTGGAAATGATAGATAACCAGCTAATGAAAACTGCAAAGAATGAAATGCTGAAGGCTCATTTAACCGAAACTCGCGGTCATGTGGCTATGCATCTGGAGCAGGCAAAGAAGCTAAAGAGATAATAATTATGTAAAATTAAATTCGCATAAAAAGGTGAAAAACTTTTTAAACCCGAAGTATTGCTGATATGATATTGCGCTTATGTTCCAATAATTCTATACCTAAGGTGGAGGCAATCTTTGTAGTTATAGCTATGCAAAAAGATTTAGAGAACATGGATACCACAAATAATTTAGCGTAAAAAATAAATGGACGATCCCAAAGCTATACCACCTTGTTGACCCCACGAATAGTCATTCAATCAATTCAAATAAAATTTCCTGATTTGGAGAAATTAAAATCGCAACATTGAAATTCACACACTATGAAAATAAACTCAAAAACCCACGGTATTCTGGATTATGCGCTGGTGATTCTCTTATTGTTATCACCAACCCTGTTTTCATTGGGCAGCATGACTGCAACATTTACTTACGCAATAGCATCCATCCATTTAATTCTCACGCTGTGTACCGATTTTGAGTTGGGGGTTTTCAAGATCATACCTTTCAAAATTCATGGCATCATTGAAATAATTGTTGCAGTTACGCTTGTCGGTATTGCATTTTATCTCGGTTCAATTGAAGGGTCAGCCTCTAAAATATTTTACCTGAGTTTCGCATTTGTGGTACTCATTGCCTGGTTGATTACTGATTTCAATAGTTCAAGAAACATTGCTGCTAAGAATTAATAATAAAACTCATGCATCAAACTTTCATTATGAAAAAAATTAATTTACTCTCTATTGCAACCTTGATACTTTGTGCCTATGTATTCCTTTATGCTTGCAACGAAAGAAATCCTAAAAATATACAGGATGAGAAGCCAGCTACTGCAAGTGATGGCCCGGCAGACACAATGAAACCGAAGCCACACATTTTGGGAAATGTGGCCCGTGGCAAAGAAGTCTTTAGGTTTGAAACTTTTGGTAACGAAGGTTTCTGGAACAATGCCATGAGATGGCAGCAAGGTGTGATTGATAGAAAGATGACACCTAAGCAAATGCTAGAAATAGGTTTGCAAATTGATACAGAATCAGAGGGACTTGATGCAGAATTACGGCAAAAGATAGAAGCCGAATTTAAAACTGATTTGTCTCCCCAACAGGCGCCACTTTTAAACGATGTTAAAACAACTATTGCATTGCTTAATGCAAATGCATTTATAGGCTTGGTTGCAAAAGACCACAACGGCGATAAAAAGCTTAGCATTCTTGAAGGTGACCTTATTGGCATAAGTTGTGCCATTTGCCATACAGTAACTGATAAATCTTTTTTTGATATGCCAGGTGCCGGTTCTGCAGGTAAACGCATCGACGGACCTGCACCGCTCACTTTTAATATGGGAAAATTCCTTGCAGTTGCAAATAACTCGCGTGCCTATTATCCGAACATGCAGCAAATTTTTCTTGGTGTTTCTATAGGTCGTGCTGCAAGAGGAATGCGGCCAACATCTACAGAAAAAGAGGTGGATGAATATTTGAGCAATCCCAAATTTTATCCTGTCGGCACATTCGATGAAACATCTGATGGTAATGGCAATTCAGTTAAAAATGTTCCCTTGTTTCGACAGGATCTTGTTGCACCTTATGGCTCTTCAGGGGAGTTTGAATTGTTTCATGATATCAGTAATTCTTCGTATACAACTAACCTCGACCTTACAACACTTGCAACACCTGAAGGACTCGAATTTTTAAAAGGTTTGGGTGGTCCCGCAGGAGAGCAAATACATAAGGAATATAAACAGATTTTGAAAGAAACAGGAGTTACTGGTTATCCGTTTGTACAGGCAAAGATGCAGGGGAAACCGGGTGAATTAAATAATATAGTGGCACGAAGGGTAGATGATATAAAATTACAGGATATGACGGCTTATGTATTTGCTTTGCAACCCCCGCCTGCACCTAAAGTAAATGATGAAATGGCTATGCGTGGCAGGGCATTATTTAGAACCAATTGTACAAGCTGCCACAATGTAGATCAAAGTAAGCCGGTGCCTGTAACGCTGGTTGATCTTAAAACACTATGGCCAGGTTATACACCTATAGTAGTTGGCTTACGCGGAAATAAAAAACTTTCTAAAATTCTTAATTCACCCGGCGACTTCGATGATAAAATGGTAATTGTAGATGCAAGCCCTCATGGAGGTCCGCGTGGCAATGCGCTGCCGGTGCTTCTTGACCTTGCACGAACAACACTTTTTTTACACGATGCTTCGGTTAAAAGTCTTGACGAATTATTGGATCCTATACGTGGTAAAAAGTCTCCTCACCCTTTTTATATTTCTGATAAGAAAGAGCGTGCCGACTTGATCGAATTTTTAAAAGGTCTTGATACTAATTCCGGAAACGGCAATAAACAAATGAGTTTATTAGAATAAATCACAAAATATTAAAGAAAACACATCAATGCAATTCAACAAGCTAACACCCGAAGAAGAAAGAGTAATCGTTCATAAAGGAACCGAACGGCCCGGCACCGGTGAATACAATGACAATAAGCAAGCCGGCACTTATCTATGCCGCAGATGCAACACTCCCCTATATCGTTCCAATGATAAGTTTGATTCTCATTGCGGATGGCCCAGCTTTGATGATGAAATAAAAGAAGCCGTAAAACATTTGCCTGATGCCGATGGAAGCAGAACAGAAATTGTTTGCGCAACTTGCGATGCACACTTAGGCCACGTTTTTGAAGGCGAAAAATTTACTCCTAAAAATACCAGGCATTGTGTTAATTCCATTTCCTTAAAATTTATACCGGCAACAAAATGACAACAGCAGTAAAAACAGGCCGCGCAATTTTTGCATCAGGTTGCTTTTGGGGAACCGAATATTATTTTCAAAAAGCAAAAGGTGTGATTGAAACAACTGTCGGTTACACTGGAGGGCAAAAGGATAACGCCACCTACTATGAGGTATGTGCAGGTAACACCGGACATGCAGAAGCTGTGGAAGTTACATTCGACCCTTCACTTACATCATACGAAGAATTAGTAAAACTTTTTTTTGAAACACATAATCCTGCGCAAAAAAACAGACAGGGTCCTGATATAGGAAGTCAATACCGGTCTGCCATTTTTTATATTGATGATGAACAAAAACAAATAGCAGAAAATTTAATTCAGACATTAAAAGATAAAGGACATGAAGTGGTAACTGAACTTTCTAAAGCTTCAGACTTTTGGAAAGCAGAAGACAAACACCAGCAATACTATACAAAAGTAGGAGGCAATCCTTACTGTCACAGCTATACAAAGAAGTTTTAAAAAAATTCTTGCAAATAAGAACTTTTGTGTTTCCTGGTTTCTTCGTGATTTAGTGACTAGTAATAGCTTTATATAGTCTTATTAATGACTTAGTCAAGAGGTTAAATGGAAGCGACAATAAAATAAATTATCAGTGATAATCTAAACAATTAAATAATAAAATCATGGAAAAATTAGCATTATTAGTAACGCTGCAGGCAAAAGCAGGAAAGGAATCCGATGTAGAATCATTTCTCAAAAGCGGATTAGAACTTGTGCAAGAAGAACCAAAGACAATTCATTGGTTCGCATTTAAAACAGCAGAGGGCAAGTTCTGCATCTTCGATACCTTCAATGATGAATCAGGTAGAGATGCGCATCTCAATGGCAAAGTTGCAGAAGCATTGAAGGCAAAAGCTGACGAGTTATTTTCATCAGCACCGAAAATAGAAAAGGTAGAACTCATTGCTATAAAAGAGCCAAGCGAAATGGATCATAATTAAGTTTGGCAATACAAAATTTATTTTTGAAACATTTATTGAAGAACGAACCGCATTTTAACTTTAGTAGAAAGAGTATATTCGCTTATGCATCGACTTTATTTCCTTCTTTACATGAATAAAAATAAGATAATTAGGTTGATATAAGTTTAACTTCGGAAATGATAATTTACAGTATGCGCGTTTATAAAACCAATCATAAAGTAAAAATCAATCTGAAAAATTGAAAGACTACAAATTATTGATACGCTGTAATTAAGACCACCATTTAATTATTGTGTTGTGTAAGTAGCATTGTACGCTTGAAATAACCTGTTTAAGGTATGGGACATTTATGAAAACAACAATACAGGAGGACTGCTCATTTATAACTTACCGCCAGAAGAACCGGGATGTTGAAGAAATGAAAAAGCGCAGCCGCTTATTTTTTAAATTTGTGAATTCACGAAGAACCATCCGTGATTTTTCAGACCAGCCCATTCCGGAAGAGGTGATTGAAAATATAGTTCGTTCTGCATCAACAGCACCTTCGGGCGCACATAAGCAGCCATGGACTTTTTGCGTTGTGAAAAGCCCGGAAATAAAAAAACAGATTCGCAAAGCTGCTGAGCAGCAAGAACAAGAAAGTTATAACGGTAGAATGACCGAAGAATGGCGTAAAGATTTAGCGTGTTTAGGAACCGATTGGCACAAACCATTTATAGAAGTTGCTCCCTACCTTATTGTTGTCTTCAAAAGAAGTTACGAACTGGAAGAGGGAAATTACAAGCATCAGAATTATTATGTTACTGAAAGTTGCGGACTCGCATGCGGGTTTTTACTTGCCGCTATTCATGATGCAGGATTAGTAGCGCTCACCTATACGCCAAGTCCTTTGAATTTTCTCTCTAAAATATTACATCGCCCTGCAAATGAAAAACCTTTTTTAGTAGTTCCTGTCGGTTATCCAGCCAAGGATTGCAGGATTCCGGATTTAAAAAGAAAAAGTTTAAAGCAGATAATACAATGGTTTTAAAAACTTACAACATATTCTTTAACTAAGGTATTATTTATATTACTAGTTCACTTAATAATTAAAACAGTTTAAATTAAATTAAGAAATGAAAAAGATTACATTCGTCCTCGGACTGCTGTTTGCGGCAGCATCGCTAAACGCACAAACACAACAGGTCACCAATGCGCTTCCAAAAATCAGATTAGATCTTTTTTCAGATGGTTACAACCAGCCGCTTGGAATAGAAAATGCAGGCAGATTTGATAATCGCTTATTTATCGTTGAAAAAGGAGGTAAAATCTGGATAAGCGATTCTGCGGGTAATAAGAGTATGATGCCTTTTCTGGACATCACGGCACGCGTGCTATCTAATGGATCGGAACAAGGATTGATAGGGCTTACCTTTCATCCACAGTATGCAGCCAATGGTTACTTCTTTGTCAACTACATTAATCTTGCAGGCCACACACGAGTTTCGCGATTCAGAGTTAGTAACAATGATCCTGATATCGCAAATCCCAACAGCGAGTTAATCATACTGCGTGTAATACAACCTTTTGCGAATCATAATGGCGGACAGCTTCAATTCGGGCAGGACGGTTACCTGTATGTTGCCTTAGGCGATGGTGGTAATGCGGGAGACCCATTTAATAATGGACAAAACCCAAATACGCTTTTAGGTAAAATGCTACGCATAGATATTAACAATGCAACAAATGGTAACAATTATTCTATACCTCCCACTAATCCTTTTGTTGGAGTGAGCGGCTGGCGTAAAGAAATATGGGCAAGCGGATTGCGTAATCCTTTCCGTTTTTCTTTTGACCGCTTAAATGGCGACATGTGGTTAAGTGATGTTGGACAAGATGATTGGGAAGAAATAAACCATCAGCCTGCTATGAGTAACGGAGGCGAAAATTACGGATGGGGTTGCTTTGAGGGCTGTCACTTCTTCAAATTTAATTGTAATCCTAATGGAACACCGCCTGTATTTCCTGTTGCCGAATACAAGCATAAGTTGCAGCCTTGCGCCGGATCTATTACCGGGGGTTTCGTTTATCGCGGAACTCAATTCCCAAAAATGTATGGAAAATATTTCTATACCGATTATTGCACCGGCATTTTACGCACAGTATACCAGGATCACGAAGTATGGGTAAACCGTTACTTGAGAACAGCAACACCAGAAGCATATACATCTTTCGGTGAAGACAACATGGGGGAATTGTACCTTGCACACGTTGCGACCGGGGAAATTTATCATGTGGTAGATTCATCCGCCAGTGTTACGCCAGTGCTTGTATCTTCCAATAAGACCGGCTTTAACACAAACTTGAAGTCTGATGATATTTCTCTGTTTCCAAATCCTAATAGTGGTCAATTTACAGTACAGCTAAATGCTTCTCAAAAAGAAGTTTACACTGTAACTATAGCCAACCACTTGGGACAACAAGTATTTTCAGAAACTAAAACAGTGCAGGAAGGCTTCAACGAATTTACCTTCTCCTCTGATAAATTCACCAAGGGAATGTATATAATGCAAATTCACACATCTGAAGGAGCAGTAAATAAAAGATTTTCTGTTCAGTAAATAAACAATAGTAGCATTCACGAAGTGCGACAGTAAGAGTAAAAAACTTCACTGTCGCGCTTCTTATTATCTCAATACCGCCAATGGTATTGTCAATGTGTTTTATAAAAACTCAAATGCAAACGATGAAATTAAAATCCTGAACACACTTGGCGAATCTGTAATCAAAACAAAAAGCAAAAATAAAATTGATGTTTCTTCGCTGCAAAATGGAATTTATTTTGTGGATGTATCAAGCGAAAACAAAGAAGTTATTTATGAAAAACTGATCATAACAAAATAATTAATTTTTTTTTCCTGCTTCACAGATTTTGAAAATGCAAAATGCCGTGTTTATATTTTAGAAAAAGATGCTGTGCAACCACTGTTTCACTGCCACCCTTTTGTTTTAACCACTCAGAAATTTCATTTTCTTTATTTTGTCCTCGGTAAAAAATTCTTCTCTTCATCAAGAATCAATTTCGATTTTACTTATCAATCATCATTCAATAAAACCTGTAAAAAACACTGGTTCCTGAAAGAAGGACCAGTTGTACTCAACTGGCGAAATTCCCTCATATACTACCAGAGTCATGAATCCCCTGACTTACGGTTCAATTTCTGATCTTCCCGATTGCTGGCTTTTTTCTTTTGACGGACGATTATGGGCTAAAATGGGGTCAATTGTGCTTTTTTGACAGCCTGATTTATTCGTGGCATATAAATTGAACCCTTAAATGCCTGAGTTTCACTAAAAACTAATTATTCATGCTTTTAGATATCCAATATGATTTTTTCTCAAATCATGAGTTGTTTAGTCATCTTAATGATGATGAGATTAATGAGTTATGTTCAACATCAGAATTTAATAAGGCTAAAAAAAGTGATATTATATATTTTCATAATCAGAGGTTAGATAAGGTCTATATCATAAATCAAGGCAGGATAAAAATATCTATTTGCAGAGATTCGGAATTAGAGATTATAACTGAAATTTTAATGGAAGGCGATATATTTGGTGCTCTTTCTTTAACCACATCAGAAAATACTACCTGTGAAAAAGCGCAAGTTCTTTCGAATGAAGTTTTATTTTCATCGTTTAATCTCCCAGATTTTAGAAGTATGATGGAGAAAAAACCTGATTTTGCAATTAAGTATGCAAAAGTCATTACAAATAAATTAAATATAGTTAGTAAAAAATATTGTGACCTTGTTTTTGACACTGTAAAGGCACGAGTTCTTAATTTTATAAAGTTACATGCCAAATATGAAGGTAAATGGATTGGTAAACGAGTTGAGATTAATATGTTTTGTAATCATAATGATATAGCAAAATTTACCGCTTCTTCCCGTCAAACCGTAGCGACAATACTTAACGAACTTGTAAGGGAAAAGAAGATAATCTGTACAGGTCGGAAAAAATTGACGATACCTGATGTAACTAAACTGGGCATATAATTGCTCAAAAGAATTTGAATGTGCAAATCATTGCACACAGACATTCACCCAAATTTTTCCAATCCAACAAATTTATTCAAATCTATTTTTTTACGGGTTTTCAGCACAATTTTCCGCAGTAATATTCTCATAGGTATATATTGTAAATTTAATAAGCCACATCGCCGTACTGTCAGCGGGACGACATATTTATGAAGTCGTGGTATGAATATTCGTGCACATTCTTTAAACTAACTATAATTTAAAAAAATAAAAAACGATGAAAAGAAATATTCAATTACTAGTAATATTATTTGCAAGTGTAGCTTTTACATTTTCTTCATGTAAAAAAGATGAGAATAATTTATCAAATTCTCCTGCATCCTCCGGTACACTGGATATATCTGAAAAAGGTATGAATCCTGATGAGACTGACCTTGCGCCAGAAGCTGCTGCGCGTCATAACCGTGGAGGTTATTTATATACAGAAAGCAATGCGACTGCATTAAATGAAATTCTATGTTATAAACAACATGGTAATGGTTCTCTTACTCTTGAATCAACTGTAGCTTCAGGTGGTACAGGAATTGGAATTTTTAACGGCTTAGGTCTTGATGGACAAGGAGCACTTGCTTTGAGTCATAATAAGAAATGGCTTTTTGCAGTTAATGCTGGCAGTAATTCCATTTCATCATTTAAGGTTCACAATGATGGAAGTCTAACGCTTGCTAACACTATAAGTTCAGGTGGAACTGTACCGGTTAGTTTGAGTATTCATCATCATCATTTATATGTTGTAAATTCTACATCATCCAACATCAATGGATTTCAGGTTGGCGGTGGTGGAACTTTAACCCCAATTCCGGGAACAAACTTACCTTTAAGCGCAGCCATGACTAACCCCGCTCAAATTTCGTTTAGTCCCAATGGCAACTATTTATATGTTACTGAAAAAATGACTAATATGATTACTTCTTATGAGGTAAATGGTAGTGGAGTTGCAACTTTTGATGTATCATATCCTTCAACAGGTGTAACACCATTTGGATTTAGTTTTGGACGCGATAATTTCATGGTAGTTTCAAATGCAAATGCTCCAGGAGGTATGGCGGTACCAAATGGAAGTACGGCTACATCTTATGCCGGAGCAAATCCTGGTAATCTAAACGATGTGAACGGAGCAGTTGGCAACAACCAGACAGCAGCGTGCTGGGTAGCAACAACAAACTACGGACGTTTTGCTTATGTAACCAATACCGGAAGTAATACCATCTCTACCTATTATGTATCACCCTGGGGAAGCCTTTATTTAATTCATTCTTCCGCTTCATCTACTGGTGCTGCACCTAAAGATATTTGTGTTGCTGCTAATAACTATTATGTATACGCTCTTAATACCGGAGCTCAAACAATTGGTGGATATCAACGTGCATTTCTTGGCGATTTAAACGCAATAGGAACTACACCCGGATTGCCTGAGTTTGCAACAGGTTTAGTGGCTTGGTAAATCAAATAAAAATAAATCTTATTTTAAAATTTAATACTATGAACAAACTATTTTATTTAGCAATTTTTGTCGTATTTGTAGCTGGCTGCAAAGATGATTGTGATGATAATGGCATGAATCCTTCAACTGATACTTCAAGAATGTTTCAGGTGAAAATTGAAAATGTATCTACTACAACAACATTGGAACCGGGTGCAATGCCTGACCGTACAGTTCCGCTTTCTCATGGAGTGTGGGCTATTTACTCAGCAGGCGATTTATTTACTTTGAATCAACCTTCTGATGAAGGAACTTCAAGAATTGCTGAGGATGGAATGACCACTGTTAAAACGAATGATTTAAACATCAGTAACATTATTAACAGTAATGGCGAATTTGTTGCTCCTGGAGGACCAGATAACGGAGCAGCTTTGTTTTCAGGAGAAACAAGCATTTTTACGTTCCAGGCAAAACCGGGTGAAAAATTGCAAATTCAAACTATGTTTGTACAAAGCAATGATTGGTTTTATGCCTTTAGAAATGGTGGATTACCATTATTTATTGGTACCACGCCGATTAGCGGAAATGTCACATCAGAGGTTGTTTTGTATGATGCAGGTACCGAAGCAGATGAGCCTGCCGGATTGGGATCTAATCAAAAGCCTGACCAAGCTCCAATGGCTATCAATATAGGACCTGACGACCCCATCAATCTGGTAAAAGTAGCTTCTGAAAAACATCCGACCTTTGTTATTCCATCAACTTCTTCAGTAATTAAAATCACAATAACATCTTTATAATATTTAATAAATAAACTTATGAAAACTATTCTAATAATACTAATAGTGGCAATAATGCCATTCAAGCTATTGATTGCTCAGGATTCCACAAAGCAGGCAAAGCATATAATGATGCCTGATATTAAATCCTGGCCTGAAGCCTCACGCATGGCAGCAGAGGAGATGATGGGTAAATATGGACAGCCTGAAGCATATGGCGAAGAGGTTTTAGGTTGGATGAACGAAGGAATTTGGAAGACGATTCATGTTAGTAAGAAAGAAACAAAGCATAGTTTTCCGATAGAACATACCGATATGCTGGAACAATGCATTTCATATAAGGTTCCTGAAGATAAAATGGATGACCTGGGGAAATTTGACGGAAGTATTACTTTTGATCGTACGCAAGGCTTAATGTGTGCCCGTTGTGATATGGAAGTTAATAACTTTCTTGCATTAAATTTGGCTAACGATATAGTTACTGGGAAAATGACTGTTGAGGAAGCCCGTAAAAGTTATGCGGATATTATTAAGGAAAAAATGAATGGCGGAGATCCGAAATATATGAAAGAACTGGCGTTTTCTCCACAAAATAATGCCGCTGATCCTGATAAGAACACTACAGGTCTTACAAAGGAAGAGGTGATGAAAGCGGTGAAAAAATCAGGAATGAAATAGTTGAAGATTTTTCTAATAGTAATAAACCCTGTACTGTAAAAAGTACGGGGTTTTGCTTTCTATGGTTTTGGAAAGGTAATACACCACTAAATTATTCTCGCTTAGCGTAACACTCCTGCAAAAACCAATTATTTGTTATAAAAAAACAGGATAACCGTTTTTTTAGTATTTTTCAGATGTCTTTAACAACATAAACTCCTGATACATGTATGATGAACATCAACCTGAATGCTCCGGTACTTTGCAGAAAATCCATTGCCATTAACGCCACTTCTGTTGGCGTGTGGGAGGTGCTTACGGATATAAATAACTGGCCATCGTGGCAAAAAGACGTCAGAAAATCCGCTATTAAAGGACCGCTGATACAGGGAACAGCGTTTAGCTGGAAAAGCGGGGGAATAAATATTAATTCAGTAATACATACTGCAGAGCCTTACACATTGTTTGGTTGGTCTGGAAATGCAATTGGACTTTCAGCAGTACACAACTGGAAAATTGTTGAACTCAATAAGCGAACCGAGGTGCATGTGGAAGAAAGTATGGAGGGAATTTTAGCAAAGCTCTTCAAGAAAGCGATGAATAAAAAAGTCGACACGAGCCTGGATAAGTGGCTTACGCTTCTCAAAGATCACTGCGAACATAAGCAGTAATGAAAAATTAATTTTGCAAGTTATAATATACCTATTAGTAACCTTCTAAAATATTTCAAAATGACAACAGTAAATGTTTATTTAAATTTTAATGGAAATTGTGAAGAAGCTTTCAATTTCTATAAATCAATCTTTGGAGGAGAATTCAATTATATCGGGAGATTTAATGAAATGCCTCCGCAGGAGGGAATGCCCGCAATGTCAAAGGAAGATGGTGAAAAAATTATGCATGTTTCATTGATGATCAGCAAGGAAACAGCACTTATGGGAAGTGATACAGGTGGTGAATGGGCCCCTTCTTATATTCAGGGAAATAATTTTTCTATTTCGGTAATTGTCGATTCCAAAGAGGAAGCAGAAAGAATTTTTAATGGCCTGTTGAAAGGTGGGAGTATTACCATGCCTTTAGA
>JALYQW010000077.1 GCA_030855635.1 Bacteroidota bacterium | reverse complement strand
GTGATGATGATGAACCATCAGGTTCAGGAGGCGGAGGAAGCGCGGCTGATGCTGAATTGTTCGCTATGCTAAAGGATCTGTGTAAAAAAGTAGCCAAACAAAAGAATGTTCCTCCGTTTGTAGTCTTCCAGGAAACTTCTCTCGAAGAAATGGCTATCCAGTACCCTATTACCATGGATGAATTAAAAAACATCAGTGGGGTGGGACCAGGAAAGGCTGTGAAATTCGGCAAACCATTTATTGAACTGATTTCAAAGTATGTTGATGAAAATGAGATCGACCGTCCAATGGACCTCGTGGTTAAGTCAGTTGTTAATAAAAGCGGTTTAAAAGTTTACATCATTCAGAATATTGATCGTAAATTATCACTCGATGATATTGCGGATGCCAAGGGAATTACCCTGAGCGATATCATTAATGAAATAGAAGTGATTGTTTCTGCCGGTACCAAAATTGACATTAATTATTATCTCAATGAGGTTATTGATGAAGAACGGCAACAGGAAGTTTATGACTATTTCCGTACTGCTGAAACCGATAGCATCGATAACGCGATTATCGAACTGGGTAATGAAGAATATAGTGAAGATGAAATCAAATTGATGCGAATCAAATTTATGAGTGAAATGGCAAATTAACAGTCGGTGTGCAAAATTCTATTTTACATTTAGAATATTATAAATTATGATGAAAACTTTTTATTCCCTCTTTGTAGCTGGTGTTATAGTTTTAAATATTAATCCGCTTTCATTATCGGCCCAAACTGTAGTAGTTGGAAATGGTACAGCAATTTCCGTATTCAGTCCATTAAACCGTACGAACGATTATTGCGTATATGAAGTAATTTACCTGGCATCACAAATAAATCTTTCAGGGCCGGTAACCACTATTGGATTTCAGAAAATAGATGGACTAAATACCGATTCCATTGAAAATGTCAGCATTTATCTGAAACATACAGCACAAATACAACTTGCTGCCGGCAATTACGACACTACAGGGTACACTCTGGCATTTGAAGGGTCTTTCCCGAATGATGCAGGTCCGGGATGGCGCGAGGTACTGCTGAATGGGACATTTACCTATGATGGAGTAAATAATCTACAGGTTTTAATTTCTAAAGGTTATCAGGCAGCGCTGCCTAATGATTCCACCAGACCACGCTGGCTTTACACCAACATCAATCCTGCCCCTGATCGTGCCCGACGGTATTTTGATGATCAGCCTATTACTTCATCAACACCTCTTACCTTAACAGGGTTTACCAGTAATGCGCGAATCTCTTTCGGGCCAACCGGTGTAGTTGAAATTAATCCGGGTGTAGTGTCAGTTTATCCCAATCCTTCATCAGGCAGTATTAACTTTAATATTGAACAGGTTTCGGAAAACATGAACTTACAAGTGTTGAATACTATGGGCCAACAAGTTTATAGTAAAAATATTACAAGTTCAGGAATGCATACCATTGATTTAGCCATACCGGGCCTCTATTTTTATTCGCTGACTACCGGCAACCGATGGGCCTTATCATCCGGTAAAATTATGATTACCCGCTGAGTTTTTTGATTTATAATTATTTTCCATGCATAAATTTAAAAAATTACTTTTCCTTCTTTTTATTTTAACAAGCACATTGCCTGTGAACGCGGTTACATGGCAGACTAACGGATACGGATATTGGAGTAATGCTTCAACCTGGATGGGCGGTATTGTTCCACTTTATACAAGTGCTGATACTTTTTATATCAATCATCCTATAGTTTATGATAGCACGATCACCCTTCAGCAGGGTGCTTATTTTGTAATTGATACACTTGGTGGAATTTGCGGACACGAAACAGTTATTGTACAAACAGGTGCTTTTGTTCGTAATTATGGAATATTGCAAGGAGACGTTCTTTCAATTCCGGGAGGAGATGTTTACGGATCTTATGGATATATTATCCTTACAACCAATTGCAATATCAGTAATGGTGGAGCACTTCATATTAATGGAGGCGGAATGTCTGTGGGTCCCTGGTTTAATTGCATTATGCCTCTGTATTCATTTTTAACATCAGTAAATGAAATAAATACTTCAACAGTAAATTTTTACCCAAACCCTGCTACTACAGAAATTAATATCGAATCGGAAACAGATATCAACTATATAAAAATTACTGATGTAACCGGAAAATCAATTCAGGTAAACAATAACACAGGAAACAGTTTTTCACTCTCAGAAATAAACCCGGGATTATATTTTGTTTCAGTATTTGATAACAAGAATAACTTAATCGTTACACAGAAAATTCTGATAGCGCATTAAGAGACAACTTAGTAACCTGGTTAGCTATGTTATTTTTTACATTTTTCCGGAATGTAACAGCTGTTGAAAATTTATTTCAGGCATTTTACATACCTGGCAAAGGTCACACTTACTATAAGTGATCCAATGATCTCGCTCATTGAATGGATATTTATTAACATAAGGACGTAACTCAAAATAATCACCGGGAAAGACAACAGGAAAAATTATTTTTGAACCGGAATCAAAATTTTGAGAATAATAATCGGAAACAAAATGTCTGGGAAATTTTATTTCGTTGATCCACCTGTTGCTTTCACTCAGCAAAACAAAGCCGGGTGCGAAGGGAATAGCGATTTCAGGTTGAAGATGTCTTGTGAATTTGCAAAAATTATCAGCGAAATATTGTTCCCGTGTGCGGGCAATTTCAATGTCATCTTTATTTTTATAATGTACTTTGTTGGGGAAAAATCCGGCTCCGCTCCATCCTGACAACAGGAAATCAATTTTCTTCCAACGCTCTTTGATTTTTTCAAGTAAAAACGTTACTGCTGTTTCATGGTTGGAGTTTAATGCATCATTAATGTTTACAATCACATAATTTTCACATTCCACAACGATCACACTTTCCAGTGAATATCCCAGGTAAGTAATCCTAATATTGTTAACTGCATAGGTTTTAAAGCTAACTGCTTCGGTAACCAAATTAAAATTCATACCGTTGAGGTAATCTTTGATCCCTTCACGCCATTGAAATGGAAAAAAAATATGAGCCGATTTATTAATTTTTAAAAGGGATTCATGGTGCAGATGGTCTTCATGACCATGACTTATCAATAATACATCTGCATTTTCGACTGTAAGGGTATTTACAGGCTTAGGGAAAAGATGCCATTAATTAGCATAGGCACTTCCAATTATCCATGGATCAAAAGCGATTTTCAGACCATCGGTTTCAATAACAAAGCAGGAATGAGAAATGTATTCCAGAACCATATATAGAAAGTGTATGCGAAAGAAACGGTAATATATGCCATTTATTGCCGGATAATGCCCTGGTTAACTATAAACCAGTAATGAAAAAAGCAACCAAGTCCGCAATAACTACCAGTTCAATGCCGCTACATTAGCCGCAATCCTCTGACCGCAAACCAGTCCGTTATCATTGTCAAACTTATAATGTATTCCGCCATATAACCTCGAATTGGCTGCCTCCAGGGCGGCCTCATCAAAACTGCTGAAGTTCCTTGGAGCAAAACCATTAATAATTTTAGTGCTGTCGGTAAATGAAAAATTGGAGCCAAACTGAAGTGTAAGCAACTTTGAAGCAGCTCCTGAAAAAGAAGCATGACCGGATGTGTAAGCAGGGAATGGAGGTGTTGGAATATAGGAATTCCAGTTTGGATCAATATAATCCCTGATATAAGTAATGGGACGCATCAGACTGGAATTAAATTTTGCTCTCCAGCATACAATGGCTGCATCATTCATTGCCACGCCCACTTTAGCCATAAGAGAAGTTGCCTGTGCTAAGTTAAGATGTTGGTCCTTTATAATCGCTAAGGTTATAGCAGCATTATGACCTGGCGGTGTGAACGTGCCTCCCCCATCAGCCCAAAAATCGGCAGTTTGCTGTTGCGCTGGGGTAAGGCTGTTGACTGTACTATAAACCTCTAATGCATAATTGTAAAAGTCAGAACCTGTGGTTACAGAAAAAAAAGGCGAAGCAGGAGGATCAATCGGGCCAGCTCCGTTTGAAGGAACAAATGTACGGTTGCTCCCCCAATATGGTAGCATTGGCGGCTGATAGAGCGGAGGAGTTGGCATCCATTGTCCATTTCCCACAGGAATTGTATAGGCCGGAAAGAGATTCAGATAAGCCTGGTGGCCTCCGTCGGTTAAAGACCAGTTATATATAAAGTCGGCAACCTGGTATCCAAAATCTCTTGACCTGTTCATTACATCTGTTTGGAACATGGTAGCATATTGCAATTCGCCAACCTGCTCCAGTGAATCAACAGAAAAAAGATTGGAAGAAGAAATATTACCGAATAAATGTTTAACAATTCTTGCCATCACTGCATTTGCGACTTCAGGAGCAGCATATTTTTTACCATTTTCCCGTAGAGGCAATGCTTGTAAACCATTCAATTGACCGGCAAGTGAATGATTATTCACAGTTCCACCTACCAGTAGTGCTTCATAAAGCGCAATACCCGTGTAGCCCAGTTCACGTGCAGCAACAGGAGGTGTATGTCCGGGAGTTTCCTGGATCAGCTTTAATTCCATCTTATACCAAGATTGTAAAATTTCAGAATCATAACTTCCCGGGTTGAACCTGTTGGCTGATGTAGATACAGATGTGGGATTTTCGAGTAATTCTTCGTCTTTCTGACAACCAGTGAGCAACACCGAAAAAATAACAAAAGAAATAAGAACTTTTTGCTGAATATATAATTTTTTCAATTGATAGAGGTTTGGTATTCCGTGAATAATATGCTATTATTATTTTAGTAATGCAACAATTGGAAACAGAAAGTTATGCAATTTCCACAAAGAAACCAAATAAAAAAGAACTTATGGAATAAAATCTCCCTTTAGTTCTTCCATAATAATCATTCATCGGCAAATAAAGATTTTTTTCATAATCCTATTATTACTTACTCAGGAAGTTTTGTGTATAAGAATCTTTCGCGGAAAATTTAAATTCCGCCATCGATCAATATCCATTTATCCTGTCACCTTACTATTAATGCCGGAAAAAAGTCGTCGCGAAACAAATGCGGGAAAAATAAATAAGGAAGGAAAGACCTTCCAGTATGGTGTAACTGTTAAGTAATCACCACACTGAAAGGTATTCCTTCCTTTTGAAAAATCTATTTGTAAATATCACGGGCATTGCTCTTGCGCCATGAAGATTCGATATAGTCAATATCCTCATCGTTTTTAGGATGTACTCCCATAACGATGTTACCTTCTTTAACTCCATCTTCATAAAGTTTTGCACGGGCTTCAGGAATACCTGAGCCAATCAAAGCTCCAACGATTCCGCCTGTGATTCCACCGGCACCGGCTCCTGCTAATCCGGCCGCAATAGGGCCTGCAATTAATATTCCCAGTCCAGGAATCACCAGGCTTGTACCAAGAGCTGCAATTATTCCTGTGATGGCTCCAATGGTGCCGCCGATTGCTGAGCCTTTACCAGCTCCTTCAGCAGCCTTGGTTCCTATTTCAGTATCTTCAACATCACCCGAAAAATGTTTCTTGCGTGTATCTTCGGTCATTACCAGATTGATGTCATCTTTAGTATAACCACGCTCCTGTAAGGACTGATATGCACTCTCAGTGCTATTACGGTCCGAGAACATACCTGTTACAATTTTGCGGTCTTTTCTGTCATTAAAATTATTTTCTGCCATTTTGTTAAGTTTTTAAAAGAGTTTACACTTATAGAAATTAAAATATTAATCAACTTTTTTGTTCTTCAAAGTACTATCGGGAACCAGGTACATATTCTTGTCTTTTGGTTTTATATCTTTCGCTTCTTTATCCTTATCGATTGCCTGGTTTTTATCCTTATCATATCCCGCACCTGTTCCGGCTGCATTGGAAGGATTCCTGTGAATATATTGACCTGTGAAATCAAGATAATCACCTTCTTTAAGTTTAACGCTGGAACCATCTTTATCTATGAGGGTGCCATCGGGCATAATCCTGCTACCATTTGTAAGGTTCACAGGTTGGTTCATCGCAGTTGACTGGCCATTTTTAACCACCATAGTTTTACCATCCATAATAATTACACCGTCCTGAGTGGGATTTACTTTCACAGGATTGTTGGTATTGTTAGTGTTATTTGAATTATTTGTTCTGGTATCTCCGGTGCGTGTATTATCCACAGGGGTAGTATGGCCGTGGTGACTATTTGTTCCGGTACCTCCTGAATTGGTTTTATTCATATTCCTGGTTCCATCCTGACGACGATCAGGATGTGCTGAATTGCGATCGGAATTATTCTGCAATGAATCACCCCGTTGCGTTGGCGTTTTCCTGTTAGAATTATTCAGAGAATCGTTCTCATAATCAGGCGGCATCAGTTTCTTCTCAGAAGAATCAGTTTGCGCATAGGCGCCTACATAAATAAAACTGGCAAAAATTGCCAACATTAGATTTTTCATATTATTTGATTTTTAGTTTCAGTTAATTTAGTTTCGTATGACAAAACAATGAAAAATACGTGCCACAGATGTTTTTTAGAACAACTTGGTCTGCAAACAAAATATACAAAAACACAATCTCCTGTAACAGTCCCGCTTAACAGCCGTTACACACCTCAAAAGCCCAATGAAATCCAGGTATGTCTAATCAGCGAAAAGTGAATTAAAATTTCCATATTGGGGAAAAAATTACATACAAAATCATTTAATAAATTTAAGTATTTGCAGATACTTTTAATAAAATAATGATTAACTAAAATGCACAGAGATAACAAATACTATTTTAAACACCCAATTCCCTTACCGCCAACCAGGCCATCAGTCCCATCCCTGTTTCGAGTGATTTTTCTTCAATATCAAAGGTAGCTGTATGCACAGATGAAATTATACCTCGCGCTTCGTTACGTGTTCCAAGCCGATAAAAGCATGCTTTGGTATGTTGAGAGTAAAAAGCAAAATCTTCAGCCGCCATCCAGATATCGAGATCAATGACATTTTCTTTTCCAAGATATTCTTCAGCTCCTGCTTTTGCAGAAGCAGTAAGTTCAGGATTATTTACAAGCGCCGGATATCCTTTGCGGATTTCCAAATCCACTTTCCCTCCCATGCCTTCAACTACAGAGGTAGCAAGGTGCATGATACGCTTGTGAGCTTCAACTCTCCAGGATTCATTGAGTGTACGGAAAGTACCTTCAAGATAAACTTCATCAGGAATTACATTGGTGGCGCCATTGGCAATAACTTTCCCAAATGACAATACACTAGGCATGGTAGGATTGGCATTGCGACTAACGATTTGCTGCAAAGCAACTATCATGTGCGATGCTATGAGTACCGGATCAATATTAAGGTGCGGCATGGCTCCATGACCTCCTTTTCCTTTGATAGTTACATAAATTTCGTCAGTAGAGGCCATATACACACCGGAACGAAAGCCTACTTTTCCTGCATCAATCAAAGGCATCACGTGCTGACCAATAATTACTCCTGGTTCCGGATTTTTTAAAACTCCTTCCTTAATCATAATGGAAGCACCGCCGGGAAGTTTTTCTTCACCGGGCTGAAAAATTAACTTTATGGTTCCTTCGAATTCATTTTTTATTTCATTCAGTATCCTTGCAGCTCCCAGCAATGAAGATGTATGCGCATCATGACCACACGCATGCATCACACCCATATTTTTTGATTTGTAAGGAACATCGTTTGATTCTACAATAGGCAAAGCATCCATATCAGCACGCAGTGCAATTGTTTTTTTACCCGGATTTTTTCCTTCTATCAAAGCAACAATTCCGGTTGTTGCCATTTTCTTTTTCTCTGAAATTCCAATTGCATCAAGTTGCTGCCACACAAATTCACATGTATTAACTTCGTTAAAGGATAACTCAGGATGCATGTGCAGATGGCGGCGAAGGGTAATAACATCCGGGAGGAAAGAACCGGAGAGTTGTTTGATTTTATCCTTGAGCGGCATAAATAAATGTTGATGAATAAATAAAATTATTTGCGAATAAGGAAACATATCTACCTTAATCTCCAACTCAAACGTACACAATAATTAGTAGTTAACCTCTTAAAAGTCTAAGCCCAGCGATAAATAAAAGATGGGTTCCCTTATTACGCCATCTTCATAGCCCCAGGCCCAATCGGCGCGAAGGAAATATCCAAATAGCCGGCTACGTATTCCACCACCAAAACCTGCGACAATGGGATTGACCTGACGATCGAGTATAACCGTTACCGGATTACCGGGTATCACTTCTGAGTTAAAGCTATTATCTTTAGAATAAGGGTCACTGCCATTCCATGCTGATCCCACATCAAGGAAAGTAACTACCTGGGTATTGCGAATGAAATCGGAACGGATAGGTTTGTTGAGCAGGTACTGAAATATAGGTATCCTGATTTCATTGTTGATTAAAGCAAATGAATTTCCGTTACGGATGTTTTGAAGGAACCCACGCATGTTAGTTGCAATGGCCTGGAATCCGTAATTTTGGGTAAAATCAATCGGAATTGATTCATCGAAAATATCGGTAGGAATGATGGCATTATCCTGGGATCCCAGGTAATAGATTAATTTCTGATCACCGAAAGAGGTGCTTGCGGCAAACCGGCTTGCCAATATGATCTGGCGGTGTAATTTCTGGTAATGGCGAACATCAACACCTACCACACCCAACCAGGTTTCTTTTTCATCAATTTGACGGAAAGTTTCAGCAAATATTTTATAGCGCAATCCATTCCATAAATTAAGACCCGTACTAAGGGTGTTGTCATAAACATACTCCAATTTCACACTTCCCCAGTAATTGTTCACTGTGGGTTCACGTAATGTGAAAACATCTGTTGAAAGTACGGCAATGCGATCGGTACGGAAGGAAAGTGATCCCCTGAGAGAAGTAAGATCATTGAATGGAAGTTTTAACTGGCCTTTTGCTTCGTGTGTATGCACTTTCAAGTTCGCATAGCCTGCAAAATACTCGCTTGCCTGCCGGTAAAATCCCAATGACTTATCAATACGATGCTTCAGGTTATCGTAACCAAGGAAATATTCATTTGAATTCAAGTCGCCGGAGATACGGAATCCTCCGGAAATCTTATAATCATTCATAAGATCGGCCACACCGATTTTAACAAGTATATTCAACCCCGGATCAAAATAAAAGGCACTTCCCGTGAAAGTCTGGTAAGTGGAATTATGAAGACTGTTATCTAGCTGGGTGATGAAATAATCTGTGGCGAATGCAATATCATAATTCCTCAGCTTCGGCAAGCGGAATGAATCAGCAGGAATTTCCGTCACTGCTTTACCGATAGGAACCACCGAACCGTCATCTGTTTGTGTCACGTCCTGAGCATCAGGTTTCTTCTCTTCCTTCTTCGGCTTCGGCTTCATAAACTCACTCTGGAAGATATAATTATTGATATCAATCTTTGTGGAATCGGTGGTTGATGGTTGGGGACGTGAAGGCGTTTGTTCCGCAACGTTAGCAGAGTCAGTAGCTGTAGCAGCAGGCTTGGTTACGGCAACAGTTTTCTTATTGCTATTATATTTCCTTGCTGATAATTGCCGCAATTGCGTACTTTCAAGCAGGAGGGAATTGGTGAGAATTTTTTGAGGAACCGGGTTTACATGTATGCGGTAACGTCCTTTGGAATAAATCATTTCAGCAAATTTATTCTGCCTGAAGCTCAGATCATGTTCTTCAATGTTTCTTGAATAATTTGTTTGCGGAAATGATTCTACATAATACCGGTAATGTTCAACGGTGTCTATATATGATATTGTACTGTCGATAGTTGCCAGGTAGCGGTTTACTATTCCATTGGCATCACTCAGGTAATAAATTCTTCCCGAATCAGCAGCCAAAGGATGCGTTTCATTGGCGAGTGGCGTATTGGTAATCCGCTTCATCGTTTTGCTTTGACCTGCATAATCCAGTTGAAAAAGATCCAGGTTGCTTTGTTCGGGCATCATATCATTGTTGTCTGCAAGCAGGGTATCATTCACACGGTTTGATACAAACAATATCGATTTGCCATCCATTGAAAAAACAGGTTGCAGATCATCATAAAAATCATCCGTTAAATTCTGTGAAGTACGGCTTCGCGTATTGAAAACATAAATATCCGACTGCCCGTTTTGAATCCCTGATAAAACAATTTCCTGACCGCCTGGCGCATAGGAGAAATCCAGCACTTTATCAAAATAAAAAAACTTATTGCGTTCCGGTTTGCGTTTGTCGGTTTTATAATAATCCATCCACACTTTACCCTTTTTTTCCCGCATCACAGTAAGATATTGGCCTGAAGGATGCCATGCCAGTAACGGGAAACTGAAATCAGCTTTTTGCTGCATGGATTTATAGCCACCTTTCAGTACTTTCTTGGTTTTGCCTTTACGGATGTCGGTCATGTACACTTTGTACTTTCCAATATCATTCTTAACAAAAGAAGCATAATTACCATCGGGACTTAAACGTAGTTTGCTATAGTGGCTTATGCTTTTAGGTCGTTTAACGAGGGCATCACCAGCCGGGAGCTGGCGGCCTTTCTGTTCATTTTCATAATATTTCTGGTTATAAATAAGCCAGTTGTTTGTTAACCGTTTCAGGTTCACACCCAGTACATAGACGAAACCATTTTCAATGCTTCGGTTCACCCGTGTCATGTATAACAAATTGGCAATTGAGGTTGCCCCATAAGTTTGCGAAATGTAATGCCACATCGAATGACCGGCAAATTCTCCTTCTGATTCTAGCAGCCTGTTAAACCGCGTGTATTTTCCTGAAAGGATTCCGTCCCGCATCTGGTTATCCTGCTCTACTCCCCACCCCTTAGCCACATAGGCTATCAATCCTTTTTCATACCAGGAGGGAATGTTCAGCAATACGGCGCTTTGCAAACGGTCCTTGATATTTCCGCCATATAACAACTGGTGAAACAACACCTGCGCTACACCGGCGCGGATCTGTTGAAGCAGGTGTTCATGATTACCATCAAAATAAATCAAAACCTTATTGCCCTGCACTTTTGTAAGTCCACCTGTGTTGCCTATCATTTCATCCCCTTCCAACCCGATATTGGTTTGCCGGAGATCCGAATACCGGTTGAAAATGATGAATTGCAGCCTTCCTGAAGTTTTGTAGTCAAAAAGTAATTCTACATCCTGGATCTCCTTGTCGGCATTCTTCCCCACAAACTGGGCAAGTTCCTTACCACCGACATAAAAGTAGGTGTCGAAATTTTTAAAACGGTAAAATGTCCACAAGAATTCGTTGTGTTGAACTCTGTTTTTTCCAAAATTTGTCTGGTAACCCTGATAAAACTGTGCTGATAACTCTGTTGGTATCATCAGCACCAAAACAGTCAAAACAGGTAATAAATAGCGCGATATTTGCAATATCAATGACTTATAATTCATAATCCTAAATAGAACGTAAAAAATGCAGAGTTAGATATGCGAATTTAACCATTTTTTTCGTTGAATACATCAGTGGTTGGCGGGTAAATGAAAACCTTGCATATTGGTGACGAAACCCTAAGTATGGTTTGTTTGATGCAGTATAATTTTATTGATGAAGCAAATGAAAAACATTTTTAAAGTTGCTTTGCTCGTACTGGTATTTTCCCATTGGGGAAACGCCCAGGAATGCAGCCAGGTGTATAACTTTAATATTAATGATAAAACCTCCTACTCCACCTCCTGTGGGTACCAGGATGGCAGCTCCTGGAAGGTGGTTAAGAATTCTTGTAATTTTTATACCCCACTGGTCAACGTAGGTGGAAAATCGGGTGACGAGCCCAAATGGATCGACATCAGGATCCGGCTGGGTAACAGCGGAAACATGGATGACCGTGATTTTGCATGGATATTTTACTATATTAATGGGAAAGCACAGGCCACTAAAACCATTAAAGGCGGGGATGTTGATCAGTTTCTTGATTTTAGAGATTCTATTTCTGTGCCACCGGGAAGCAGCTTTAAGTTGCGAATTGCCTTTGTTTGTGATGAACAGGATGAATACTGGAAACTCACCAATGGCGATTTAACGACTTGTGTTCGGGCTGTAGCCGGGGAGTCGGCTATGACAGTGCCGGTTGCCACCGGAAAAATAACGTTTGTAAAAGAAAGAGCAATCGTGAAATTGATGTGGTACGCCAACTCGGCTCCATCCGGTAATTATTTCCGGATAGAACGTTCAAAAAACGGGGTTGATTACGAATTTGCAGGCTATGTTAAGGATAAGATGGACATAAGTTCATTTGAACAGTACAGCTATATTGATGGGGGCTGCTACAAACCCCAGACCTGGTACCGTATCTCACAAATTGACCTGCAGGGAAACAGCACGCCTTTTGGTAAACCCACGCTGGTGAATTTTTAATTATTCCACTACTTTGTTTTCGGGATGAAAAAAATTGTACACCAACGTAGCTTTTGCTTTTCCTGAAACATCGGCAAGTTCTTCAAAGGAAGCCTCTCTCATTCGTTTTACGGATTTAAATTGACGTAACAATTCTGTTGAAGTCGCTTCCCCAATTCCTTTGATTGCCGAAAGGCTGTTCGCTGTGAGTGCCTTACTCCTCCTGTTCCGGTGATGTGTGATTCCAAAGCGGTGCACCTCATCCCGGATCTGCTGAATGATTTTTAAAGTCTCACCTTTTTTGTCGAGATACAACGGCACTGAATCATAGGGAAAATAAATTTCTTCCAGTCGTTTCGCAATTCCAATCACGGTTACTTTTCCATACAAGCTAAGTTCTTTCAACACCTCAACAGCTGCACTGAGTTGCCCTTTTCCACCATCAATTACAATAAGCTGCGGCAATGGCTGCTGTTCCTCTATCAGCCGCCTGTATCTTCTCCGGATAACTTCTTCCATGGATGCATAATCATCCGGACCTTCAACTGTTTTAATGTTAAAATGACGATAATCTGCTTTGGATGGTTTTCCATTCTTAAACACACTCATCGCTGCTACCGGGAAAGCGCCCTGAATGTTGGAATTGTCGAAACATTCAATGTGAACAGGTGGCTCTGTCATGCGAAGATCCGTCATCATCTGGTTCATAATACGCGTCGTGCGGTTTTCAGGATCAAGTTTGTCCATCCGCGTTTCCTGTTCCCTGATATAATAAAAAAGATTTTTTACAGATAGACTGATAAGATGTTTTTTGTCGCCGATTTTTGGAATTGTAAAAGTTACCCCATTCAATTTTAGTTCGGGCATTATATTAACCAATACTTCGGAGGCATCACTGTTATAGCGAATCCGTAGCTCACCAATAGCAATGGAAAGCAGTTCGGGAGGGGATTCATCCAGTTTCTTTTTAAGTTCCACCGTATGCGCCTGGATGATGGCCCCATTGATGATTTTTAAAAAATTAACGTACGCAACCTGGTCTTTGTCAATGATGGCGAACACATCAATGTTGTGTATGGAAGGATTTACAACAATTGATTTACTCTTGTAATGCTCCAGCATATCGATCTTATCCTTGACCTGCTGCGCGGCTTCAAATTCGAAATTTCCTGAGTGTCTCTGCATCATAACATCCAGGTGATTTATAACGGTGTGGATATTGCCTTTCAGGATTTCTCTTATCTGCCGGATGGATTCGTTGTAGTCATTTTCAGTCTGAAAGCCCTCACAAGGTCCATAGCAATTTCCTACATGATACTCCAGGCAGACTCTGAACTTCTTTTTTGAAATATTTTCTTCAGTTAATGCCAGGTTACAATTGCGCAGCTTGAAAAGCCCTCCAATAAGGTCGATCAGCGTATGAACCATTTTAGCAGAAGTATAAGGACCAAAATAAGCTGAGCCGTCGCGAATATACTTCCTGGTAAGAAAAACCCTGGGAAAGCGGTCGCGTGTAATGCAAATCCATGGATACGTTTTGTCATCTTTCAGTAATACGTTATACCGCGGCTGATGCTTTTTGATCAGACTGTTTTCAAGGAGCAAGGCATCTCCTTCTGTTTCCACAACCATATAACGGATGTCGGATATGTTCTTAACAAGAACTGTTGTTTTTCCATTATCATGATTTTCTTTAATGAAATAACTGTATACCCGTTTCTTCAGATTTTTTGCTTTTCCAACATAAATAATCTGGCCTGCCTTGTTAAAAAACTGGTAAATTCCCGGATCACCCGGTATTGTTTCAAGAATGGAATCTATATGGCTTCCGTGCCTGCTCATAATTCGGTGCCGGTAACGGCTAAATATTCGGTTATAGTTTTTGATGCTGTTGCTTCCATGGTAAACGCTTCCAGGTGAACAGCAGCACCATCAATGAGTAACTTTCGCAATTCCGGCTCCGACATGATCCTGACAACCTGTTGTGCAAGTCCCTGGATATCTCCTACTGAGGCCAGCAGTCCGGTTTTTTCATGAATTACTAATTCCGGGATGCCTCCGGCTGCTGTTGCCACTACGGGGACGCCGCATGCAAATGCATCCAGGATGGCTGTGCCCAATCCTTCTGTTTCGGAAGTGATCAGCATCAGATCCAATTCAGGAAGAATGTCTGCCATGTCGTTTCTGAATCCGGTCATAATAATCCTGTCTTCCAAATTATTCTCACGGATGATCGTTTCAATATTTGTTCTCTCATCACCTTCTCCAATAATAAAATAATAAACATCCGGCAATTGTTTGACCAGCAGTGAAACAGTATTTACGAACGTTGCATAATCTTTATGCGGAGCCAGTGCTGCCACATTGCCTATTATCCGGGCTGATTCCGGTAAATCATATTCCTTATGTAACACACCTGTGGCACGCTGGTTCTGAAACCGTGAAAAATCGATTCCAGAATGAATGGTAACCAGTTTCAGCGGATCATCAACAGCGGGCAGTGTGAGTTGTTTTATCATTTCCGAGACACACAAAATTCTTTTCAGCAAAGGATGATTGTATTTGAATTTGGAAAACGGTCCCGGGTTGACTTTAAAATCAACCCTGCGACTCACGATGATGGATGAAGTATTACCAAACACTGCTGCGATTACGGCAAAAGTATGTGCATGGCTGTCATGAGCATGAACCAGGCTGATGGAATTTGATTTACAGATATCTTTTATTTTTCGCGCATATGAAATGTCAACTGATGAACGCTTGACCGCGGTAAAAAACGGGATGTGATTATTTTGGCAATACTCCGCCATAGGTGATTCTGCAGTACACAAAACGTACTGGCGGATCAATTTTTTCGCCAGTTCTGAAGTAAGGTAGGCCACCTGTTGTTCACCGCCTCTCCAGGTTTTGGCCGTGGCTACATGAAGCACCGACAGAGTAATTTTAGTAGCCGTCATAAAGATTTTCTTTGAATTTTATATAACTGAGTGTAACGTAAAAAAGATGCCCATGCCGTCATCCGTGCAATGGTCCACCCGGCCTTACCATCCATAAAGCCCGTTTTAACAACATACGACCGAAGGAAACGTGCAATGGGTTTATAAATTATTTTCGCAGGATGCGACCGCACCCCTTGTTTATAGAGCGCTGAAGCGGAAATTTTGGCAAACTTTATTATTTGTGCCTTATGCTCTTCAAATGTGTAATAGCTGTAATGATGCAAATCTCCCACCAGGGAAGTGGTGATTGCGCCGGCATGTAGCTGTACTTTGTCATGGGGATTGACGCCTGCCCACATGCCTTTGCTTTTGTTAAACAAACGGAGTTTGGTATCGGGATACCATCCGGAATGATGGATCCACTTGCCACAGTAATTAGTCAGACGGTTCATTTTATAACCATCGTACTTCCATTCCCGTTTGGCTTCAAGAATAGCTTGTTTGAGTTTTTCAGACAGCGCCTCATCGGCATCGAGTGATAAAATGTAATCGTATTGCGACAGTCCCGTTGCATAATTTTTTTGTTCAATATAGCCTTCAAAAGGATGCTGAAAAAAACGCACATCAAGCGCATGGCATATTTCAGGCGTGGAATCGGTTGAATAGGAATCAACAACTACGATCTCATCGGCAACAGCCAAAACACTTTCAATGCAGCGTTTTATATTTCGTGCTTCGTTAAAAGTTAAAATTACTACTGATAATTTTTCCATAGTTCATTCCCGTTCCAGGGAGCAGCCGTCAAGCATCAGGACATTATTTTTTAAAATAATGATTATCAAACCTTCCAAATCAAGTGCACTATTACGGCTCTGCTGTGAGATCACAGGAAACCGCTTTTGATTTCAAGCGGATAAAAACCGGCGAGGGTGTAAAAATAAATAAAAAGCGGAGTGTATCTTTGACTTAAAAAGATGACTGTTCAACACATTTCTGAAATCATTCAACGCGACCTCAATAAAATAAAGGAGGAATTGCTGCAATACAAAAACTCCCGTGACCTTTGGTATGTAATTCCCGGAATCTCAAACAGCGGGGGAAATTTGTGCCTTCACCTGGCCGGGAACCTGCGCCATTTTATTGGTGCCGTGTTAGGCAACTCGGGGTATTCCAGGGAACGTGAACTGGAATTTTCTCAAAAAGACCTGGATATGGATTTTCTAATACAACTTATTGACACCACGATGGTAGAGGTTAAAAGCACATTAGAGCAACTGGACCCCGGCCGGTTACCAGAAGCTTTCCCCAAAGATATTGGTGGAATAAATCGGGATACCCATTATGCATTACTCCACCTGATGTCGCACCTGGGTTATCACCTCGGACAAATTAATTACCACCGAAGAATCATTTCCTCCCTTCAAATGTAATTGTAACTTCGTGCAGTTGTTATGAACGCAATTGAACTGTTAGCGAAGCTGCATGAGGGAGACCGGCGTGCCCTTTCCAGGTGTATTTCACTGATTGAAAACGATGCACCGGAGGCATCATATATTCTTGAAAATCTGAATATTAATCACCATTGCAAGGTGATTGGCATCACTGGTCCGCCTGGGGCAGGTAAAAGTACGCTTGTAAATGCACTCCTGGAGCATTATACCGGAACGGGTCATTATCCCGCCATAGCGGTACTTGCCATTGACCCCACATCCCCTTTTACCCATGGCTCCCTTTTAGGTGACCGCCTTAGGATGAATGAACATTTCGAAAATCCTGATATTTTTATCCGCTCTTTGGCAACCCGTGGTGCTTTAGGAGGGCTGTCAGCCAAAACAATTGAAATTAGCGACCTGCTTAAGGCCGCCGGTTTTAATTGTATTATCATTGAAACTGTAGGAGTTGGACAGTCGGAATTGGAGATCGCGGCACTGGCCGATACCACCATTGTGGTTTTTGTCCCGGAATCCGGTGATGAAATTCAAACAATAAAATCGGGTATTATGGAAATTGCTGATATATTTGCGGTCAACAAAGCTGACCGTGAAGGAGCCGGCAGGCTGGTCAAAAACCTGCTTACTACTCTTCATGACCGCCCATCATCAGGATGGAATGTACCGGTTGTACAAACCATTGCATCCACCCGGTCAGGCATTGATGAACTGGCAAAACTGATCGGTGATCATTTGGCCCAGGCCGCGAAAAACGTTCATAATAAACAACTTACATATTCCCGTGCACTTCGCTTGGTACAAAATCAACTTCTTAAAAAGATCGATCTTAATAAGTTCAGATCTGATCTTGAATCCCAAATTGACACGCCTGGATTTAACATCTACCGATTTATTAGTGCGTGGTTACCTTAAGTTAACGCGGTTTGGGTATAATTGTAACCAAGCAATTCAGGCGTCGTATCAGTCTCACAAATTGAACGGACACCGTAATAAATTGTTTATCTGCGGTTATGCATACCAATATGATTTATAAACTACTATTAATTGAAGATAATAAGGTTGATGCCAACGTATTCCGGCAGATGCTTGAATTATCAGGAATGAAGGTTTTGGAATTAAAAGTAGTCGACTCGTTGGAAAGTGGGTTGGTTGCTTTGCAGGAATTCATTCCGGATGTATTGTTTTTAGATCTTACTCTGGGTGATAGCAACGGAATTGCCACTTTTTACAGGATAAAAAATACGGTTCCTAATGTTCCCGTGGTTATTCTAACAGGCAATGAAGATGAGAACATTGCCTTGCTTTCCTTGCGGGATGGTGCACAGGATTATATCCCTAAAAGCGAATTATCACCGGGACTTATATCAAGGTCGGTGATATATTCCATACAACGGAAAAAAATTGAGATTGAATTATTGAAAGCCAAGGCTAATCAGGATGCGCTGATTGAAAATACTAAGGATGGCATCTGGTCGATCGACAGGAATATGTGCGTTATAAGTTTCAACTCCCGTTTCCGTGACAGCATGAAATTACTTGCAGATAAAGAACCGGAACCCGGAATGACCATGTTGGAATTGTTGCCGCTGCGGTATCATGAATGGTTCACTGCTATTTTCCAGCGGGCAATAAACGGTGAACAATTCCGAAATGAAACATTACTGCATTTTTCTGACAAAGAACATCATCTTGAATTTTCGGTAAACCCTGTTAAGATTGAACAGGGACACATCTCAGGAGTTTCATTTTTTGCAAGAAATATTAATCAGCGTAAGCTGGCAGAAAAAAGAATTCAGCAATCAGAAGATGCTTACAAATTACTTCTGGAAACAATTAATGAAGGAGTGATGTTCATTGATAATGAAAACAAGATCCGATTTGCCAACCGGAAATTTACTGAAACCACCGGCTTTGATGAAGATGAATTAAAAGGTGTTGATTTCAGTAAATTGCTTATCGCGGAGGATCCATATCATGGGCGTAACATTGTAGGTGAATTATTATCCCGAGAAGAACCTGTTGAGATTCATCTTAAAACTAAATCAGGACAAATAGTATGGTTCCAGCTCAAGGCATCCCCTCTGATGGATGAGAATGGCGCCGTTGCCGGATCGTTGCTCACCCACACTGAAATAACTGCACAGAAACAGGCGGAGCAAACCATTCGCAAGCAGGAGCAGGATTACAAGAACCTGCTGGAAACCATGAATGAAGGTTTGATTTACCTTGATCCTTCAGGCCTGCTGAAATTCGCCAACCAGCGTTTTTTAATTATGACCGGTCTCGACCTGAATGAAACGCTGAACAAACGCATTCCTCACTCTGTTCTTCCTGAAACGCTTTTAGACCTGATGATTGAAGAAGCATCAGCCGCCAAAAATAATTCCGAGCAGGCGTATCAATATGAAATTCAGATTTCTTCAACCAATGGGGAAAAGAAATGGTGCATGATTAATTGTTCACTTATCCGCGATGAAGCCAGGAAGTTTAACGGATTGCTGGTGACCTATTTTGATATCACCGATCGGAAATTAACAGAAGATAAGTTACAACTTGCCGAACGCGAACTCAATACATTTATTTATAAATCATCACACGATCTTAAAGGACCCCTGTCATCCATTCTCGGGCTTATCAATCTGCTTGAAAAGGAACAGGAGACTATGAACAATCCCTGTGTGAAAATGATACGGCAATCTGCTGGCAAGGCCGACAGAATGTTGAACGAAATGCTCAATGTGGTGCGCATTAAACGGGAAAAAATTTATCCCGAAACCATTGATTTCAGAAGTGATATTTCAGAAGTTGTTCAAAGCCTGCGAACCAGTGATGCCTTTTATGATGTACGCCGCGATATCGTTATTGAATCAAAGAAAGAACTTCGCACCGATAAAAAGCTGTTACAGCTTGTCATGCATAACCTGATGGATAACGCTATTAAATACAGAGATCCTGAGAAAAAAGATGCTTTTGTGGCAGTCCTGATCCGTGACTATATGCACGGGGTGAGAATTGAAATTGAAGATAATGGCTGTGGTTTTAAGGAATCAACCAAGGGAAATATTTTTAATATGTTTAACCGTGGCAGTTACAATGCTGATGGTAACGGTTTGGGTTTATACGTAGTTAAAAATGCAGTAGACCGTCTTGGAGGTTATATTGAATTATCCTGTACTGAAGGCGAAAACACCCGCTTTACCATGTTTCTTCCTGATTTGTTCGCGACAGAACAATGGCCTGAAAAAACGAATTCGCAGGTAACCTGATTTACTGGTATTTCTTTTTGATATTACAACGGTTGATACCTTTTTCGCACTTGGTTATTTCTTCTTCTGAAAAAGAAACCAGTATGGCATCTTTATAAGATCCAATCGCCTCATCATACCGCCCCTGGCTTTCCATCAACAAAGCACTTTTGTATAAAACAAGGTCCTTTCGTATTCCACTTATTTCCATGGCCTGGTTAAGGATGGCATTTTCTTCAGCAAATTTCTCCTGTGCAAATAATGCATCGGCATAACCGAGGTAGGATGGGGCATAAGCCGGTGTTACCTCAATGGCTTTCCTGTAACAGTTAACTGCTCCTTCCAGGTCATTCAACCGGTATTGAAGCAGGTTGCCCAGCTCACACCATGCTTTACCATAATTATCATAACGAACGGTGATTTCTTCAAGCAACGTAGCAGCCCCCGATGGGTCACCGGTGCTTAGCATTTGCATAGCATTACTATACAACTTGTCTGCTTCTGAAAATTTACTTTGTCCTGAAATCATCTGAGGTATTAATGAATTATTTTCAAGCCTGCTAACGATTCCCTTCCGAGATATCGAACCTGCTATACCTCAATTTATGTTTGGCCTTAGTTGTGTTTCTGCAAATTTACGCCAGCTGTTGGATTATTGGGGTTAACAAACAGAAAAAGACTGGTAAATAGTGCAAAAAATGTGACGCCGGCCTGCGTTTCCAGAGTGTCTTCAGTCAGCATTGACATGGCAGAAATTATAGAAAAAGATATGAACAACAGGTCGCCTCTTCGGGATTGTTTATAAAAAGGATAGGCCAAAGAGAAAAGAAACAAGATTAATCCTGTTATTCCAAAGGTGACAGCAATAGATAAATACTGGTTATGAGCCCTTAATCGCCAATCCTCACGAAGGCGGGTGTTCATTTCTATATACTGTTCCCTGAAAGCGGCCGGGATATCACCTGTTCCAACTCCAAAAGCTTTGTTTTTGCCAATTATTCCGGTTGCTGCTTTCCAAAACTCGAATCGCTGGGCAACGGAATGACCGCTGGGATCCCCTGTTTTCTGGTATTGTTGCAACTCCCATAAAACCTGGTGGATTCGGGCCGTTATATTTCCCGGGGTCTGGTAATCCACATTCGTGATGCCCATTTCCACCGAACGGATCTCTTGCTTTGTTAATGACCAAATTCCTGCAGAATCTTTCCGCAAGCCTTTTGATGAAAGGAAACGGATTAATGTCACATTAAGTTCCTGGTTTCTTTCATCACGCCCGGTATAACTCAACCGGCTACGGGTATTCCATTGTTGCTCCAGTTCTTTTGCACAAATATAATTCCAGATGGCATTACCATTTTCATATTCTTCCCTATCAGCGTAATGTACATAAGGATTTCCTGAGGCAGTCATCAGACCCGGTTCCGGAAGGTCTTTGATTTCCTGAACAATAAAAGTTTGATTGACGGACCTCACATAAACAAAAGCGTAAAATGGAATTACCAATGAAACTACAACCACAGCTGAACGCAAAGTTATTCCACCGTATCTGAAAACCAGCCAGTTTAAAATTACCATAGAGGTGACAGTGAGGATTACCAGTCCGGTTAATGATTCAATTAATATCATAAAACAAACAAACCAGGGTAGTAAAGGTGTAAGCAGAAAATAATACTTCCTTGGTGAGGCTCGGTAATTTTTATAGATCAGCCAAACAATAGCAATAAACGAAAGGCAACATAATAACGCTAACCGTATATGTGAAATAAAGATGGAAATATCCCGGATATCATTTACATCCCTTACCACCACACCTTTGAATATCAACCAGCTGATGACAGTTGAGATGGTAACTCCGCCGATAAGAGCAAGTAAAATGCCGTTAAATTGTAATTGGTTTATCCGAGGGGCTGTCGATAACAACAGTGGCATTAGTAATAAAGGCAGTTTAATCCTGAGATCTTTCCACGCATAATTAAAATCAGTAGTATAAATTAAACCGGTTAAATGCAGTAGGTACAGGGAAGCTAGCACCAGGGCAATTTTTGATTTAAAAAAACGCTTGAATTTATCAGTCACATCTCCATCAAGCAACCAACCACCCGCAATCAAAAACTGGGCAATACTCATCATGAATTTAGAAAGCGGTAAGGACGCAACCAGCAAAACCAGTCCTGCATAAAACAGGTAAAAAGCAATTCGTTTTCGCTTAGCTGTTTGCATATAAAAAATAAAGGAGCAGCCGGGTGATCAGCTGCTCCCTGCTAGATTTTATCAGGGTTACTTTTTTGTGTCTTCAGGTTTCCTGTTCATAATAGCGGTGAAAACTTCAGTGCTTTTCAATGATTCAATAGCTTTCAGTATTTCCGGATCATAATCAAAAGAAGCTTCAATTCTTCCTTTCTGGAAGTAGTACCTGGAAGCGATTTCATCCTGCAATAATTGCATGATCTCATCTTTATTCTTAATAAGATCTTCCTGTTTGTCGTGCATCAATGATTTTTGCAACGACTCGAACTGTACCTTCATCCCATCAAAATATTTTTCTTTAATAGCAGTTTCTTTCAGCTCTTCAAATGATTTTTCACTTTTAGTGATATAATCATATTCTTTACCTGCCAGCCATGCTGAAAAATCCTGGTAGTCCTTTTCTGTTAAGCGAAATGTTCGTGCCGGGGCAATGGTAGGATGTTGTGTGCGATAAAGCGTTGCATAATCAAAAATCAATTGCTTGGTTAAAAGGCTTTGAGAGATGTTGCTCAGGTAAATTGTTTCGGTGCTAAAATCCGGTGTGATACCTCCGCCATCGTAAACGATTCTCCCGCTTTTGGTTTTAAACATACTCACCAGTGAATCGGGAACTTTACCTACACTGCCGTCTTCATTTCGATGAGTGTAATCAAGTGCCTGAATGCAACGGCCACTGGGAATATAATACTTAGCAGTGGTAACTTTTAACTGCGCATTATAACTCAACGGACGTGTAGTCTGAACCAATCCTTTTCCAAATGTCCGCTGACCAATTACAATTCCACGATCCAAATCCTGGATGCTTCCCGAAACAATCTCGGACGCAGAAGCGCTTCCACTGTTCACCAGCACCACTAAAGGAATCTGGTTATCGACAGGATTGTTTAATGCCTTGTATGCCTTATCCCATTCCTTTACTTTTCCTTTGGTTGTAACTACTTCAACTCCTTTATCAACAAAAATATTGGTGATATTCACAGCTTCGTTGAGTAAGCCTCCCGGATTTCCCCTGAGGTCAAGCACTAATGATTTAACATTGTTTTTTGTTTTAAGATCCATCAATGCATCCTTAACTTCAATACCGGCATTATCTGTAAAACCCGTTAACCGGATATACCCGATTTCGCTGTCAAGCATTCCTGAATACGAAACGCTGTTGATTTTTATTTCATCACGAACCACAATTTTTTCAATGGGTGCTGGCTCGCCATCTCTTTTAAGCAAAATCTTAACAGGAGTTTTTGGCTGACCCTTCAGGATTTTGCTGATATCATCATATTTCTTTCCTTTAATGGATTTGCCATCGATTTCAAGAATCACATCACCTGCTCTCAAGTCGGCTTTTTGTGCAGGAAATCCCTCGTAAGGATCCGTAATTACAACCTGGTCGCCTTTCTGCCCGATAAGGGCACCAATCCCACCATACTGACCCGTGGTCATAAAACGGTAGTCTTCCACTTCCGATTCCGGAATGTAATTGGTATAGGGATCCAGTGATTCCAGCATGGCATCTATACCTTTTTTCATCAGGTCACCGGGCTTGGTATCATCCACGTAGTAAATGTTAAGTTCCCTGAACAGCGTTGCAAAAATGTCCATGTTACGGGAAATCTCGAAATATTCATCAGTAAGGCTGACCGAAAACAGACCGGTTCCCGTAATCGCGACAGCAATCAGCCATGTTTTAACTTTTTTGAAAGGATTTTGCATGTGTTATTATTATTGTACTGTAATTTTTTACGTTGTAAAAATTCGTCCCTGATAATCGTTAACTCAGGGCACCGGATCATGACCATGACCACCCCAGGGGTTGCAGGATACAATTCGTTTCAGCGTGAGCCATCCACCTTTAAATGGACCATATTTGGTGATCGCATCCATGCCATACTCTGAACATGTTGGATAATATCTGCATGACCGGGGCAGCAGTGGAGAAATCGCTTTTTTATAAAACACAATCAAACCCACCATTACCTTAGCAAGAATTTCTTTCATGCCTTTCCTGTAAACGTTGTAAAATTAAAAATATTTTAGATGAAAGCTCCACATAATCGGGTGGGGTCTTACTGTTGTAAACAAACAATAAATGAACAGTTATGCCTTTCTCTTCAAAATACTTTACAGCATCCCGACAATTCAACCGGTAAGCTTCTCGTATTTGTCTTTTTATCCGGTTGCGGTCGATAGCCAGTTTAAAATTTCGCTTAGGTACTGCCACTGCCATTTTCATGGGAAAAATTCCGGAGGGGAGAGACTGATAAAAGGTTTTTAATGGTGAAACATGAATGGTTTTTCCGGAGGTAATAAGGTTGTTTATTTCCTTACGGAGATAAAGGCGGGCAGATTTCGGAAAAAGGTAACGGGAAGTTGCCATGGAACAGGTTGGAAGCACTCAAAGGTAAAAAATGGCAGTTCAGAGCTATGGGGTGCTCCCCTATTTATTGGCTTTCTTCACATACTGCTCGATGGCCATTGTCATGGAAGGAGCTTCCGGAACCGGAGCCATCACGTCCACCTTGAGATTGGCATCAATAACAGCCTGGTTGGTAGCCGCTCCAAAGGCAGCAATGCGGGTTTCGTTTTGTTTAAACTTGGGAAAATTTTTCATCAATGAGGTAATACCTGAAGGACTGAAGAAAACGAGCATATCATAGTTCACATTCGCCAGATCCGACAAATCACTGCAAACAGTACGGTATAAAATGGCTTTGAAATGATCAATTCCATAATTGGTCAGGGTATCGGAAATTTCCTGCTTATGTATATCGGAACAAGGCAAAAGGAATTTTTCTTTTTTATGCTTCTTTAGCACATCAATCAGGTCGGTGATGGTAGATTTTCCGTAAAATATTTTCCGTTTACGGTACACCACATACTTCTGCAAGTAAAATGCAGTTGATTCTGAAATACAGAAATATTTAATCTGGTCAAGATTGGTTACACGCATTTCATTGCAGATGCGGAAAAAATGATCTGCTGCATGCCGGCTGGTTAAAATCACCGCTGAACAATCAGCAACATTGATCTTGTCTTTACGGAAAACACTTGCCGGTATTCCTTCTACATGTATAAATTCCCTGAAATCGATTTTCAGGTTAAATTTCTTCGCCAGATCGTGATAAGGAGATTTGTCGGATTCTGGTTTTGGCTGAGTTACAAGAATAGTCTTTACTTTCAACTTCTTTAATCCTGTTTTAGGCCCTGATGAAACATTTCAGAATACTCACCCCATTGCCAGTTTGACAATTATGACCAAGGGGGCGATTTCAAGGGTGCAAAAGTACAAAATTAAATAGAATATTGAAACCCCGGGTAGTGTCATCCATATATTAAAAGCCCGCACCAGTCTGTAAATGAACGCAATAATAACAAGCGCAACGCCTGTATAAATGGCAATTCCGGTCGAATATGTGACTACAAACGCAATGGCTACTACTACGGGAATGAGAATCAGGCCCAGCATATTATTGATAAGGAAGATATTAAATATGTAGGAAGCTACTGGCCGGTCGAGTTCAAAAACCTCGCCCATAGCTTTGAGCAGAACCATTTTGAAAGAATAGGCAAATGCAACAATCAAACAAACCACCAGGAAACGGAGAAATCCTTCTCCCAGGAATGGATAATCCCAGTTAAAAAACACGCTGACCTGGTAAATGAATAAGGAAGCGGTGAGGTAAAAAACAAAAGACATTAATATGGATGCTCGTTGTACGAGGATATTCTCATCACGGACCACCTGGTTCGAAATGGAATTACTGAAAAAGGCATTGATTAGCTGCTTAAAAATTTTAGAATAAAACACTCTTATCCATGCAAATGCAATAATAACGAAAATCAATGTGAGCGTGAACCAGTCGGGGGTACGCCGTGGCAGGGGTATCGGATTGGAATTTACCGGCTGAAGTGCATGACCCTGGAATAATGAAGGAACCGAATTGGGATTGGTATAACCGATCTCTGAACCAGTCCCTGCTTCGCCATCGTTAAAACGAAAAACCGGTGATTCCAACGGCATTGAAGTATCGGGTAGCTGCATTCCTTCCCCAAGGCTTTGTTGACGCATCAACGGGCCAGTGCCTGAACTGTTTTTAGAGGAATCGTTTTGTGCTTGCATAAGAAGTAAAGGAGGAAGGCCGGCTTAAGTTTAACAAAGATACTATCCTGTCAATACCCGTATGGCTTTTTATCAAGGTGTTTTGCACGGGTCTTCGTGAATTAAACTGGGGCATAATAAATACTATCTTCGCAACTATAAACGCACCATTCTTGAAAAAAACAATCTTATCATCGCTGGTGATTGTGTTAGGAATCTCTTGCACACATCCGGTAAAATCAACAAAAGAAACAATGAAAATTTCAGATATCCACTCATTTTCAAAACCGGAAGATGCTGTAGTTGAACATATCAGTCTGGACCTTTTGGTTGACTTCAACTCCAAAACAATTTCTGGAACTGCAACACTTGCTATAAAAAACAAAAGCGGAACCAATGAATTGTGGCTTGATACCAGGGATCTGCAAATAAAATCCGTTACTCTTGACGAGGGTGTTTCCACTACTTTTAAACTGGGTGAGCCCGTCAAATACCTGGGCAGCAGCCTTAACATCGCCATCCGGCCTGAAACAAAAAAAGTTACAATTGCTTATACTACTTCCCCTGTGGCAGCAGCATTGCAGTGGTTGGAGCCTTCACAGACTGCAGGAGGCAAGAGTCCTTTTCTATTTACACAATCACAAGCTATACTCGCCCGAACCTGGATACCGCTTCAGGACAGTCCGGGAATTAAATTTACCTACGATGCAATCATAAAATGTCCTCCCGATCTGGTTGCTGTGATGAGTGCAGAAAATAATCCTGAAAAGCGACCCGATGGAATATATCATTTCAAAATGCCCCAGCCAATCCCTTCTTACCTGATGGCTTTATCGGTAGGTGACATTACTTTCCGTTCACTGGGTACTAATTGCGGTGTGTATGCGGAACCGTCAATGATTGAAAAATCAGCATGGGAATTTGCTGACCTTCCAAAAATGATTTCATCTGCAGAGGAGTTGTACGGACCTTATGCCTGGGGACGTTATGATGTGCTGGTATTGCCGCCGAGTTTCCCTTTCGGGGGAATGGAAAATCCACGCATCACTTTCGCCACTCCTACTATCATTGCCGGCGACCGTTCACTGGTGGCACTGATCGCGCACGAACTGGCTCATTCATGGTCGGGTAACCTGGTGACCAATGCTACCTGGAATGATTTCTGGCTAAATGAAGGGTTTACCGTGTATTTTGAAACCCGCATCATGGAAAAAATTTATGGTAAAGACTATGCGGATATGCTTACGTTGCTCAGTCTGGGGGAACTCAAAGAAACCATACATGCCATGGGAGCTACCAGTAGGGAAACACATTTATACCTGGATCTGGAAGGCCATGATCCGGATGACGGGGTAACGGATATCGCCTATGAGAAAGGACGATTTTTCCTAACAGCTATTGAGCATGCCGTAGGGAGAGAACGCTGGGATGCTTTTATTAATAAATATTTCAGCACTTATGCTTTTAAAAGCATGGACACGGAATCGTTCCTTGCATATCTCGAAAAAGAACTTATTAAAGGTGATGAAAATCTGCGCAAGCAAATAAATGCTAACGCCTGGGTATATGGGCCGGGTTTGCCTTCAAACTGCCCCGTCATATCCTCCTCCGAACTTGATAAGGCAGGTAATGCTGCCTCTGAATTTAAAAATGGCACTCCCGCTTCGCAACTCATTACGAAAGATTGGACTACACATCACTGGATTTATTTTTTAAGAAATTTTAATGACAGTCTTGATCTTGCAAAAATGAAAGAACTGGATGCAGCATTTAAATTTACTGAATCCGGGAACAGCGAAATTCAATGTGAATGGTACCAGCATGCGATTGCTTCAGGCTATTCATCAGCCTATCCGGCGCTTGAAAAGTTTCTGATCAGTGTTGGAAGACGGAAATTCCTGAAGCCAATTTACACAGAGCTTGCCAAAACGCCGGAAGGACTCGCCATGGCAAAAGAAATTTACCGCAAAGCTCGTCCCGGATATCATGCGGTGAGTTACCAGACTATTGATGGGATTTTGAAATATAAATAGTTTGTTCTAATCGAATTTAAAATCTATAACCGGTGGGGACAACTGCTTTTCGAAACCGATGATATTAATAAAGGATGGGATGGATTTTATCTTGGGAAATTACAGAATGTAGAAACATACGTGTATTTTGCCAGTGTGGAAACCTGGCTCAACGGAGAAATACTGAATAAGAAAGGGTCTTTTAATTTGTTGAGGTAATGAGGTTTTTAATTTCATCAACTCAAAACCCCACAACCATCCCCCTTACACCCATATCCACCACGGTATCACCGGCAGCGGGTTCGAAGTAACCGGGAGTACTGTGTTCAACCCATTCAAATGATTTGTTAGTAGATAAGGAAACAGTAACAACAATATCGGATGATTCGGTACCAGTTATAGAAAGTGGAGTTGTAAATTCACTGGTGACAACACAGGAACCCTGAGGAATAGGTGACGTGTTGAAAAGCGGATTAGGAACAGTTGTTGCTCCGGGAGGTGCCTGACCCTGTGAAACATTGTAAAGGGTTTCAAACGCCCAATAGCCCTGGAGCCGGTTTGCATTTACACTCACCGTACTGTCTTTGATGTTATATGTGGAAACGTAAGAGTTGTAACCAATAAAAGAAGCCAGTGTGCCTGAGAGATCATAATTTACATTGTTCAGCGTATACCTGAAATCGATATCATAATTCTGGTAAGCGAGTGAAACACGCAACCACTTATAAATACCCGGCGTTAGCTGACTGATGGGAATTGCAAAAAAAGGTTGTCCGTTGCCGGCAGGATATGATTTTGAAAAATCAATTGCAGTGGAACCCCCAAGATTGGTTTCCTGGTTAAGAAACACCACTTCTCCGTCACCCAGCAACGTGTAAGGTCCGGGAGCAAGTTCAATATAATGTGCACTCATTTTATTGAACCGGGGTGATTGTGCGCCATGGTTGGAAGGAAGCACTGAAGGATTACCGATATTATCCAGCCGGGCCTGGGTCGAATCAAAAACAAATTTAAAAATCAGCTTCGGGGTGGTTACTGCCGGGTTAATGGACTCGTCATCTTTACAGGAAACCATGATTACGGCAATAAATGATGTAAATACCAGGCACAGGAGCAATTGCTTCATTTGATTTTTGTTTAAAACTACAAGAAATTAATTATATTGCATTCTGGAACTTTCCGGCTCGTTATGTGTTGTTTAATTTAGAAGGTAAATTCAGGATGAGAAGGATCAGCATTAGTTTTCTTTTTTTAATTTTTACGGTGCAGGCATTCGCACAGCAGGATACCATTTTCAGGAGCCTTAGCGCGGTTCAGACTGACGATGGAGTACTTTTTAATTTTACCATACGGGGAGGAAATACCTGTTCGGGGGTGGTGTTGCAACGATCCGAAAACGGACGGAATTTTACGACTATTTATGAAATTGATGGTGTTTGCGGTGGGCTTGTTACCGATGAGTCTTATAGTATCATCGATTCCTTTCCTATAATAAACCGCACTGCACTTTACAGGCTTGAAGTTGGATCGCTGGGATTGTTCTCCAATACCATTTCCATCCGATTTATTGATTATGGTTCTGATGGAGTCACCGTTTTCCCTAACCCCTGTTCGGATCAATGTTTTGTTCATTTTTCAAACCCTGGCAATGACGATTTACAGGTGTTAATTTTTAATACTACCGGCCAGTTGGTGTTAGAAAAACAGTTAACCGGTACATTGCTGGTTTTGCAGACTGGCTTGCTTGAAAAGGGTTTGTATTTTATAAGGGTTAACCGGCAAGGTGAGGAAAAGTATTCCGGTAAATTGGTTACTTATTAATTCGATTTCGGGTGGTTTACAGATATCATCTGACTCACAGCATTGGAGATTCATGATCAACCCGAACCATAGCGATCTCCCTTTTTTCGCTATTTTTGCACCGCTTTAGATGTAATATCAAATATTAATCATCACTAACGTGTTTAATATTAGCATCTTAAACAAACATATATCTTTTATCTATCATTTATCATCTATCATTTCAAAATGGCACAAGACCGTTTCCAGGCCCCTGATTATTATTTAGCAGA
>JALYQW010000074.1 GCA_030855635.1 Bacteroidota bacterium | reverse complement strand
TCATTTGTGTTTGGATTGAAATTATGTTGAAGATTCCATTGAGCTGAAATGCTCATAGAAAATACATTCATAATTATCACTATTAAAATAACTTTCGCTTGTTGGATTCTCATTTTAACTGTTTTTTGTGACGATTAGGCGATAACAGTTTGCCGGATTCCGGAATCTTTTTCATAAATCTTCGCTAATAAGAGTAGAGATTACAGGAACCTAATCAGTGACTTCTATTTACCGAATTTATTTTCCTATTGCTGTTAATATTCGATCCTCCTGTATCAAAACATCTCTCATTAGCAAATTATAAGGAAGCTGTTTGTGTTTGGATAGCTTAAATCCAGATGCAATATTATTTAATGTAGTTGCAGTAATTAAAGAAAGATTTAATTCGTAATCAATCCCGCAATCTTTGATAAAATCGACTGTGAACTCTGGAGCAATCAATAAAGATTTTATCACTTTATAATTATTAAGTTTAGCCAAATTGGCGTATGATTTCATTTGTCGTGAAACCGAACTAAATTTATTATATCCACTATCCTTTATTGATTTACATTCAATCAAAATCAAATCATTATTACCTAAGTTTAATACTATATCAATTTTATCTTTGTCAGTGCTTAATGTTTTTCTTAAATTCTCGTCTACAAGAAATCCTAACTGATAAAAAATAGTCTTAGTCAATTCCTCAAATTTGAGACCTAATTCACTTTCCTTAATAACTATTCCATTTTCCTTCAATCCTAAAAGATTTCTAAAAGCAATGTTTGTATAGTTTTCAAGATACAAATTAGCGGAATCCTTGTAGGCATCAAGTATGTTATTAATTACATCTCCTTTCAATTTAATTTGTCTGGATGCAATAAAATTGTTGATTTCTGAATTAGGAATCATTTCTAAAATATCTCGTGGCTTGATATTGTATGCTAATAAAAAAGAACTACTTAAAATGTTTTCTTCGTGAAACTCTAATTCCTTTTTTATAAAATTGTTGACGTCAGGTAAAGAATGGCCTAATTCTGATAATAACTTTTCGTATCCTTCAATAGAAATCCCTACTTTTTCATCCTGTTCAATTTCATCAAAATACTTTATAAGACTGGCTATTTTGTCTTCTAAAGTTACCCCCTTAATCGCTGAAGTAATTTTTAATTCCTTATCATAAAAATCATTTATAAATTGTTTCTTTTCAGTTAATGTAGTATTCTCTTTATGAATATCATCAATAAAAATATTTGAAAGAGAAATTCCTGCATTAATCACATCTTTTATCTTCAACTCAGATGATTGTTTCCAATTTAAATTATGTTTTCTACAAATTAAATTTAATTGAGATTCCTTCAACAACCTTAAAACTCTTCTTAAATATTTATCAGCAATCAATTTACCTCTTGTAATTCTTAATATTCGAACAACTTCATCAGCAATGTAAATTGTATTCGTTTTTTTCGAAAAGAATATTACTCCCGAATTTTTCAAATCATTTATGACTTCGTCAACTTTTAATTTAGTAATTGGAAGAATTAAATAATTAATTAACCTTATTTCCTCCTGAGATAAACTCAATTGAGTTGATAATGTACTTAAAATAGCTTGCTCATCCTTAGTAATTTTCTTGTCCAAATTATTATTTTCATCATTGTAATAAGATGTTCTAAGACAAGAATGATAAACTTGGTAATCACGTCTTCGCAAAGCATCAATTTCAGATTTTTCATTTAACATTGATTGCTGAAATGACTTTAATTTACTTTCAAAATTGATCAACTCATTTTCATATAATCGAGCAAACCAATCCTGACGCATAATACATTTTCCCTCCCTAGAAATAAGGTCAATTAAAATATCTAACTGATTAGATGTATTATTAAATTCATTTCTTATGCATTGGGCAAATTCATCTTGAACCAAATTAAAAACTCTGGCCACATTGATATTGTCCATGTTTTTTAAATCTCTGCTATGTTCATTTAGAACTTTGTCTACTTCTTTGGCATTTTTAGGATTTTTGGACAAAATTGAATCAATTATTTTCAGAAAAGAGTTTTTCTCAAATGAGTTTAGTTGTTCTAATATTTTTTCGAGTTTCATTTAAAATATTATTTAATTAAGTGAAGATTTCTAAAATCGGTTAAATCCATTTATATAGTTGTTCATGATTAATGGATTCCGGATCATATTTAATTTCAATTTCACTGAATATTAATTTATAAAGCGTATTGATTTGAACATTTAATACCGACAAAATTGATTTAATTTTATTTTCCTTTACAATTAATTTAAACTCATCGCTGGTTTTAGATTGAATTAATTTTTCTCTCAGATCGATTATTTTATGTCTTGCAATTTCATATTTACGATTGCCGATAAACGAATCAATTTCTGAAACTAATTTTATAGCTTCAGTTACAACTGAAATTGAAATTCCTAAGATAAGTTTAATTTTGGTTTCAGTAATAGTTGTTTGAGTGACTTCTGAAAGTTCCTTAAAAGCAATTATTTGCATCAACGCTATTGTAAATCCAAAAGTAGATACCATTGTGCCCATTACTGAAATAAGGTTAAGTACTGTCCTCTGTTGTAATTCTAGCTGAAAAGTAATAAATATGAAAAGTACTATCCCTAAAATGATTATTCCAATCGTAATTTCATCTGTATGATCTGCAATTATTTTTTTAAATTTTTTCAAAGGTCTAATTTCTAGAAATGATCTATTATGAAATTTCACGGACTAAACTTATTAAAACTATTTCTATTCACATATAAAAATGAGAAAAGCGATGTTGATTTGGTATCAAGACTTCGCCCTTACGTCACCAAAAGCATAAAAGCCTCACAGGATCATCTGTAAGGCTTTGAAAATGAATGTGGAGAATACCGGAGTCGAACCGGTGACCTCTTGCATGCCATGCAAGCGCTCTAGCCAGCTGAGCTAATTCCCCGTGCCTGGCACTGTAAAATCAGGAGTGCAAAGGAAATCATAATTTTAGTGGAATGCAATAGGATAATCAGACACAGAAAAGACTGCCTTTATACAGGTGATTTCAAACTTTTTCGGAATTCAGATTGAAGTTAAATAATTAATATTCAGATATATATTAACATTCCCCAGCTAATTAATTGACACCATTCCCCTGCAATCAACCTCACCCCTAGCCCCTCTCCGGAATAAAATTTCTGACTTCGTTTAAATCATTAGGTCCGGAGAGGGGAATGATTGGTTTTAAAAAATTTCTCCCTTCTCCCGACGAAAAGTTTTTTGAAAAATGAAAAGCTCAACCGGGAGAAGGGCAGGGATGAGGAAATCCGGAGAGAGGAAGGATGAGAAAGTCAATCCTAATTCTTTTCCTGCAATGAAGAGATTTCCTACTTTTAACCCGTGAAATCAACATCCGAAACCCCGGAAAAATATATTGAATCACTCCCTGAAGACCGTAAAGCGGCCATGGCAAAACTCAGGAAAGTGATTAAGAAAAATATACCTGCCGGCTTTAAGGAAGGAATGGGCTATGGCATGTTGTGCTATTCGGTACCGCACTCGCTTTATCCAAACGGGTATCATTGTGATCCGAAACAACCTTTACCTTTCCTTTCGCTCGCTTCTCAAAAAAATAATATATCACTTTATCACATGGGCCTGAATGCCAGTACGGAGTTGCTGAAATGGTTTACAGCAGCGTATCCCGAACATAGTACAGCCAAATTGGATATGGGTAAGAGCTGTATCCGGTTTAAAAAAACAGACCAGATTCCGTATGATCTGATTGGTGAACTGGTTTCTAAAATGCCGGTGAAAGAGTGGATTTCACTATATGAAAAACACTTGAAGAAGTAATTGTTTTTAATTTACTATCTTTATCACATGCAGCGCAGCCTGCCAATTGTTTTCACATTCACATTTTAAACTTTTACTATGAAAAACCTGGGACTTATACTACTTGTTGTTGGAATTCTGTTAACCATTTATTCCACCTTTACTTTTTTTACCAAGGAAAAAGTGGTGGATATTGGAAAAGTGGAAATAACCCGAGATAAGAAACATACGGTTAACTGGTCGCCGTATGTTGGAGTGGCTCTAATGGCTGCAGGAGGTCTTATACTCTGGAAATCCGGAAAGCGTTAATCTATTTCGGTCCGCAGCGCTTCAATTCCTGCAGGTCAGACTTGTAATCCTGTTGCAGATCCTCGTGCATGCCGTTAATCAACGTGTTTATTTTTTTCAATTGGTTGTTGTACATATTTACCAATACCGCACTCTCATGATAACGGATTCCCGATTCATTTAAATGGGTGCAGAAATAAATCAGCCAATCCGCTGTCAATGCATCGTTGGAGGCATAACGGCTATAGCGCGTGACTTGCCGCAAAATTTTACGAAGGCTTTTTTTGGTGAAATATAAATTCTTTTCTGCTTTTAATAAACTGAACTGCGCATCCACCTCGGCCTTCACCTTTGCACTGAAAATTTCAGGATCCGCAGATTCAAACAATAAATAACTCAGGAATTCTTTGCTGTCTTTTTTATATTTTGCAAGTGTGAGGCAATACGCTACCACTTCTTTGGCAGATCGTGTTTCCAGTTCTTTCTTGATTTCCTGGATGGTGGCAGCGTTGAACATTAATTGGAATTCTGGTCGCCAAAGATATCTTTTTCCGAGAACATTGAACCCAGGATATCATTGAAGCGGACACCACGCTCCAGACTGTTTTTACCAATGAGAGAATGCTCTGCCATAGCAAAAAGAATAAACTCCATCATCACCGGCTTTTCATTCTTACCAAGTTTCCCGCAGTAGGTTTCTACCAAATCACCCAAACCGGGAATAGTGTCAAGGATCTTACGGTAACTCTTATCGGATTCCAGCAGCATTACATCCACCACATTTCCTTCTCCAAACCAATTAATAACGGGTTGAAAAGGATTGTTCTCTTTTTTCTTTTTTAACTTGCCCGGGTCGGGAAACCGCTGGATAAATTCATTGCGGATCGCTTTTCCTAACAGGCTTTGAGCTACAATGGCCGCTCCCTCCTGTTCACCCTCATACACCAGTTCTATTTTACCGTTCACCGCCGGAATCACACCCATGAGATCACTGATGCGTGCATACGTTTTTTCCTCCCCTGCAAGCAACATCCTGCGCTCAGCAGTACTTACCAGGTTTTCATATGCAGATATCGTTAGTCGCGCTGATACACCGCTTTTAGAATCCACATACTCACTCTCCCTTGCTTCAAACGCAATTCTTTCAATAAGCGTAGCTAACAGACTTCCTACTTCAACATTCTTTTTCTGATCGGGAGTGATCCGGGCTTCCTGTGCAGTAATTTTTTTTGACAGTTCAATACTTTTAGGATAGTGAGTTAAAATCTGGCTGCCGATCCGGTCTTTTAAAGGAGTAACAATACTTCCCCTGTTGGTATAATCTTCCGGGTTAGCTGTAAAAATAAACTGTATGTCGAGAGGTATTCTAATTTTAAATCCCCTGATCTGAATATCACCTTCCTGCAAAATATTAAACAACGCAACTTGTATCCGTGCCTGCAGATCCGGTAATTCGTTGATGACAAAAATACAGCGGTTACTTCTTGGAATAATTCCGTAATGAATTACCCGATCATCGGCATAACTTAATCGCAGGTTGGCCGCTTTAATCGGATCCACATCTCCAATCAAATCAGCAATTGATACATCGGGGGTAGCCAGCTTTTCCACGTAACGTTCCGACCGGTGCATCCATGAAATGGGTGTGTCATCACCTTTTTCTGCAATCAATTGTTTTGAGTAGGCTGAGATCGGGTGAAAAGGATCGTCATTCAAATCACTTCCGGTAACGTATGGCATGTACTCATCAAGCAATTCCGTCATTTGTCGGGCAATACGTGTTTTCGCCTGGCCCCGTAATCCCAAAAGGTTAATATGATGACGTGATAAAATAGCCCGCTCAATTTCCGGTATCACAGTATCTTCAAATCCGATAATTCCTTCAAATATATTTTGTTTATTTTTAATTTTATGAATCAGATTATCCCGCAATTCATCCTTAATGGTTTTGCTAACATAACCCGATCTCCTTAATTCACCTAATGATTTTATTCCGACCATAATTTTATTTATAATTTTTTATAAAAAACAAACCTGAAAATAATTACCTCCTCAAATCCAACGTGTCACTTTTTTATTTTTCTTGTCACTTGTTTTCAAATTTTTCTTCGCTTGTTCCTCTCAAAATCTTCAAAAATATATTCCCCCAATCCTTGCAATGAAGTATAAAATGCTTTCCCTTTATTGGCTTCCGTAAAGTCATGAACAAACTCTTTCAGGTAAGGATCAGTTGCAACCATAAAAGTAGTTACAGGAATTTTTAATCGCCTGCAACTCTGCGCAAGCGTAAGGCACTTATTTAATATTTTCCGGTCGAGGCCAAAACTGTTTTTATAATACTGTCCGTTTTCTTTGATGCATGTAGGTTTACCATCTGTTATCATAAAAATTTGCTTGTTCGCATTTTTTCTCCTGCGAAGCAAATCCATGGCCAGTTCAAGTCCAGCCACTGTGTTAGTGTGAAACGGACCCACTTGCAGATAAGGCAAATCTTTCACCTGGATCTGCCACGCATCGTCGCCGAAAACAATAATATCCAGCGTATCTTTTGGGTATTTGCGTTTGATAAGTTCCGCAAGTGCCATAGCAACATTTTTTGCCGGTGTAATACGGTCTTCACCATACAAGATCATAGAGTGTGAAATGTCGATCATCAACACGGTTGATGTTTGAGTCTTGTGCTCTTTTTCCTTTACTTCCAGATCATTTTCGGTAATGATAAAATCATTGAGGCCATTGTTCACCTGGGCATTTTTCATCGATTCCAACATCGAGATCTGTTCCAGGCCATCACCAAACTGAAAAGGCCGGCTGTCGCTGCTCAGTTCATCTCCACTTCCGGTAAAACGCGTGGCATGATTCCCTGATTTTCCTTTTTTAAGCTTACCAAATATTTTTTCAAGCGCCTGCTGGCGGATGGCTTGTTCGGTTTTAGGAGTGATTACAATATTGCCGGATCCGGGTGCGTCATCTTTGATATAACCTTTGTTTTTAAGGTCCTGAATAAAATCCCCGATACCATAATCCGGTTCTGTAAGCTTGTATTCCTTATCGAGTTCGGTCAGCCAGCTGATAGCCTCGTTAAAATCACCGCTTGTATAAGTCAGCAATTGCTTGAAAATATCAAACAACCTGTCAAAGGGAGTCTGGTCGGGAGCGGAATAATTTGAGAATCGGAATCCTATCATGACAGAGTATAACAAGCCAAAAGTTAAATTGTTCTTGCCTTTCGGGAAAGATGCCTTAAATGGCACTTTATCTCAAATTTAACTTTAATATTTATTGAATCGGATGTATTAATGATAAAAAAATGCTAAATTTAGGACTACAATTGTTCAGGTATGTATGAACCAAGTTACTGGGAAATGGAATCCGTTTTTAAGCACATCGATATTTGCATCATAGGGAGCGGAATAGTGGGATTAAATGCTGCTATTCACCTGAAAACCAGTACTCCTTCAATGAATGTAGTAGTGGTGGAACGCAGTTTTCTTCCGTACGGAGCCAGTACCCGTAATGCCGGGTTTGCCTGTTTTGGCAGCATGACTGAACTCATGGATGATCTTGAAAAAGAGACCGAAGAAGAAGTTTTCTCCAGAGTGGAGATGCGTTGGAAGGGACTTAACAAGCTCAGAAAACTTATTGGAGATGGCGCTCTTGATTATGAACCCCATGGCGGGTATGAGGTTTTTACCGGCACTGATGGTAACTCCTATGATAAATGCAGCGAAAAAATCGCTTATTTTAACAAGCTCATGAAAAGCATCACCGGTATTGAGGAGACGTATGCTTGCGCAGATGAATACATCCCCGGGTTTGGCTTTTCTGGCGTCAGCCATATGATTCTTAACCGGCAGGAAGGCCAAATCAATTCCGGTAAAATGATGCACACCCTGGTAGATATTGCACATCAAAAAGGAGTTTGCATCATTAACGGCCTGAGCATACACGAAATTCAGAACAGGGAAAAAGAAGTGGAACTTTTTTGTGAAAATGGTTTTACTTTTAAAGCACGGCGACTTCTTGTTGCTAATAACGGGTTTGCCAAAAAACTGCTTCCTGATATCGCGGTAGAACCTGCCAGGGCACAAGTTCTCATTACACGTCCTATTGAAAAATTAAAAATAAAAGGCAGCTTTCACTATGAAAAAGGATATTACTATTTTCGAAATGTAGGCAACCGTATACTTTTCGGCGGAGGACGTAATCTGGATTTCGAAGGAGAAACTACAACTGCATTTGGAACTACAGGACAAATTCAGGAACGCCTCGAAGAGCTTTTAACCACCGTAATTATTCCCGATACCCGTTATGAAGTTGATATGCGATGGAGTGGTATTATGGGCATCGGTTCCACCAAATCTACCATCCTGAAAAAAGTAAATGGCAATATTTTTTGTGCCGTTAGAATGGGCGGAATGGGTGTGGCTATCGGAAGCCTGGTAGGAGAACAAGGTGCCGAGATGGTTTTGCAATCTCTTTGATTCTTTTACTTTTGCACCATTCATTTCATCTTTAACAACCACATCATGAAACCTTATGTCAGGTACGGGCTAATACTTGGAGGTGCACTTGCATCCATTACGTTAATTATGTATGCACTGGGAATCGAAAAAGACGAAACCTTTCAGCGCATTTTTTCTGTTTTGCTTGTCCTTTTAGTTTCAGCGATAATTTATATGGGGATCCGCGAAAAACGTCAGCTGGGAAATGGTTTTATCACTTTCGGTTCCGGATTTTCTGCTGGTTTGGGCATTGCTCTGATTGGAGGTGCTATTAACATTATTATGAAATACATTTATTATAAAGTCATCGATCCGGGTATGATCACTTACATCAGGATGAAACAGGAAGAAGACCTTCTTGAGCGAGGATTTTCTGATGCCGATGTGGAGCGAATGGCTGAGAAAATGCAATTTACCAGCACACCTGAAATGTTGGTTGGCATTGAATTTTTCGGAATTGTAGTGCTTGGACTCGTTGTTTCCCTGATCTGCGCAGGCATTCTTAAAAAAGAGGATCCTTCTGAAATAATTTCCTGATTTTTTTAAAAAGATAGCAGGGTATTGCGGATAATGGCTGTGCATTCCAGCAACTGATCCCGTGTAATCACAAGCGGTGGTGCAAAGCGAATGATATCACCATGCGTAGGTTTTGCGAGCAATCCGTTTTCAGCCAGCTTCAAACAAACATCCCATGCATCTTTACCATTTTTAGGTTGTATCACAATAGCATTCAGTAACCCTTTCCCCCTCACAAGGGTAATCATTTCAGAGTTGATGGCTTTTAATTCTTTGCGTAATAATTCACCCAGCTGTACTGCATTTTCAGCAAGATTTTCATCTTTAACAACATCCATTGCAGCAATGGCGACCCGGCATGCGAGTGGATTGCCTCCAAAGGTAGATCCATGTTCGCCCGGCTTAATGCACATCATAATTTCATCATCCGCCAACGCTGCCGATACCGGTAACACTCCTCCTGACAAGGCTTTGCCAAGTAGGAGAATATCGGGGCGTACTTTTTCATGATCACATGCGAGCATGGCTCCGGTACGTGCAATTCCGGTCTGAATTTCATCAGCAATAAAAAGTACATTTGATTTTTTGCAAAGTGTAGCCGCTTTCGCGAGATAACCTTCATCAGGAACTATTACCCCTGCTTCCCCCTGGATAGGCTCTACCAAAAATCCGGCAACCGTTGGATCCTTCAAAGCATTTTCCAATGCGCCCAGGTCGTTATAAGGAATTACCACCAAACCGGGAAGGTAAGGACCATAATGTTTGTAGGAATCGGGGTCGGTGGAAGCTGAAACCGCCGTCATGGTTCTTCCATGAAAATTCCCTTCACACACAATAATTTTCGCTTTATTATCTTCAATACCTTTTACTTCATAGGCCCATTTCCTGCAAAGCTTCAGCCCTGTTTCTACAGCTTCGGCACCGGAATTCATGGGAAGCATTTTATCATAGCCAAATAAACGGGTTAAATATTCGGCAAATTCTCCTAATACGTTATTGTGAAAAGCTCTTGATGTTAAGGTAAGGCGGGATGCCTGGTCGACAAGTGCACTGATGATACGCGGATGACAATGTCCCTGGTTGACTGCAGAGTAAGCCGATAAAAAATCAAAATAACGCTTGCCTTCCACATCCCACACAAAAACCCCTTCGCCGCGTGCTAAAACAACGGGTAATGGGTGATAGTTGTGAGCACCGTACTTTTCTTCCAGTTCAATAGCTTGTTTACTCGACATCAAATCAATCATAGCGGGCCAATTATAATGCAAATATAAGCAATCCGGTCTCCTTTGTAAATAGAGGACACGATACCGGGAGGGCCGAAAATGTAGTAATTTTGCCCGAAAGCTACCGGCAAAACACTAATTATTTAACTATTAAACTTATGGGACGACACGAACGCCGGAAAACCCTGATGACACGAGCTATTATTGAAAATGTGACGGCCCTTGACATTGCCGACAAAGGAAAAGCATTTGGGAAGGCGGGTGAAAAAGCCATTTTTATTGAAGGTGCCGTTCCCGGGGATGTTGTGGATGTGGAAGTCATTAAGAAATCGAAATCATTTGATGAGGGAAGAATTATCCGGATGATTACTCCTTCCCCTCACCGTACCGAACCCTTTTGCGAACACTTTGGAATTTGCGGTGGTTGTAAATGGCAGCACATGATTTACGATGGTCAACTTCACTTTAAGGAAAAACAGGTGAGAGATGCCATGGAACGCATTGCAAAAATTACTGCACCACCACTTGCTCCTATCCTGGGTGCTCCAATAACCACGCATTACCGGAACAAAATGGAATTCACGTTCACCAACAAACGCTATTTACTGAATGAAGAAATGCATGTGCAGGAAGAGAAAGATATGGATGGTCTTGGATTTCACATTCCGGGAAAGTTTAACAAAGTACTTGATCTAAAACAGTGCTACCTCCAGGATGCACGTGCCAATAACATAAGATTGTTTGTAAGGAAATTCACCAAAAATGAGGGCATGTCCTATTTTGATCTGAAAGTTCAAAATGGCATGATGCGCAATCTTATAATCCGCAATACAACAGTAGATGAATGGATGGTAATTGTGGTTTTTAAAGAAGATGATCCTGATATGCGGAATGATCTGCTGGCCGGCATTAAAAAAGAATTTCCGTGGATTACATCATTGCAATATGTGATCAATACCAAACGCAATGACACCATTCATGACCAGGAACCTATTGTGTACCACGGCAGGCCGTATATTATCGAACAATTGGAAAATCTGAAGTTTATTATCGGACCAAAATCATTTTTCCAAACCAACAGCACTCAGGCCTTGAATCTCTACCGCATCACCCGAGAATATGCAGGCCTTACGGGAAATGAAATTGTTTATGACTTGTATACCGGCACAGGAACTATTGCTGCATTTATGGCAGCTTCAGCTAAAAAAGTGATCGGTATCGAATATGTACCCGAAGCAATTGAAGATGCCATTCAGAATGTTCGGATGAACGGAATTCAGAACACTGAATTTTTTGCCGGCGATATGAAAAATGTTTTTACTGCGGAGTTTATCAGCCATCATGGTAAGCCGGATGTCATAATTACCGATCCTCCAAGAGCAGGAATGCATGAAGATGTTATTAATTGTATTTTAGCTTCTGATGTAGAAAAAATAGTATATGTAAGCTGCAATCCCGGTACTCAGGCACGTGATATTTTGTTATTATCCGAAAAATACGAAGTAGCAAAAATGACACCGGTTGACATGTTTCCACATACAGCCCATGTTGAAAATGTTGCTTTACTTACAAAAAAACAAATCAAATGATAGGGAATTGGTAAGCATAGGCAGTAATTTAAATTAAATAAAAATGTACCTCACTTCTTTGAAGATGTTGGGTTGGCAATATAAAAAATGGAAACAAAATTTAACAAATCGTACTGGGATTCCCGGTATGCACAGCAACAAACCGGTTGGGATGTGGGTGAAATTACAACACCACTGAAAGAGTATTTCGATCAGTTGAAGGATAAAAATCTCCGCATTCTTGTGCCGGGAGCCGGGAATGGTTATGAAGTGGAATATCTTTTCAATAATGGTTTTACAAATGTTACAGTAGTTGACCTTTCTGAACAACCGTTAAGGAATCTTCGGCTACGCTTACCTCTTTTCCCTCAGCACAAACTCATTCGGGAAGATTTCTTTGAGCATGCCGGGATGTATGATCTTATTGTGGAACAAACTTTTTTCTGCGCCTTGCATCCTTCGGAAAGAAAAAAGTATGCAGAAAAAATGCATGAGTTGCTGGTTCCGGGGGGGCGGTTAGCCGGAGTCCTTTTTGAAGCCGAATTTGTTGATGGTCCGCCCTTCGGAGGAAACCGCGAGGAGTATTTAGGGTATTTTGAACCCTTTTTTGAAATAAAAATTCTGGAACCCTGTTATAATTCTATAAAACCCCGATCCGGAAGAGAATTATTCGCGATTATGCGGAAACCTTAATACCGGAGTGGTGTTAAAAACTTTATGTCAAGGGCCGAAAACAGGGCGCTGTGATAGGATAGAATTTGTAAATTTGCGTCAGTGAAACTAAAACTCCATTATATTTTATTGATTTTCAGCTTTTTGCTGATATTTCAACGATCCATTAGTCAAACGGTTGCCTTACGGGATAGTGGTAATACCCGGCCTGTAGCTGAGAGCAATATTTTTGAGGACTATCTGAAAGCATATTACAGTCAGGTTTTCGAATTGGACATAACTCACATTTTCAATACTGATCTCTACAGCACTATCGAAAACTGGATGGGCACACCCTATCGCTACGCTGGCAAAACACTCGATGGCATTGACTGCTCCTCGTTTGTAAATAAAATATATGAGCATGCCTACTGCTATCTGCTAACGGGTAATTCCGCCGATCTGGCCAAACAGGTTACGCAACTGCCCAGAGAAAAACTTCGTGAAGGGGATCTGGTATTTTTTAACATTAACAAAAACAATATTTCTCATGTGGGCGTTTATCTGGGAAATGATAAATTCGCACATGCCAGCCGCTCAAAAGGTGTCACGGTTAGTGATCTCAACCATCCCTATTACCGCAAATATTACGTGAAAGGTGGAAGAATTAATTTTCCTGCAAACTGATCGTTTGTTCTTATGAATAAAACGCGAACCTTACTTTTAAACCATCACCAGATCGCGCAGCGAATCGATCGCATTGCCTGGCAGATTTACGAGGATAATAACGAAGAATCAGAAATTTTTATTCTGGGAATCTGGCAAAATGGTTATCTGCTTGCTCAAAGAATCCAGAAAGCTGTGCAAAAAATCTGCGATCTTAAAGTCCATTTATTTGAATTGCGCATTAATAAACAGCAACAGGAAAATCATGAAGTAACCATTTCCGGTTCACGTGACGCCATGGTTGGAAAATCAATTATTCTTGTGGATGATGTCCTCAACTCCGGCAAAACACTTATTTATTCCCTCAAGGCCATTCTGAGTACGGATACCAGGAAAATCCGCACTGTGCTCCTTGTCGACCGTGATCACAGGCGTTACCCTATTCTTACTGATTTTGTAGGCATGACATTATCCACCACTTTCCAGGAACATGTAAGTGTGGAATTTGGAAATGAAGATGCTGTTTACTTGAGCTGAGTTTCCCCTTTTTGTATTTGTGAAAGCAGTTCTTTCGCATCCAGACTTTCTCCTTTCACAACATAATGACACTGCTTGTAATAATACTCCCGCTCCTTGAGTGTTTCCATAATGTATTCCATGAGTTCCACATCGGTTTTTCCCGCTATGAGCGGCCGCGTTTGCTTGGTGGCTGACAACCGGTGAAAAAGACCTCCTACTGTCATGCGAATATAAACAGTGATTCCATTGCTTTTCATCCATGTAAGGTTTTCATTAAAGCAGGGAGTTCCTCCACCACAGGAAATAATCGCATTTTTTGTCACGGATAAGTTGCGCAACACCATTGATTCGATTTCGCGAAATTTAAATTCTCCGGATTTAAAAATTTCAATAATAGGTAAGCCGGTTTCTTTTTCTATTTCATTATCCAGATCAATAAAAGTAGCACCCAGCAAGCTGGCAAGTTTTTTTCCGGTAGTAGTTTTACCGGCACCCATAAATCCTGTTAGATAAATCAGCATGTGCGATACCTGTTGTTCAGGTAAAAATACTATTCCTGATTTAATCAGGGTATTATTTATTAAAAAATTTCATTTTATAATCAACATCCACTTTCCCCCTGGAAATATCATTCAGTTTACCTTTAATAAGTTTCTTTTTAAGCGGACTCAAACGGTCGGTGAAGAGTATGCCTTCCAAATGATCATACTCATGCTGAATAATACGCGCGGCAATTCCGGTATAGGTTTCAGTATGCTCTACAAAATTTTCATCCTGGTAACGGATATACACTTCCGAATGACGGGTAACATCATCCCTCACACCGGGAATGCTCAAACAACCTTCATTAAATTTCCATGGGTCACCGGCCTCATCGAGAATGACGGGATTTAAAAATACTTTCTTGAAATCATGCAGATCCGGATCCTCATCAACAAAAGCGGCTCCGTCAACTACAAATAAACGAATCGAAAAATTTACCTGCGGAGCAGCAAGCCCTACCCCTGCACTCTCATACATGGTGTCAAACATCGACTTAATAAACTCCTTCAACTGCGGATAATCAGGTCCGATTTCAACAGCCCTCTTTTTCAACACCGGATGCCCGTAGGCGACAATAGGGTAAATCATATGCTCATTCATTCTATCAGTTCAGACTGATATTTCAATTTTTTAATGCCTGCAATTTTAACAACACGTGAATAATAGTGACTAATCAGTTCAATTCATTTTGAATTTCTTTGCCGGTGATTTTGTAATTCAATCCACGACTGCAATATAATGGTTGCGCTCACCATATCTACCATTTCCTTGTTTGCTCTTCCTTTTTTCTTTACCCCACTATCAATAATAGATTGCCTAGCCAGGTTCGAAGTAAAGCGTTCATCCATTCTGTAAATAACAACACCCGGGAATTCCTTATTCAGTTTTTTTATGAAAGCTTCTATATGTTTTGTAGCATCGGTATCGGTATTGTTCATACGTTTTGGTTCTCCTACCACACAACCTCCAACAGGATGCAATTTCATATATTCTGTCAGGTAGCGGAAAATATCTTTGGTAGCCACGGTTGTCAACCCAAATGCAAACGTTTGGGTTTCGTCGGTAACCGCTACGCCGGTTCGTTTTGTTCCATAATCTATTGCCAGTACCCGCTCCATCTTTCAGGGTGTAAAATTATGAAAAATACCCTTTTAACTTCCGCCTAACGACAGGATAATCCTAGGTAAATCTTACCTTTGTCAACATAAAAACAAGGAATAATGCTGCAAAAAACCATTGAAGACGCATGGGAAAACCGATCATTGCTGGAAACGGATACTACAAAGAAGGCAATACGTGAAGTGATGAGCATGCTGGATGCGGGGACATTGCGGGTTGCTTCGCCTTCAGAAAATGGATGGATTGTGAATGAATGGGTTAAGAAAGCAGTAATTCTATTTTTTCCTATCAGCGCTATGGAAACAATCAGCACCGGCCCTTTTGAATTTCATGATAAAATACCTCTCAAAACCGGTTACAAGAAACTGGGTGTGCGCGTTGTGCCACATGCCATTGCCCGTTACGGAAGTTTTATCGCACCGGGAGCAATTCTGATGCCTTCCTATGTTAATATCGGTGCGTATGTTGATTCAGGCACCATGGTAGATACCTGGGCTACAGTAGGATCCTGTGCACAGATTGGCAAGAATGTTCACCTGAGCGGAGGTGTAGGAATCGGTGGTGTATTGGAACCCGTGCAAGCTGCCCCGGTTATTATCGAAGATGATTGTTTCATCGGCTCCCGTTGTATTGTTGTTGAAGGGATTCATGTTGAAAAAGAAGCTGTGCTTGGCGCGAATGTAGTGCTGACCATGTCAACAAAAATTATAGATGTTACCGGTAATGAACCTGTAGAATATAAAGGACGCGTTCCTTCACGATCAGTAGTTATTCCCGGAAGTTATACTAAAGAATTTCCTTCCGGAAAGTACCAGGTGCCCTGTGCCCTGATCATAGGACAACGAAAAGCCTCTACCGATCTGAAAACATCACTCAACAACACGCTCCGCGAATATAACGTGGCCGTATAAGTGAAATGGAGAAAGTACTGGTCATACAAACCGCTTTTCTTGGAGATGTAATCCTTGCCACCGCGCTGCTTGAAAAAATACACAAGGATTTTCCCGGCACTAAAATCAGCATGCTGGTAAGGGAAGGCAATGAGAGTTTATTAAAAGATCACCCTTACCTGGAAGAAGTTCTGGTTTGGAAAAAAAAATCAGGCAAGTGGCGCGGTTTGTTTCAGATAATTAAAACGGTCAGGCAGCGACGTTATGATGCTGTTTTTAATCTCCAGCGTTTTTTCTCCTCCGGTCTTATTACAGCTTTTTCAGGTGCCGCCGTGAGAGCAGGATTTCAAAAAAATCCATTCTCATTTTTATTCACTCATGTTACCCAACATATCATTGGTGATCACAGGCATGAAGCAGATAGAAACCTTTCCCTGTTAAAGGGATTTGGAAAAGAGGGAAGTGCATTACCAAAGTTATATCCTAATGAAAAAGATTTCCTGGCAACAGCGGCTTACAAAAACAACCGGTACGTAACCATGGCTCCTGCATCGGTATGGTTCACCAAACAACTTCCTGAAAATAAATGGGAAGAAATGATCCGAAACGCATCAACCCAATTAACCATTTACCTTCTTGGAGCACCGGGCGATCATGAGTTATGTGAACGTTTAGCCGGAACAGGGAGTACCTCCGTTATTAACCTGGCGGGAAAATTATCGTTGCTGCAATCGGCTGCCCTTATGCGCGATGCACAAATGAATTATGTGAATGATTCCGGTCCGCTTCATATTGCATCTGCGATGAATGCACCTGTTACTGCTTTTTTTTGCAGCACCGTTCCGGCTTTTGGATTCGGCCCGCTTTCACAACAAACATTCATTATTGAAACGACTGAAAAACTTGAGTGCCGGCCTTGCGGTTTGCATGGTTACCATCAATGTCCTTTACAACATTTTAGATGTGCAACTACTATTGTAGTTCCTGTTCCCGGCGCAGCATGAAAATAAATCCCCAGATTGAAGGTGAAATTAACAATTGTGTTCAGACACTACGCAAAGGAGCATTTATTATTTTCCCTGACGAAACAGGCTGGAGCGTAGGTTGTGATGCTATGAATATTGACCTGATAAAAAAAATTCAGGTTGATGATAATTTTATAGCTCCTTCGCTGTTGCTTGATGAACCCGGACGATTGAACAAATTTGTAAAAGAAATACCCGACCCACTCTGGGATCTCGTAGAATTCAGCACCCGTCCAATGGATATTATTCTTAAAGGTGTTGTGAACCTGCCATCCTTGTTACTGAACCCGGAAGGCGAAACTGTTTTCAGGGTTGTAAAAGATCCGTTTGTTCAAATAATGGTGCACAAATTCGGAAAGCCTGTTTATTCGGCACAGTTTGCTGATCAAGTCAAACCGCCTCACAACACAGTAACCATTTTGAATACACCTGCCTATGTGGTAAATTTGCGCATCGGTGCAAAAATCACACCTGATGCTCTTGTCGTTATTCGCTTATCACCTGGTGGTCGTATTGAATTCGTCAGAAAATAAATCACACATCTAAAAAGTTATCCCTCAATTGCTGGAATACATCTCTTTTGATTTTTTTAAAATTATTGGCGAAGCCTGTGATGAAAACCAGGTGAGGGGTTATGTTATCGGCGGGTATGTGCGCGATTGCCTGTTACAACGTGAGTGCAAAGATGTAGATATTGTTGTTACAGGCAGTGGAATTGAACTGGCTGAAAAAGCGGCAAAAATGCTTGGACAGGATATTCATGTTACTGTTTTCCGGAATTTTGGTACTGCCATGCTTATGTACAAAGGATGGAATATTGAATTTGTAGGAGCACGCAAAGAATCGTACCGTTCAGGTTCACGTAAACCTGTTGTTGAAGAAGGATCCCTCGAAGATGATCAAAACCGTCGTGATTTTACAATTAATGCTCTTGCTATAGGCCTTAACGGGAAGGATTATGGTCAGCTGATCGACCCCTTTGGAGGCGTAAAGGATCTCAATGCGGGAATTATTAAAACACCACTGGAGCCTGCTATTACCTACTCCGATGATCCGCTCAGAATGATGCGGGCAATCCGTTTCGCCACGCAATTAGGATTTTCAATTGAACAAAATTCCCTGAATGCGATTACTGAAAATAAAGATCGGATTACTATTGTCTCAAAAGAACGTATTTCCGATGAACTCAATAAAATTATTCTGGCTCCAATTCCTTCGGTAGGATTTAAATTATTGTTTGATACCGGTTTGTTGCAACTTATTTTTCCTCAGATGACAGCTTTATACGGGGTAGATTATGTTGGAGGCAAAGGCCACAAGGATAATTTTTATCACACACTTCAGGTATTGGATAACATCAGTAAAAATACCGATAACCTCTGGTTGCGTTGGGCTGCAATTTTGCATGATATTGCGAAACCTGCAACCAAACGATTTGAAGAAGGTACGGGGTGGACTTTCCACGGTCATGAAGATAAAGGTGCACGAATGGTACCCTCCATTTTTGCACAGCTTAAATTACCACTCAATGAAAAAATGAAATATGTGCAGCAGCTTGTTTTGCTGCACCTGCGTCCCATTGTGTTATCTCAAAGTATCGTTACTGATTCCGCGGTCCGGCGATTGTTGTTCGAAGCCGGTGATGCTATTGATGATCTCATGACACTTTGCCAGGCGGATATTACTTCCAAAAATGAAGTGAAAGTTAAAAAATATCTTAAAAATTTTGAGCTGGTAAAACAAAAACTGGTTGAAGTGGAGGCCAAGGATCAATTGCGTAACTGGCAACCACCTATTACCGGTGAAATGATCATGGCAGCCTTTAACTTAAAACCAGGTCCTGAAATAGGCTTGATAAAAAATGCCATCCGTGAAGCCATACTCGACGGGTTGATTCAAAATGAATACTCCCAGGCATGGGATTTTATGGTGAATACAGGCATCGGGATGGGACTTTCACCTCCTCAGGCACCCCCCGAAACCCGATAATTTGTTGACTGGTACTTTTTAATTTACAATTCCTTTTTTTACTTTTGTAACACATCTCAGTTTAGCATATAAAGAATGGCCATATACAGGTTCAGGATATCATTTGAAGAGTATGATGATATTTATCGTGATATAGAAATACGTTCGGTTCAGTCATTTGAACAATTTCATTTAGCCATACAGGAAGCCATCGGGTTCGATGCATCGAAGCCTGCAACTTTTTATATGAGCAACGATCTCTGGAAAAAAGGGCAGGAAATCGTTTTTCAGAAAACTGAAAAAACGTCAGGTGAGGCCCGGCTGATGAAAAGCAGCCGGCTCTGCGATTTCATTGCTGATCCACATCAGAAAATTTATTACGTTTTTGACCAGCCTTCACAATGGACTTTTTTCATCGAGTTATTTAAAATTCTTCCTGAAACGGAAATCACGAAAAAATACCCGGTTTGTGTTAAGGTCCATGGGGATGCGCCTAAACAGTATATGGTAGTGGAAGCACCTAAAGGAGTGCTTGATCCAGAATTTATGGATGATGAACTGTTTGGAGATGGCGTGTTGGAAGAGGGAACTGATGACGTTGAAGAAGGTGAGGATGCTCCTGCAATTGCTGCTGAATTTTCTGAGGAAGTGGACGAAGCAGAATATGATAATATTGAAGAGTCTTCGGAAGAAGAAGGTGAAAAAGAGTGATCACCGGATTCTTTTTTACAGAAGTGACTGACCTTGTAATAGCTTCAACTTTCCATTGACCAAACTACTGGTTATAATTGCAGGCCCTACTGCCTCGGGTAAAACACGGCTCGCCATAGATCTCGCCCTGCATTTTAAAACTGAAATTTTGTCAGCCGATTCCCGGCAATTTTACAGGGAAATTACAATCGGTACGGCTAAACCCGGTGAATCAGAACTCAAAGCAGTCCCGCATTATTTCATTAATTCTCATTCTGTCGCCCATCATTTCAACGCAGGGAATTACAGTGTAGAAGCCACACGGTTGCTTTCTACCCTTTTTGTCAATCATGATGTAGTGATCATGGCAGGTGGATCAGGGTTGTATATCGATGCAGTAATACATGGCATTGACAACTTACCGGAAGCCAACCAAAGTATACGCGATAACCTGGAAAATATTTTTCAATCAGAGGGAATTACCGCATTGCAAAAACTTCTTGCAACCACTGATCCTGCAAGTTATGATACTATTGATATCAATAACCCGCGACGTGTCATAAGGGCCCTTGAAGTATCTATGTCAACCGGACTCCCCTACTCTTCCCATATTGGCAAAATAAATAATTCCCGTCCCTGGGATTGGATGATGGCCGGTATTGCATGGCCCCGTGAAGCACTCTATGAACGCATCAATGAACGCACCCGGGCCATGATAGCTAACGGCCTTAAAGAAGAAACATTAAATGTGATGGATTTCCGTGACAGGAATGCACTCAGTACTGTAGGGTATAAAGAAATGTTTGATCATATTGATGGTAAGATTTCATTGGAAGAAACCACTTCACTTATTGCGCAACATACACGCAACTATGCCAAACGGCAGCTCACCTGGTTTCGACGGTATAAAGAAATGATATGGATTAATCCGGGTGAAGAAAACCAATTGAAAAAACTGATTGAAAAAAAACTGGAAGAATAATCTAGTTTTTCTCCTTCACCACAAACGTCGTTCCTTCAATGGCCAGTTCTGTATTTTCAAACACGGTACGCGCTTCACGTAACATGGGTATCAGGTCTTTATAACGTGCTGAAAAATGACCAATGATCAATTGTCCGACCGACGCCTTCAACGCGATATTAGCTGCCTCAATACTGGTGGAATGAAACGTGGCCTTCGCCCTGTCTAACAGGTCGTGCATAAACGTAGATTCGTGATACAGCAGGTCTACATCTTTAACTTCATCAACCAACTGTTCCATGTAAAGGGTATCGGAACAAAATGCATAGGACCGCGGTTTACCCGAACTCATGGTTAACTCCTTATTGTAAATGATATTTCCAAAATCATCTTCAAAGTCTTCACCATTTTTAATGCCGGTGAAATATTGAAAAGGAATATTGTACTGCTTCATTTTGTTTATGAGCAGCTTTCGTGGTTTTGGCTTTTCGCGGAATAAAAACCCGGTGCAGGGAATCCGGTGATTCAGCACCATAGTACTCACAATGACATCATCATCCTCATGAATTACATTACCGGAATAATTTTTTACAGGATGAAATATCAGGTTGTACCGAAGTATGGTTTGAGACAGCCGCAACTGCAGTTCTATAATATCCATCAGTTCCTGCTGCGCGAATAAATGCAACTCGGTAGTTCTTCCCTGCAATTGCATGGTGGATAACAGGCCCATCAATCCCAGGTAATGATCACCATGAAGGTGACTGATAAAAATATGACCAATCCGGTTATAACGTAATTTATAACGCACCAGTTGTGATTGAGTGCCTTCGCCGCAATCAATCAAAAAAAACCGCTCACGGATATTTAAAACCTGAGCGGTAGGATGGCGATTAAATGTTGGAGTAGCTGAACTACTTCCTAAAATGGTTAACTCAAATGGCATTTATTTTCTGGAGACAACCATTCTGCTGGTAACAATCTCTGACCCATTTTCCAAAGAGATCATATAAACACCCGGAGATAAATTTTCAGTTTCAACACGCATGGTGTTCATCCCGGCTCGGCCTCTCATTGTTTGGTTGTAAATTTCTTTACCAATGAGATTGAAGACTTTCAAATAAAAATCACCTGCAACGGGTGAAGTAAAGGAAACATCTGTGTAGGTTATTGCAGGATTCGGTTTGTTTTGCAACAGGTCAAATTTCAATGCTGCTATATTAGTTTCGATTCCGCTGGTTGCATCTATGGTAATAACATAATAATCGATAGAAGAAATTTGAGGAGGCGCAGGAATTCCGAATATGGTTCCTGCAACGCTTACATCAACCGTAAGAGGATAAACTCCCGCAGTTGACGGAGTTCCCGATAAAAGGATACAGCCGTTAGAACCACCAGGGAACACACAGGAAGAAGGATTACACGAATAAGTAAGACCTGGAGGCAAACCAGTTACAGTTGTAATGGTAATATTGGTGATCACAACCGGCAGACTGTTCAGAGTGGTATCCGTTAATACCCTGACCTGTATAACTTCATTATAGGGAACTCCAACTATACCAGATGGAAGCCCTGTAGCACTGTCAGGATAAATTCCGGGATCGGTGATAGTGATGTCAGGAATGCATTGCGCTTTCGACTGGAAAACAGTTCCTGAAAAAATAATTGCAACTAAAACAAGTAGACGTTTAAACATAAGTTGGGCGTGCAGAAATTATTTAAGTGGATTAACAGTTTTCGTTTTTAGGGTTTTTCAATTTCATCGGTAAAGATGATATTGATGGCCTGCTCTAGTGTGGGTGTGATAACCAGAACCTGCTCCAGTTGGGAAATCGCAATGAGTTTTTTAATTGGCTCGCTAAGACCGGTCAGTACAAAAGAACCATTTGCATTTCGGCAAACACGGTTTCCGACTAAAACAGCACTCAATCCTGAAGAATCACAAAATTGCGTATCCGATAAATCGAGAATAATGTTGTTGTATCCCTGGCTATTGATAATCAGCAATTCCGATTTCAACTCAGCCGATATAAGCGTATTCAGCTTCTGCTCGTGAAGCCGTATAACGGCATACTTATCATTCTTATCAAGCGTATAATGCATCGGAAATCGATTTAGGTGCTAACAAATTTAATAAAATTATTCTGAAAATACTAAACAAACTTAATTATCTACTCTTCCGGCCAGCAAATACAATGCGGCCATTCGAATGGCTACACCATTCTCAACCTGTTGCAGGATAATTGATTGCCGTGAATCGGCTGCATCGCTTGTTAATTCCACCCCCCGGTTAATAGGTCCGGGGTGCATCACCAGGATGTCTTTTTTCAGGTCATCCAGAATTTTCCTGTTAATACCATACATCATCACATACTCACGGAGTGAAGGAAAATATTTAATATCCTGGCGTTCCAACTGGATCCGCAAAACGTTTGCTACATCACACCAGTTGAGGGCTTTATCAAGATTATTTTCCACAATTACTCCCAACTCATGAATGTGTCTCGGGATCAGAGTAGCCGGTCCGCAGACCATTACCTCAGCCCCCAATTTTTTAAGGCAAAAAATATTGGATAATGCCACACGGGAATGAAGTATATCCCCGATGATCACCACCCTCACATCTTTCAGTGTTCCCAGTTTTTCAATTATGGAAAAGGCATCCAGAAGCGCCTGGGTAGGGTGTTCATGAGTGCCATCGCCGGCGTTTATAATCTTTGCTTTTACATGTCTTGCCAAAAATACTGCTGCGCCCGGTTTGGGGTGGCGCATAACTACCATATCCACTTTCATGGCCAGAATATTATTCACGGTGTCTATAAGTGTTTCCCCCTTGCTTACAGAGGAGGAGGACGCCGAAAAGTTGATAATATCTGCCGAAAGGCGTTTCTCAGCTAATTCGAACGATAACCTGGTACGGGTAGAGTTTTCAAAAAACAAATTAGCTACCGTTATATCCCGCAATGAGGGAACTTTTTTAATGGGGCGGTTAATAACATCTTTGAAATTGGAAGCAGTGGCAAAAATTAATTCAATGTCCGAAGCAGTCAGGTCTTTGATACCGAGAAGGTGTCTCACACTCAATTGATCATTCATACTTCCTTTTCTTTAGTGTATAACCAAACTTCATCCTTTCCTTCAGTTTCCTGCCATGATACCCGCACTTTATCCGACATAATGGTATCAATTGCCTGGCCCACATAATTGGGCTCGATAGGTACATCCCTGCTAAACTTGCGGTTAATAAATGTGAGGAGTTCCACTTTCCTGGGCCTTCCAAAAGCCAGGATGGCATCGAGTGCTGCACGTATGGTACGACCGGTATACAACACATCATCCACCAGGATGACCTTTTTATTTTCAATCAAAAAATCAATCTCGGTAGCACTGGGAACAATTACATTTTCGCGTCTTCTGAAATCGTCCCTAAAGAAAGTAATGTCGAGGTTTCCCGAAAGTATTTCCTTCCCGGGAAGGAATTGCTTTAGGCGGTTGGTGATGCGGTTGGAAAGATAAATACCTCTTGGCTGCAAACCGATTATAGCAGATTCTGAAAAATCATCGTGATTTTCGATAAGCTCGAAACACAGCCGGTTGATGGTAATGTCAAAACTCCTGCTTGATAAAATTTGCCTTGATAACATATCAGCTTTTGTGCTTACAAACATACTACAAATAATGAGGTCAAAAAAAATCCCCCGAAACCGGAGGATTTTTAATACTAATTATTCAGCGGAAGGCTGATCTTCATCAGTTTCCTTTTCTTTGGCTGCTTTCACTTTTTTCGGTTTTTTCGCAGCTTCGTCGGTTCCCTCTTCTGCATCGTCACGGGTCTTCTTTTCAGAAGTCTCGAGTTCACTTCTCAACGCCGACAATACTCCAAGGTCACCAAGAGTTGATTTCTCAACACTTTCTTTAACCTTCTTGATAGACTTGGTTGTAGTATCTTCTGATTTCTCAGTGGTGTTTTCAGAACGTGATACATTCTTTGCATCTTCAAAGATGCGGGTATGCGAAACTATAATCTTACGATTTTCCTTGGAGAACTCAATTACTTTGAAATCCAGCTTCTCTTCGGTCTTTCCTGTTGCTCCGCCTTCTTTGCTCAGGTGGCGGTAAGGAGCGAATCCTTCCACACCATAGGGCAATGCAATAACAGCACCTTTATCGGTTACTTTTCCAACAACGCCTTCATGAACGGAATCGACTTTGAAAATACTTTCATAGTTATCCCATGGATTATCTTCAATCTGCTTGTGACCCAGGCTCAGCCTGCGATTTTCAGCATCTACCTCAAGTACTACTACTTCAATTTCATCACCAATTTTGGTAAATTCAGAAGGGTGCTTGATTTTCTTTGACCATGAAAGATCAGATATATGGATCAGGCCGTCAATGCCTTCTTCAAGTTCAACAAATACACCGAAGTTGGTGAAGTTGCGCACTTTGGCTTTGTGCTTGGATCCTACAGGGTATTTGGTTGTGATTTGTCCCCATGGATCAGGCATCAGTTGCTTCAATCCGAGTGACATTTTACGCTCTTCACGATCAAGAGTTAAAACAACAGCTTCAATCTCATCTCCTACTTTAAGGAAGTCTTGAGGACTGCGCAGGTGTTGTGACCATGACATTTCAGAAACGTGAATCAGTCCTTCCACACCGGGGATTACTTCAACAAAAGCACCGTAGTCGGCAATCACTACAACTTTACCTTTTACTTTATCACCTACTTTGAGTTCAGTATTCAATGAATCCCAAGGCTGAGGCTGAAGTTGCTTCAAACCTAAAGCGATACGCTTTTTCTCATCATCAAAATCGAGAATAACTACGTTGACTTTCTGATCGAGCTGCAATACTTCTTCCGGGTGGTTGATCCGTCCCCATGAAATATCAGTAATGTGCAACAGTCCATCCACTCCGCCAAGATCCATAAACACACCGTAAGAGGTGATGTTTTTAACAGTACCTTCCAGCACCTGTCCTTTTTCAAGCTTGGATATAATTTCCGCTTTCTGAGTCTCCAGTTCTTCTTCGATAAGAACTTTATGAGAAACAACCACGTTTTTAAATTCATTATTAATCTTAACCACTTTGAACTCCATGGTTTTTCCTACAAAAACATCGTAATCACGAATCGGTTTCACATCAATTTGTGAACCTGGCAGGAATGCTTCGATTCCAAACACGTCTACAATGAGACCACCTTTGGTACGGCATTTCACAAAACCCTGGATCACTTCATCGCGCTCCAGCGCACCATTCACATTTTCCCATGATTTGAGAGCACGCGCTTTTTTGTGCGACAATATTAATTGTCCGTTTTTGTCTTCCTGTGTTTCCACATACACTTCAATTTCGTCACCGATTTTGAGATCTGGCATGTGGCGGAACTCAGAAAGTGGTATAAGACCGTCCGATTTGAAGCCGATGTTCACAACCGCTTCTTTGTTGGTCATACCAATAATTTTCCCTTTCAGTACATCGTGTTCAACAACTGAACTGAGGGTTTCGTCATACATCTTCTCGAACTGCTCACGATCGGAGGTTTTATAAATATCAGCACTTTTGCCGATATTATCCCAATCAAAATCAGAACCTGTAGGCTCTGACCGGCGAATTGCCGCTGGCGTAGAAGATTTTTGATCCATGTTTAAAATTTCCGTTTCTGTAATCATTATGGTTTAAGAAGTTTACAACTCCTTTCCTTTCGAAAAGGGAGCGCAAATGTACCAAAAGTTCTTTTACAAAAAAAAGAAATTCAGGTTTTTATATAACAAGAAAGTGTTAATTGCTAACTTGGGGTCAGTTCGATGCCGGTTCGCCGGTTTTTAAGAGTTGCAGATGGGCGGCAACATCCTCCATCAGCCACATAGGCGTTGAAGTGGCCCCACATATCCCCACCGACTGAGCGTTTTTCAGCCATTCGTGCTGGATCTCAGCTGCTTCTGAAACAAAATACGTGTTGGGATTCACCGCCTTACAAACCCCGAAAAGCGCTTTTCCATTGGAACTTTTCTTGCCGCTTACAAAAACAATCACATCATGCTGAACAGCAAATTTTTCGAGTTGAGGTTCCCGGTTAGACACCTGGCGGCAAATGGTGTCGTTGGCTATAAAATCCTGGGTTTCAAGAACTCCCTTAACAGACCTGACCCTGTTTTCAATTACAGCCCGGATATGCTCAAATCCTTCGGTGCTTTTGGTCGTCTGTGAAAAGAGATAGATCGGGCGGCTGAAATCAATTTTTTCAATATCCTGTTCACCGGTAAGAATAATGGCTTCTCCACCGGTCTGACCAACCAGACCATTCACTTCGGCATGACCTGTTTCTCCGTAAATAACTACTTGTCCGTTCGTTTTTTTTATTTCTTCATAACTGTTACGTACCCGGTTTTGAAGTTTTAACACTACAGGACAAGAGGCATCGATTAGCTCGATGTTATTTTTGATTGCAATTTGATAGGTTTCAGGAGGTTCACCATGCGCGCGGATCAGCACTTTACAGTCGCGTAACTCTCTAAGCTGTTCATGATTGATGATCTTCAATCCTTTGCGGGTCAATCGTTCGACCTCCATATTGTTATGAACGATGTCGCCCAAACAGTACAAATTACCACTAGATTCCAATTCGGCCTCAGCCATCTGAATGGCAAACACCACTCCAAAGCAAAAGCCTGATTCCGGATCAACGGTAATTTTCATGGTACAAATTTACTGATAAACAGCGGGCAATTCAAATGGTTTATAACCTTACGGGATTAGCTATTCCCGGCAACGGAGAGGTTTTTTAATTTTTCCAGCACAAAGTTCACCTGCTGGTCGTAATTCAGGAAGGTGTTATCGAGTACAATAGCATCTTGAGCCTGGCGCAACGGGCTTTCTTCCCGGTGCGTATCCTCATAATCGCGGCTGTTGATGTTATTCCTCACCATATCCAGGGTTGCCTCTACTTGAGATTCCTGTAATTCCTTATAGCGTCGAAGGGCCCTGACCTCAGGATCTGCTGTCATGAAAATTTTCAGATCCGCATCGGGAAACACGGTTGTGCCGATATCCCTGCCATCCATAACCAATCCGCCTTTGTGATGCATTTGTTGCTGCAAATGAACCATGCGCAGGCGAACTTCCTTAATTGCACTCACATGGCTTACATTATCAGAAACAGCCATCGAGCGAATTTCTTTCTGAACATCACGGTTGTTCAGAAATATACCCGACGTGCCATCATTTTCATTCACATGAAAAGATATATGAATGTTGTCCAGTACCGATCCATAATTATAATGATACGGTTCACCGGCCTGGGCAAATGGGATGTTGTTTTCGAGAAAATACAGGGTAACTGCGCGGTACATAGCCCCGGAATCGATATACCTTAAGTTCAGGATACGGGCAATTGCTTTGGCGACTGTACTCTTCCCACAAGAAGAGAATCCGTCAATTGCAATAACCGGGTTTGAAAGCGCCATATCATTGTACATACCATTGCAAAATTAAGCAATTATGTAACCGAAATCGCGAAGAAATGTGTTTTTCAGGGCTGTGAAACTGTATTTTTTCTGGAAAAGAATTCTCCCAGGTTTGCCGATAACGAAAAATGATTGGAAGCACCTGCCAGGTGATAAGTTGCCCTTCCGTAACTGAAATGGAATTTTGAAACTCGGAAACCAAAGCCCCAGCTGAGACCTACGGTTGACATTTTCGTTTCTACACCCAACTCAGTGCGGCGCTGGAAATTATATCCACCCCTGACATGAAAATTTTTTGAGAGCAGTAATTCGGCGCCGATTATAAAATGAGGAAGTATTTTATCGCCAAAAGAGATTTTTTCATCATTACTTTCTCCCGTGATGGGATCAATCTCACTTGCTTTTATAGGATCCTTGTAACTCATATCGA
>JALYQW010000062.1 GCA_030855635.1 Bacteroidota bacterium | reverse complement strand
CAAATGAAGCAATGCGCATCAACCAGGCCGGAGGGGTCGGAATTGGAACATCGACTATTCCTGCCGGATATAAAATGGTTGTTGATGGCAAAGTTGGTTTTCGAGAAGCTTATGTAAAGCTTTCGGGATCGTGGCCGGATTATGTTTTTTCCGGAAACTATGAATTAAATTCTATAGATCACTTAGAAAAATCGTTATCCTTAAATAAAAAACTACCTGGATTTCCTTCAGCAGAACAAATAGAACTTGATGGACAAAACATTGGCGAGATACAAAGACTGCAACAGGAAAAAATTGAAGAGCTCTATCTGTATATTATAGATTTAAACAAAAAAATTGAATTGCTATAGAAAGAAAACGAAGCTATTCATAAAAAGCTGAAAAATTAGTTCATAAAAAACAAAACTGATGTTAGGCAGCATGAACATTTTACAATTTATAACAATTATCCTGAATATTAAAAACACGAAGATACTTTTTTTCGTATTTATGCTATTAGTTTCGAATGATATGAATGCCCAAATCATTTATCAAAAACAGTTTCATAACAGTTCTGAATATATTTCGGATTTTGAAATCATGAACGATACAGCCATCTACTATTTTGGCCGTCATAAAGATTGTAACAACTGCCCCCATAATACATTGGTAGTAAAAACAGATATGCTTTCCAACGTTCAATGGAGTTACAAATATGGACAAGAGCTAACTGCAGTTGATGCATCTCGAATGTCGGATGGGTTTGTTATATTCGGATCCACAACAAATGATTATTTTATATTAAAAATTGATTTTGAGGGTAACATACAATGGATCAAACGGTATGCAACACCTATGTACGAATATATGGGCAGAATGCTGTGTCGAAATGATGGAAATATTATTATCTGCGGAACTTCGAAGACTGATTTTGGAGCCAACGATAGTACGTATTTGAACTGGCTATTACTAGACGCTGCTGGGATGATGATAGAAAGCAAATTTTACCAGATTGATAAACGATTTTCGGTTTCAGATTTCACTATTGATGCAAATTCAGGTACAATTTTAGTGGGTTCAATTGTTGAACCTGGAACACAGCTATCACAAGGGGTATTGGCCACAATTGACTCGACAGGAACTCTGGTATACCTAAATGCATTGTATGAAAACAATGAAAATACCGTGTTTACAAACATAATAACAGAGCAGAATTCATTTTATGTAGCAGGGTTTACATTCGGCATACAAAACGATCCATTCATCATAAATTTTGATACTTTGAATCAGGTTGTGTGGTCTGTAAAATTACTTAGACCTTTTGGTACTTCAGCCCCAACGCAATTAATTAAAAAATACGATTCTGAACTTGTGCTCATAGGAGGTATGGGAGTTATTATTACAGATAGTATTGCCAATTACCAAAGTTCATATACCTATATTCCTAACTTTCCTTCCAATGCTACTTATTTAAAAACAAAGGAAACTTCTGATCACGGGCTTTTACTTGCCGGTAATAATACATCAGGCGATGATATGTTTGTTGTAAAAATTGACAGTTTTTTCAACGGGGGGTGTGGTCAATATCCCACTACTTCATTTTCTTCTGTACCCATGGCTCTAAGTTCATATACCCTTTCATATACGGATACAGCTTTTAATATGATTGCTTCAATAACCGTGAGCCGTGATACCCTGACTTTAAATCCTTATGTCTGGTGTGAAACGGCAACCAACCTTGAGGATCTGCAAATAGAAGATATAATAGAAAATATTTCACTGTTTCCAAATCCGGCGGCAGAAGCATTGAACATTTCAGGTCTGAAACCTCAAGTTCATTACCAGGTTTCCATTACCGATATAACCGGCAGAAGGATTTTGAGCGATTTGCTTTCCGGTTCAGTAGATGCAAGACTATCTCTGATTCACCTGTTGCCGGGCTGTTACTTTATCAGACTTGTTAGTGTACAGGGAGATCTTGATAAAATATTTAAGTTCTTTAAAAAATAACTTATGAAAAAGATTATTCTGTTAATCGTATTTAGCCTGAGCATATTGAATTCAATCGCGCAGTTTTCTAATAACATCCTGATTAATACGTATCGTGACTACGAGGGATTCGTTTCACCAATTTATACCAATATTAATGGTGTTGATATTCAATCAACATTCCTTCCGTCTAATCCCGTTTTAGGATTTACCGGGGAATATGAGATAAACATTGGTTATCATTACTGGTATAACGATTATCAACTTGATCACTTGATTACTTATTCTCTGGAATTAGTCAGTTTTCCATTTACATTAAATTGTGCTTTTGGCAGTAATACATGCGCCACTTGTCAATCAACCGAGCGGCATTTAGAACTTCCCAACGATAATTATGACCCATATAACAAAAAATGGGGACAATACTTATTTAGTGATATTGAAAATGGCCGATTCAATTCAGGTGGGAACAGTGAGTTGGACAATGGGTGGCATCAGACATTGGTTACGGATTTTTTCAATAAAACATTCAATCCAAATTTTGTTAATCGCAAATATCTACCACATTCTATTTATAAGTTAACTCTGTATCTGCATTGCACAAACGATCCGGTTAATCCCGGCCCTGTAATTTCCTCTATCAGCTATATTATAGATAATACCAGGGGACGGATGCGTTACTACCCATTTAAGGAGGACAACTGCCCGGGTAGCAGCGAAGCCAATTATGATGTCATAATTCGGCCTTTGGCAATTCTTGATCCAAATGACATCATGCCTTATGCTGATAATGCGAGCAATCAGAGCTGGACAAATGGTATCGGATCCATCAATTATTTTAAAACATCTGAAATAGATATAAACGGATGCAATATACCGGTTCCATCAACAACGGATGACTTTTACTGGCTAGGACAATTCTGGTATCCTTTTCCGGGGCCAACGTCACTGCATGTGGCAAATGCCTTCAATTCGGAAGGAAAAACATTGGCAGGATATAACAGTGTCACAAATCAAAATCAGCTTTTGGTAAAAAATGAAGGTTTATTACAAAGTTATTTTATTCAAAAAGAGTTTGAATTTAGTATATTAAATACTCCGATAATTTATAACCCTTCCGAAGTTACATTGTTGCCTGGAAACGGGCAAAACTATTTTAATATGGTGTTTCCAGAAGGTATTAATTTCAGGACAATCAGGGGAGCAATTCCAAGTGTTGTCGATGTAGATCTTGATAATATAATTAAAAACGGAGGTCCGTTTTATGATAGCAGAGATGTTCCTGTTAGAACGGATCTCAGAAGTGAAAATCCAAACGATCCTAAAGATGAAAATAATAGTCGCCATTCTGTTTACTCTTCAAGGTATTATATGGAACCGGGCAGTCAAATAACTATTGAACCTTGTGTAGGTTTGTTTGACATGAGTTTTGATGTTAAACCGGGAGCAACTTTGTTGCTACAAGATTACACACAAATCAGAGGAATAGAAGATGGTTCAAATAACATTACAGGACGGTTTAAAATTATTGGAAAAGGAGGAGCAATACTGCGAAATTTTTCAGAAACGCAATATATTCAAAACGGCGATATAGTTCAAACGACCCCTCTTAGCTATATTGCAACATCTCACATTGTAGCTGGGGAAAATGTTGATCCCGATACTGATCAATCATCAGGAATATATGAAATTAAAGCCGGAGCAAACGTAACATTCACTGCCGGTGATTACATCCATTTAACTAATGGATTTTATGTTTCCGGAGGCGATTTTCATGCTGTGATTAATGAAAATATGCCTATTCCTCCGATTTGCTATCCAAACACAATTCAAAATGGAGGAAATAGAACAATGCAACAATCTTCTGCTGATCAAAAGCAGCATATAGATAGCATTAGTTTACTTCCCAATCCAAACCAAGGCACATTTACAATTTCGATTAATGGAAACAATTCTATTATAGCTGTTTCACTTTTTGATATAACTGGTCGTTGTATTTATTATCAAAACAAGTTGAATGAAAGATCACATGAAATCCAACTTAATTCTGATCAAAGTGGTTTGCTAATTGCGAAAGTTGAAAATGAAGTAGGCGAGATCAGAATAATAAAAGTAATAGTAGAATAGAATTTGGCATAATTTGATTTAGAGAAAGTGATTCAATCAGAAAGTATTCTAAATGAAAATATTTGTCGCGTCATGCGACCTTCCTATAACAGCGCATTTGTCGCCATTGGGGCATTTATCTTTTCAAGATGTTTAATTTTAAAATTGAAATTCGAGTCGTCAGAATATTTATCCAAAGCAATCCCCACCAGCGCAAATGCGCCAACCGTTGGACTAAACCGCCAAAACGGCGGTAGTTTTTTTTCAATATATAAAAAGTTTCTGAACTTAGTAGTATGTCTAACTTAAAAACATACTGCTATGAGTACACTCAGAGACCAAATGCTTCAGCAGA
>JALYQW010000050.1 GCA_030855635.1 Bacteroidota bacterium | reverse complement strand
CAATTCTTTAAAACAAATATTGCCGGCAATTATAGCAGACAGCGAATTCCTAAAAAATAAATACGGTCGTGCTGGTGTGTACGGTATAGAAAAGGAAGTAATGAGCCTGAATTTTGAAGATCACATTTGGATAAATCCGGAAGCAGGTAATAATCCATACAAAACACTTCCGCGTGTTTTTGAAGAATTCGATCCTGAAACCCTCGACCTTCTCGTAAAGGATATGGAAGAGCTTGCTGATGGAGGAACTGCGATGATGGCATATAATTATCTTCAGTTTTCAGAGATTCCGGAAGAGCAACGAAAAAGCATCGGTAATGCACTACTGAAATATTGCGAACTGGATACTCTTGCGATGGTGATGCTTCTTGAAGGGTGGAAGAATAAACTATAAAACCTATTAAAAACTGTAATATGGCCGATTTCATTAAAGAAAAAATTCCGGCAAATGATAATATGCTTTCCATTGAGCAATTGAAAGCATATCCAGGTTTTGAACATCGCTCTGATGCAGAATTAATGGAGCTTTCTGTATTTCTCAAAGAGTATTCACTCATCCTGTATGATGCGTTCGTAAAAAGCATCAACAAAACTACTTTTTGAAAAATTTCAGCTATTTATTATTAAAAATAAAATGAAAAATAGTGGAATTACCAATAGCATAAGTCTTGTTCAGGGATTTGCAATTAAAAAGAAAAAAAATGAGATTGTATGGGGCGACTTGGCTTGTACTTACAATCGATGCTCTTCATTAAAACAGGATAGTGTTGAATGGCAGTCTAAACTTACGGCCGGCTTTGTAAGACAAAACAATTGGCAACTTATTAAGGCTTTTGGAGAAAAGGAATCGGCAAAGACGGATGACAGAAAAGAATTTCAGGAGATGTTGCAATTTTGCAAAAAAAATAATATCTCTCATATTGTATTTCATTCTTATGACCGTTTCAGCAGAACCGGAAATCTAAGTTTAATTGATGAGCTGAGGGATCAGGGCATTAAAGTTCATTCAGCCTCTCAGATTATTGATGATGAAACTTCAAGTGGTAGAATGATGCAGAAAATGCATCTTATTATTGCTCAAATGGAGAATGAGCAAAGGCGAGATAAAATTATAGAAGGTCTGAAAAATAAATTGCGCAAAGGAGAATGGGTAACCGCACCACCCATGGGTTACGAAAAGCGTTTTGTCTCTGGTAGCAAAGAACACTATCACGACAAACCACAGTGTTTTATTAACGACATAGGACTATTGTTGCGACAGGTATTTCATTGGAAAGACCGAGAAAACATTACGAATCTTGCAATCATTGCCCGTTTAGAAAAGATGGGCCTTGCACTTATTCCAGCACACCTGACAAGGATTTTTCGAAATCCGTTTTATTGTGGATATATTACAAGCACACTGCTTGATGAAGGTGAAATTATTCGCGGAAAACATGAAGCCCTTGTTAGTGAAGAAGTTTTTCTCAGGGTTAACGGAATTGTAAATGGTAAACCACATGGTTGGAAACAATGTGATGATAATGTTAACATGACAATGAAGGCATCGGTGCATTGCAGCAAATGCGGCCGTTTATTTACAGCATACACCAAAAAAGATGAATACGTTTATTACAAATGTCCAAATCTTGGGTGCAAGGTGAATATAAGCGGTCCAAAATTGACTAATTTATTCGCAGCCGAACTGTCGAAATATTCAATAAGCATTCCGCTTTTACCTTTAATAAAATCTCAACTCGAAGCCACTTTCAGTATGCTTAAAAGCAGTGAGGCTGACAGGGTAAAACCAATGAAGGATGAATTGACTCGTTTGAAGAACGAACTTGAAGCGATGGAAATGAATTTAGCGATTGGAAATCTGCCACCGGATTTATACCGGAAGCATTCCACGACACACCTCGAAAAAATCTGCAGCATTGAAGGAGAATTAGGTAAACTCACCCAAGACAGTTCGAACATGAATTTATACTTAGATAAGTCACTTAATCTAGCTTGTAACTTATTGAAAACGTGGGAAATGATGGATTATAAAGGCAAAGTTCGGTTTCAAAAGCTGGTATTTCCTGACGGTTTGGTATATGGACCCGCAAAACACACAGTTCGAACTCCAATAGTTAACCCAATTTTTAATGCAATAAGTTCAATTTCAAGCACTTTAAATGTAGTACATGCAAAAGAAAAACTCAAAGAACCTCATCAATTACATCAAGTATACCTGATGTTCGGTAGTTCGAACTTTTTTTGGGAGGGTTTGGAAGAAACGGCGAAAACTGTGCAGGATTTGCTGGATTTTTCTATCAATTTGACAAGTACTGTGTCCACAATGACGGTAAACTGTCCTACATATGACCAATACAATTTAACCACATGGGTCAATTCTGAGCCGATAATGGAGCTTCCTTCCAATCCAAATCATTCATAACACAGGCGGTACAAATTGTCAATGTACTGACGGAATTGGTTGATAATTATGAGTTAGGGAAAATAAAGAACAATCACCTAAACGCTGAAATTCAATAACCTTTGAAAATATCAGCGTCTTTGTTACAAGCATTGATAATTTTGTAACTTTGACTAAACGCTTCGTTGTTTCAGCTTTCGGAGGCTATCTGTACATTAAAAGAACTAATAAAACGTGTATAACACATTTAAACGTAATTAATTTCAAGGGAAATGAAAACTGTATGCATACTCATTTTTATATTTAGTAGCTCTTGTATTTTAAAAGCACAGGAATTTTTAAATGGGGATTTGTCAGGAATAATTCAAGGTCCAGCGAATCTTCCTTTTAATTGGTATCTTATACCCTATACTGACGTAAATTGCCTTGCTACTGTTGGTGGTTATGACACTCCAGATCTAACAAGCGTATCGTTACCAGTTCCATGGTCAGGAATAATTGGAAATCCATATTCAGGAGCAACATTCGTTAGCGGAGTGCATGGATTTACAGGTAGTCACTTTTATCAAGAAGGAATTAAGCAGACCGTATCTGGATTTGTACCAGGCAATTTGTATCGAATTAATTTCCATCAAGCTGTTGTGAAACAAATAAATTTATTAGATTCATCAGGTTCATGGGCTGTTTATATAGATACAACTCTTGCCGGAATTACAACTCCAACTGTAAGCACTGCGATTTACAATAGCTTATCGTTCAATTGGGAATTAAGAATTGTATCATTTATAGCAACAAATCCCACCCATATTATTAAATTCTTACCGTTAGACGATGATACCTTGTTTGCAGTTCCATTTGGACTAAGAATGGGGATTGATTGTATTTTTCTATTTGATGGATGTGACAGTACTAACAGTATTACAGGAGATGAAAATATAGTTTCAAATAAGATATTGAATGTTTATCCAAATCCCTTTACGAATTCAATTAATGTAAATATTGATTATTTTAATCCTGGCCTGAATATATTAATATATGATATATATTCTAAATTATTAATTAATAGTAGGTTTAAAAATTCTATCACCGTAAACACTGAACACTTAGCAAAAGGGATATATTATTATGAAGTAAGAAATAATTACAGTCTAATTAAAAATGGGAAGATAATCAAAGAATGAATTGGTAAGTACTACGCCTAACAGCCGGTTGTGCGTCATGCTTGGCGGCATTGGAACTTCAAACTGATGCAAGAAAGCCGTCCTATGGACTTAAGTCGCACCCATGCCAATATTTCTGATGCATCAGGCAATATGCTGTTTTATGCCAACGGTATTATATTGCTGATGCCACTAATGATACCATGAGGAATGGATCTAATATTAGTCCAACCAGTTTTGTAAATTATCCGTATGCTCTTCCAGTACCTCAAGCCTGTTTAATAATACCGAAACCTGGCAGTCAGAACTTGTATTATATGTTTCATAACACACTCGACAACGCCGCCTACAATAAATCGCATTATCTTTATTGGAGTGTGATTGACATGAATGGCAATGGAGGACTGGGTTCGGTAATATTGAAAAATCAAATACTTATTCAAGATACCCTGAATGCCGGAAAAATCACTGCTTGCAAACACGCTAATGGCCGAGACTGGTGGGTGGTTTGTCATCGTTTCAATTCAAACTTGTATTACAAATTTCTGATATCACCAATTGGAGTATCTACATCCATTACTCAAAATATTGGAACAATACGTTCTTTGGCAGATATCGGGAAAGTTGCATTTTCACCTGATGGGAATAAATTTGCTTATTTTAATGCATTTTATACAACTTCAGCTACTCTGGATATATATGATTTTGACAGATGTACAGGAGATTTCAGTAATCCACTTTCCATCTCAATACCCCAGAGTACTGGTTTTGGAGGTGGGCTTTGCTTTTCACCAGGGTCACAATTTCTATATGTATGTAATGTTGATAGTGTATATCAATTTAATCTCACGGCAACTAATGTTGAGTCCAGCAAATTTGTTGTTGCAGCATGGGATAGTACCTATTCTCCCAACCCACCTTTTGCTACCCTATTTGAAAATGCAGCAATTGCAGCCGATGGTAAAATTTATATCACCACAGGTAATAGCACATTCAAAATGCATGTCATTAACAATCCGGATAGTTTAGAAACAGGATGCGATTTGGTACAAAATGGAATTACATTACCTGCATTTTACTTCAACACACTTCCCAACCATCCTAATTATTTTTTAGGATGCGATACTACTAGCACTTGCCCGTGTTTAACAACAAATACTCAGGAATTGTCGGATTTTATTTCGGTGAAATCTTATCCGA
>JALYQW010000047.1 GCA_030855635.1 Bacteroidota bacterium | reverse complement strand
TGAAGGAGAGAATAGAATAACAAAGTGAAATTAATTAAACCCTACTCTTCAGGGTTGAGCCAAAATCAGAATATATGTTGAAATTAATAAAACCCCACCCTTCAGGGTGGGGAAAAAACGATAATGTATAAACAGGCCTTTAGGCCTGAAACAAAACTTTCATATAATCTTCCTTCACATCAAATGACTAATGAATAAGTTTAATACCAACAAAAAAGCCGCTCTTTTTTAAGGAGCGGCTTTCGTTATTCTAAGTAAAATGTCACAGATACTTAGTTTTTAATATTAGTTATTCACGACAAACTTCTGTGTTAATACGTTGCCGGAAGTAATAACTTTAATGAAATAAATTCCTGAGTCCATAGTTGCTGCATCCAGGTCGAGATTTAATGACTCCTGAGATTTAACGGCACCTTTGAAAAGAGTTGCAGTTTTTTGTCCCGCTACATTATAAACATCTACTTGTACCCTATCATCCTGAGCAGTAACAACTGAAATAGTTCCGTTTCCTCTAACAGGGTTAGGGTTAACGCTAACCGACAGGTTCAAATTTCCGGAAGCCTGCATTCTGATACCTGATGAAGGGCAAGCCAGGAAACCTCTATCAGACAGACCGTCAGTATAGTTATTATTAACAGCGTCAAGTGCATTGCTTAATTGCGATGCAGTATATATAGAAGCACATCCCCCGATTTTCCGGTTTGCTTCGGCTATAAGCGCGTTAACTGACCATCCTGCAAAAATACCTGAAGTAATTTCAAGGTCTCCCAGGTTTACACCGGATGCTCCGAAGTTAGGATCAACAACATCAAAACGTACGTTAAGTGTTGCAGCAACCAGTTGGCCTGCAAATACATTCCTGTAAGTTCGTGATGGATCAACCATATTTCCTGTATTTAATACACGTGGAGTTGTACCTGAAGGAAGGAAATCACATACCGCCTGGGCTGAAGTTAATGTCAAGGTTCTTGTGCAACCTATTGTTAAGTCAGTTGGGAATGCAGCATCAAAATTCGCGAACAGGTAGGTACCCGGATTGTTACCATTCTGGTGACATTGTCCCCAGCCGCCTTGTGTTTGGGTCCTGAAACCACCACAATTTAATTCATCAGTTTTAACTTCGCAGGTAGTTGAAGTCATACATTTTTTCTCATCATATACATTAACAGTATATGAACCTGCGGTCAGCCCTGAAAGAATTGGACCGTACTGAATTGGTGAAGTCTGCCATTCAAATTCATATGGGCCATAACCACCGGTAACTGAAGCTTCGATAGATCCATCAGCAGCACCAGGTGCTGATTCATTAGCAGTTGTAATGCAGCTTGCAACAAGTGGTGCAGGATCAATAAGTTCATAAGTGTATTCCTGTGAACATCCGTTTGCGTCGGTTACTGTAACCACATAAACTTCTGCGCAAAGATTATACTGTTGGCTTGAGTTGCTTCCATTCGACCAATTATAAACTACGTTAGGGAGTACAATGCTTGGAGTAACAATAATAGTTGCGTCACAAGCACCCGGGCAGGAAGGCTGTGAACAAATTTGGCTTACTAGTGTCCAGCCACATGGGTTGGTCTGTGCCTGAGCGTTTTGAGTGAACAACATGCCAGTCATCATAACGGCAGTTAAAATCGATAGTTTTAGTTTTTTCATAGTATTAATGGGATTTAATTTGTTTATGTAGGCAATTTAAGACCGGACTGTCCGGAAACCTCCAAGTTTTTGGTGAAAGGGCTGATTTTCCTGATGAATGATTAAAAATCTTCCTGTTAAAATGCTCGAAAACCTTGCAAACAGGTGTATGGGAAAATACAGCAATAGCACGAAAAGGTAATGCTTTTTCAAAAGGGGGAAGTCACGAAAAAAATCGCTTAGAAATAATGACAAGAGCCATCAATTAAAAATGCGCAGGGTTGTACCGTCGAAATAAGTTTGATACTGATAAAGGGGCTGTGTAGCCGGGCCGTTTATCACACTGCCATCATAAATGCTAAACCGGGACATACAAACGGAATCAATGGCTGAGATTCCTGATAACACTTTCACCAAAGATGCAGGCACGTTAGGATCAAAGCTGCAATTGCGTTCCAATGCGGTAAATTCAGATTGCGACCTGCGATATACAATAATTCCTTTCGTACCTGCAGGAATGTATTTCCAGCCACCAACCGCATTCAATGCAATATTTGAAGGCTCATTGATATAAAGATAATAATCAACGTAATTCTGAGCCACATCGTCCTTATCATCTTTTTTACAAGCTGAAAAAATAATACCAGTAACTATAAATAACGATATGATTTTCAGTAAAATATAATTTTTTGAAGTCGTCATGGTTTTTAAGTGCCGGATGTAAAGGTAATTAACAAGAACTTAAAATGTAAAATGAAACGACCTAAGCTTAAAGTCAATGCCACTTACTTTTATCAAAATCAGCAGAGCAAATTTGATGCTTCTTTCTCAA
>JALYQW010000031.1 GCA_030855635.1 Bacteroidota bacterium | reverse complement strand
CGAATATTTCTGTAAGGGTAAGAAAGGTCTCCACTATTTTTTGACGTACTGTCATCTGCGAAAGCGAACGGAGATTGTTCTCTGCACGCCGTAACTCTTCCGCAAAGAAATTCATGAATCATGATTCGGAAATAAAAATTGATCACATACCTTTATCTAATTGGTAAAACTTTTGTGACAATTAATTATAAATATAACGTTGCCGCATATTGTCTTTCCTGTTTCATAATGTGATTTTTACAAAATGAGTCAGCATACAAAAGAAAAAAGCTAGAAAACCCAGTTCTGCCGATCATAAAAAATTCCGGATTGATTTTAAAAGTGCACTAAAAAATTCCGCCCCCTGAGAGACAGAATTAAATTATATGAAGCAGCTTTGTGAACCCTGACTATTTTTTAGTAACTTCAGTTTTCTTAGCCTTGGCAGGTCGTTTTTTGCCATAAGAGCCTCTCCAGATTTTCCCTTTTTTTGATTTTACGTCGCCTTTTCCCATGATTATTAATGATTTAGATAGGAAACAAATGTACTCAGGCTTTATCGAAAAAGCAAGTATCCTATCGGTTTGCGGGTGTAAATTGTATATATCTTTTATTTACTTTTGGTTTTCAATGGTTTAAAACAATCAAATATTTTGAAAGATTGGATACCCGTCCGGGCATTGGCAATTTGCCTCACCCTGCTTTTAATCAGTAATTCCAGATCAAATGCCACGCACCTTATGGGTGGGAGCATGACCTCTGCATACCAGGGAATGGTTGGTTGGGATTTAAGCTACAAAGTAACCCTGAAAATTTATCGGTATTGTGATGTATCAGCAGGAGGGACCGCCCCGCTTGATTTTTCCATGTTTCTGGGAATATATACCCAGGATCCTTTGAACCCCAATGATGGTAAGAACTGGTTCAGCACAGCAGACCTGATATTGTTGAGCAGCAGTTCATCACTCCTCCAAGTCCCGGTATAGATTGCTCATTTAATACCACTGTTTGTGTTGAAGAAGGTATTTTTGAAACCGATATCCTGGTTCCTCCACACCCGGGAGGTTATCATCTTATGTTGGAACGGTGTTGCCGCAATGGTAATATTGCCAATTTATCAACACCGGGAAGTATCGGTCAAACGTATTATTGTTTTCTGCCTCCTGATCCTGTGGTAAACAACTCGCCACAATTCAGTGATATTCCTGTGCCATTTATTTGTACCGGTGACACTGTTACGATTGTAAACAATGCTTTCGATCCGGATGGCGATGTGCTGTAACCAGTGATGAAGGATGTACGAGCAGCATCACCAGGCCGTTGTATGTAGAAAATATTGTAACTTATTATATTCCGAATGCTTTCACACCAAACGGTGATGGTAAGAATGATAATTTTAAAGTAACCGGTTATTCTGTTTCAGGCTATAATATGGAAATTTATAACCGTTGGGGTCAGCAGATTTTTAAATCATCCGGCGCGTTTGATGAGTGGAAGGGGGATGATGCTGGCGGCAAATCGTTACCATCGGGTGTTTACTCGTATCAGATCAGGATTTACAATGACCCTTCCCATAAAGTCAGAAACGGAGTGGTGACACTGGTGCGGTAACAGTTACCGGTTCTTTTCGCAAATCCTTTTTTTTCAATTTGAAACGATGTGAAAAGCGAATGAATGGTTTTTCAAATAGCAGGTAAAACACCCAGGCAAAACCAACAGCTATCCCTGTATATACAAACAGCATAATAACTTTAACTCCTGCCGATGGATCCATCCCCGTAAGGTTTCGCAACACAAATTCACATACTATACCTGAAAACAAATGGGTAATGTATAACGAATAGGAAATCCTGCCAAGGAATGTAGTAACCGGATTTTCAAAATGTACATAGGCAATTACCAGGAACGTAATGAATGCCGCAAACGAATTGGTGGCACCCTGCTGTCCATAACAAATTAAAATGGCAACAAAAGAAGCGTTAATAAAATAATTCCTGTTGATTTGTTCCGTTTTATACAAGTACAAAAGTATTCCCAGGATAAAAAAGGAGTTATCACGGAAAAACAATATCAGGTTATTATGAACAAGAAAAGTAGCGCTTAACAACAGCAGGATTGCACTTAGCGCCCATTGGTTAGCAGCATACCGTGTGATAAGAGGTAAAAGCAACCCGATGATGATGTAATATTGAAACTCCACTTCCAAAGTCCAGTAAACATCAATATAAGCTTTTGTGTCTAAAAGACTGTAGGAGTAAGTAAGGTTAGCGAGGATGGTTTTAAATGATACTCCGGGCCAGTGCATTCCTTCAATCGGACGTCCGTTTAGCCAGATGCCACCAAAATAAACTCCTGCTATTAAGAGAATGGCAACCCAGGAAGGGGGGCCGATACGGGCGAGGCGGCGAACAATAAAATTGAAAAAATTTTTGAAATGGTAGCCGGAACTATACATTGCATATGGGATAACAAAACCGGAAATCACAAAGAATACCTTAACGCCCAGGTTACCATGCGCAAAAAAATCACCCAGTAAATTGGGCTTGATGGTAGGAAGGGTGGACGTGGCGAAATGAAAAAGCACCACTGCCAGGGCGGCAATACCCCGTAAGAAATCAAGTATCTGAATATGCTGTTTAGGCTTTTTCTCCGCAATCTGCAATTTCGCGCGTTTTTTCAGCTGTAAAGATAAAGAATCTACCTTCTTTCGGATAGTACCGGCAATTTCCCTAAAAAATAGTTTCCTTTTTTATCACATGGTAAGAATTGAACAGGTAATGGCACATTTGCTGTAATACCGGTTACCTTGCCTTACTTCATTTCCAATATTAATTAACTTTACCAATAAAATCGCTATATGTTGTATACGGTTGTAAACATGAACCTGAAACTCCTTTAGCCGTCGACGATGGTAATGGAGGTGGAGGCGGTGGAGGCGGAGGAACACAGAATGGAATACCATGTGACCCGGATTCGGTGTATTTCCAGCAACAGATATTGCCGATACTTGTTTCAAGTTGTGCCAAGAGTGGTTGTCATGATGCAAACTCAGCACAGGATGGTGTCATTCTCAATAATTATGTAAACGTAATGATCACCGGTGAAGTGACACCATTTGATTTAGGTGACTCTGAATTTAGGAAGTCATCACTGATAATGATCCCGACAAGCAAATGCAACCCCCGGGGGAAAATCCGCTTACACAGGCGCAAATAAATCTTATAGCTTTGTGGATAAACCAGGGAGCACAGAATCTTGTTTATGATTATGGTCTTGGACCATGTGATTCCACAACAGTGGGTTTTCTTGCTGATGTGAAACCCATCATTCAAAATAAATGCGTTGGATGTCATGGTACCGGTCATAGTGGAAATGCCTTCATTAACCTTTCCCATCATGGAGGAGTTGCTGCGGCAGCTACAGGGCAATTGGTGGGTGCCATTACTCATAATCCCAATTATACGGCAATGCCTTATAACGGTCCCCAGATCAGTAGTTGTGAAATCGGAAAAATAAGGAACTGGGTCCAGGAAGGTGCCTTGAATAACTAACTAAAATTTTATGAAACCATTTCTTGCGTTGATGTTGATGACATTTTCAATTATGGGTTTGAGCGGTTGTTATTATGATGTAGCAGAAGAATTGTATCCCGGCAATGGGACCGCAGGTTGTGATACTTCCAGCGTAACTTATTCGCTTACGGTGAAGCCTATTCTTGATCAGAATTGCATGAGTTGTCACAGCCAGGCATTACAGCAGGGTGGAGTAATTTTGGAAACCCATGCCGATGTAGTGACTTATGTTACATCAGGTCAGCTGCTGGGATCTATCAATCATTTAAGCGGATTTTCTCCGATGCCACAGGGCGGACCAAAACTAAATGATTGTAACATTCTTAAAATTGAAACCTGGGTTCAGGCAGGTGCCCTTAACAACTGATGCGAATGAAAAAAATAGTCATTGTCATTATTGTTGCATTAGTACTTGGAGGCGGTTATGGATATTACCTGTACAACAAACCCGTTGCAAATACGGAGTCAATAGATGCAGCTTACTCGCTTTCGGCTGACGAATTGTTCAGCCATTTTGAAAATAATGAAACAGATGCAAACACAAAGTATCTCGGAAAAATAATTGAAGTAAGCGGGAAAGTAAAGGAGTTCAGTATTGGTGATAGTGGTGAACTTAACCTGGTGCTGGCTTCAGGTTCGGAAATGAATGGCATAAATTGTGGTTTGAGCAAAGGACAAGATGCGCGTTATAAAAATTATGAAGTAGGTGATTCTATAAAAATTAAAGGCGAGTGTTCAGGCATTTCAATGGATGTAGTTTTGACACGATGCGTTATTGTAAAATAAATAAATTTTTCAATATTAATTGTTAATTTAATAAAATTTTAAAATATGAAAAAGCTAATGTATTTGTCTGCCGTAATTCTGATGATTATCACACTGAATGTGCAGGCTCAAACCAAATATTTCACAAAAGAAGGTCGCACACAGTTTTATTCTAAAGCTCCGCTGGAAGAAATAGAAGCGGTGAATAAAAAAGTTACCAGTGTTCTGGATGCCTCAAATGGTCAGATTGAATTTTCTGTGCTGATGAAAGCATTCGAGTTTCAAAAAGCACTGATGCAGGAACACTTCAATGAAAATTATGTGGAATCCGGTAAATTTCCCAAGGCCACATTTAAAGGTGTAATTGATAATGCCGATGATGTTAAATGGACTTCCGACGGAGTTTATCCTGTAAAAGTAACCGGTAAGATGACCCTCCATGGCGTAACTAAAGATATTACCGTTCCGGGCACAATCGAAATAAAAGGCGGCAAAATCTTTGCTAAATCAACTTTTAATTTGTTGATTAAAGATTATGATATAGAAATTCCTAATTTAGTCAAAGATAAAGTTGCTGAAACAGTAAAAGTTGAAGTAGACCTGAAATATGAATTATTTACGGCCAATAAATAAGAGCCAAATACTCCCTACATGAAAATACTTTATGGTTGCGCATTATTTTCTTTATTGTTGATAAGCCCCTTTCATGCAGTAAGCCAAGACGACTTACTCGACATGCTGGGGGAAGAAAAAGAAGAAGTGGAAAGGGTAACAGCCGCATTTAAATCAACCAGGGTAATAGGCTCTCATTCGCTGGAACACGTAGCTGCAGGTGTGCTTGATTTCAGAATCATGCATCGCTTCGGAGAATTAAATACCGGTTCTTATGAGCTTTTTGGTCTTGACCAGGCCACCATACGATTGGGGCTCGATTACGGCATTACCGACCGTTTTACAGTGGGAATCGGCAGGAGCTCGCTCTTTAAGGAGCTTGACGGATTTCTTAAGTATAAACTGCTGTGGCAATCAACCGGAGCTAAAAAGATACCGGTTACAATTGAGATTATTACCGGGATGACCAGTAATATGTTAAAATGGTCGGAGCCGGAACGTAAAAACTACACATCCTCACGGTTTGGCTATTATTACCAGCTCATTATCGGCAGGAAATTCTCCGATGTGTTCTCGCTGCAAATAAGCCCGTTGCTAGTGCATCGCAACCTGGTGGAGCGTACTGTTGATAAACATGACATTATTGCCATTGAAGTTGGAACACGTATAAAGTTGACTCAGCGACTTGCGATTACAGCCGATTATTTTTATGTGTTGCCGGATCAGCTTACTGACGAATATACATCGCCGCTATCAATAGGTTTGGATATTGAAACCGGCGGTCACGTGTTCCAGTTGCATTTCACCAATGCACCGGCAATGAACGAAAAAACTTTCATTACCGAAACAACCGGTAAGTGGGAGAAAGGGGATATTCATTTCGGGTTTAATATTTCGCGGGTGTTTACTATCAGCGACAGAAAAAGAAAGTCTTAGATCTTAAAAACCTTTTTCAGGAAGCGCTCCTGAACAGTGTGGTTTCTGAG
>JALYQW010000028.1 GCA_030855635.1 Bacteroidota bacterium | reverse complement strand
AACCGTTAGCTCCGGTTCCGGTAATAAAATCACCTGTAAAATTAAACGGACGTCCCGGTTGCGCATTAAACCATGCTGTTCCTCCTCCACTTCCATTCAGGTTATTTATATTACACCAGATTCTTACAGAAGCAACTCCACCAGAGGCATTATAATTAACACATAAAATAATATCACCCGGAGTTATTATTGATGCAGAAGCATTAAATGTAAATGCAGTATGACCACCTGTAATGGATGGACCTGTGTTTGATAATTGGCCTGTTGAGGGATTTAATATTGGTACAGTCCTAAATATTTCAATATCGGTATAACTGTCGCCACTAGTGCTGAGTTTTGTAACGTAGGCGAACATCCACAAATCATTTATAGTTGAAGCTGATGAGCCCGCAGATGTCTGACGCCTTAAATGTCCACCCACATCAATAATATCATTTTTGTTTGGCACAGTAGAAACTCCAAGAGTCCAAATTGTAGGATTGTCTCCGTTTTTATTACTTGCGGTAAATGCGGTAGAATCAGGTGAAATATTATCACGTGCAGCAAAAGCATCAATTAAAGTCATACCGTTCACCTGAGTGAGATAAGGAACACTCATTCTCTGGGAATAGGTTCGGTTTCTTCCTTGTGAATTTGACGCACCCTGAATAATTGAATTGAATGCCGAAGCACTGATCGCAGGAATGGCAGTTGCTGCGGTTGTGCCGATTACTCCAATTCCTGAACCCGGAAATACGTTGGAATAAAACCACGAATCTCCCATAATGGATACTGGTGTGTTTGCGTGTACATCACCATCAAGTCCAAAATTTGCAATATTGGCTGGTGTGCCACAAGTTGCCTGGGCTTTAACTTGATTTACTGCAACAAGCATTAAAAACATCACAGCCATTGATAGCACAAGGCTACGGCTGATCAAAGAAATGTTAGATTTCATAGCTCCTATATAAATATGTTCCTCTTTAAGCATTTTTCGGGCAGATAAATTTTTGCTTGATGGCTTATACTATAAATGGGATTAAAAAGTTCCATAAATTTAACATATTGATTTATAGTCATTTGTGATAATTAAAGAGCCTGTGTGATGGTAGTTGCCGCAACTCATTTTGATGAAAAATTTGATAGGGTGATTCAAAATCCATCCTAAATTTGGCACAAGCTTTTTGGTGAAAATTCTTCACACGGATACTAAACTGTGACTCTATTGAAAAATTTTTTGAAAAAACAACTCAGCCTCCACGAATAATCAGGTAACCGGCACGTGGTTTACTCTGATCATTCAGATCTAAAATAAAATAATAAGTCCCTGAAGGAACTTTTTGACCCATTGAAACCCCGGACACATTACCAACAGCATCCCAGGAATTATTGTAATCATGTGCTTTATAAACCAATTTTCCCCAACGATTATAAACCCAAAGCTTGTTCCCCGGATAATTCCCGATTCCATCAATTATATAACCATCATTTACACCATCATTGTTTGGTGAAAAACCGGTAGGTACCAAAAGAGTGTCACACACGACTGCAACCTCCGTTGAAAGCGAAGTTTTACAACCCCATTCATTAGTAATCTGAACCGAATAAGTTGTTGTATTCAAAGGACTCACATAAGGGTCAGGAATCGTTGTGAATGTAATGTAACTCGCCGGCGTCCATTCATAGGTGTTGCCTCCGGTTGCAATAAGCTGAGCTGTTTCCGGTGGACAAATAATTTGTGTGTTACTAACACTAACATTGCCAATCGACTTGACCGTTACTTCAATTTCATCTGACATAAAAGTTCCACAAGCATTCATAAGGCTTACAGTATACACACCTGCCGCAGGGGTAATAAACTGCAAGCCGGTAGCACCGTTTAAAGGTTCGCCATTATAAAACCATTGATAGGTTCCATTAGATGAATCGGCAATCAATGTGACCATTTCACCGGTACAAATGGTAGTGGATCCGCTAGCCTGCATAGCGAAAACACTGGTCCCTCCTATTTCGTAATTTCCTGAGGCGGAACAGCCATTGTTATCAGTAACTATAACTGAATAATTTCCGGGATTCACATTTGTCAGGTTCTGAGTCAAGCTTCCATTGCTCCAGATAAAAGAATACCCGGGTGCGCCACCTGAAACATTTAATGAAATGCTTCCTTGTGAACCACTCACACAATCTTGGTCAACGACTTCTCCCGAAAGGGCGATGCCTGAAACCGGTTGTGATAACACAGCTGTGGCTAACGATGTACAACCGTTTAAATCGGTTATCGTAACGGAATAACTTCCTGCGTTAAGACCAGTTAGCATCTGCGTGCTAACACCTGTATTCCACAAATAAGAATAAGGAGCAGTTCCACCTGAAGGAGTTGCTGTAAGGACTCCACCAGCACCATTAAAACATGTTATGCTATTTTGAACTGTTATGGCAGCAGCTACTGAAATAGCAGGTTCATTAATAGTTTCACTGATAATTGCATTACATCCATTGGCATCGGTGATTGTAACTGTATACGTTCCTGAAAGAAGGTTACCTACACCAGGTAAAGTAGTTCCATTACTCCATAAATACGAATAAGGAGTTGTTCCTCCCGTAACGTTCAATGAAAATGCTCCGCTTGCTTGTCCCGCGCAGTTAACCGGTTGTGTGACTTCCATAACAGGAACTAGCGGAGCTGAAGGCTGTGTTATTTCAATAGTTCGAGTAGCTGTACAATTGTTTACATCACTAACGGTAAGAGTATATGTTCCTGCATTTAACCCGGATAACTGAGGTGAAATTGCCCCGGTACTCCATATATAGGTACACGCACCAGCTGCACCGGTAACATTGGAAATTACAGAGCCATTATTACCATTAAAACATAAAATCTGCTGGGCCAATAATGTTATCGAAACCGGTAGCAAGGGCTGTGACACAGTTGCCGAAGTTGAAAATATACAACCCTTTGCATCCGTAACGGAGATCGAATACATGTCAGCAGGAACATTAAACAGGTCTTCGGTTACATCTCCGTTGCTCCAATAATAAGTGTAGGGTGCAGTACCACCCTGGACAGTGATATCGAGATTGCCATTACTTCCACCGAAACAGGATACATTAGAAGTCACAGTTGCCAACGCAAGCAATGGAGATACCGGCTGTTCAACTGTTGTACTGTCAACAGAGGTGCAACCATTTGCATCCGTTACCATTACCGCATATGCACCCGCTTCAAGATTGTTAATAAGAGCAGTTGTTGCGCCATGATCCCAGCTATAACTATAAGGACTTTCGCCACCTGTTACATTTATTTCGACAATACCATCATCCCCTCCAAAACAGGAAACCGGTTGTGAAACAATTTGATTGATATTTAATGCAAATGCAGGTTGAGTAACAGATGAAGAAAGCATTGCTGAACATCCTGCTGCATCGGTAATAGTTACCGTATAAGCCCCTGAAGTCAGTCCGGAAACGACCGGTGAAACTGCACCATTACTCCAGTTGTAACTATAAGGTGTTGTACCTCCGATAGCAGTCATACTCAAGCTCCCGTCAGAACTTCCGAAACAATTTACTGCGCTGCTTACAAAATTCCCTGATACCATGGATAGTGGTTGTGTGACAGCAACAACTGCTGTTGATGTACAACCGTTAGCATCAGTAACCAGGACTGTATAATTCCCCGCATAAAGACCGGAGTTAACTGTGGTGGATGCGCCATTGTTCCAGGTATAAGTGTAAGGTGAAGCACCACCGTTTGCTGATACTTCAATACTACCATTATTACCACCATAACAAGAAACACTTTGAGTTTGTGATGCCTGGGCAACCAAGTTTCCAATAGCACTTGACACTACACAACTGTCGTTTTTGGAACATCCATTGGCATCGGTAACGGTAACTATATACGTTCCTGCACCTAATGAATTAAGTGTGGAAGCTGTTGACCCGTTGCTCCATAAATAAGTATAAGGAGTAACGCCTCCGGCAACAGTTGCAGAGGCAGTTCCGATATTCCCCGACTGGCATGAAATGACACCGGAAGAAATTGCTGAAACCATGAGAGAATTTACCGGTGCATTTAATTGTGCAGACAATACCGAAGTACAGCCCTGCAAATTCGTCACGGTTACACTATAATTTCCCGGAGTAAGCCCTGTTATATTAGCGGTTGATTTCACGGGAACGGTGTTCCACAAATAGGTACATCCAGGGTCATTAGAAACCAACACGTTGGCGCTACCGTTATTCATTGCGCAATCGGGGTCGATTGTGGTAATGGTTGCCTGGGGTCCACTTACGTAGATGGTATACGAAAAAGTTTGTACACCATTTACAGGGCAAGCATTATCCTGAACAGTCACGGTAAAAATATAAGGGTGCCTGCTGATATGTGATGGGCCGGGTGTCCAGCAAAATTGCAATGAAGGACGGTTGCCGGGAGTTTGAACTACGGTAGAACCAGTAATAGGATTGTAAACACTAAATGTAACTGCCTGCGATAAATCAGGATCGCTAGTCTGTATATTAAAACACAGCTGCTGACCTGCACAGGTGGTTGTAATATAATTGTTGGAATTGTTTATACCTGACGCCGAAGGAATCGAATTAAAACAATTTTGAGTATACACCTGCATATCACGAATGGTACTTCCAATTAAAATCCCGTTCCTGAATTCGTTTACACGGATGGCAAGTATACCAATCTGCATGGCAGAAGGAGTAAAATTAATATCTCCCGTCACAGGATTAATAGTGAAAGGGGTTGACGAGGCAAGTGGCGATTGGGTTGAGGCCGGTGGCAGCCAGGTTACCTCCGCCGTAGCACTGATTTTAGGAGTGATCAATTCATAAGAGAGTGAGTCACCGTCAATATCGGTTACGCCCTGGTTGTAATTAAAGTTTTGACCCAGACAAATAAATGCCACAGGCATATTATTAAATGCAGGTGAACTGTTGCCCGGTGCAAGGAGGTTATTCAGCTTCGCCTCCACATATATTTCTGAATTAACGGCACATGGGGTCTGAATGGTTGTTACTGTACAATTGCGACAGCAAATACGATAACTGAAAACCCAATCAGCGCAGGCGGATGGTAATGTTATGATAGTACGATAAACCCACTTACGCATACCGGTAGTCATTCCCCCGTTACATGTGGAAGATGCTGAAGCACATGGGAACGTTATCTCCATGCCGTTGTTCATTAAAACCTTATTCGCTAAAACAGAACGCGTATAACTACACGTTGCTGATTTGTATGTAATGGTTACATTTCCGGGTTCAGATGACCCGCCGCAATCACGGTAGAAAGTAGCTTCAATTTCATATAACAATCCACCCAGGCATTTATACGTTAAATCAGCTCCTCCGGCATGAGTTGCCTGAGAGTTGCCGGAAAAAATAAGCAGCAACAGCAGCACAAGGCATACAATCCTTGATGCGCTGCTAATAATAAGCAGCATTAATTTACCTGGTATTTTTAATCTCATATAATTAACAGCTGATAATCACTATCCTATTGATTCAGACCTTAGGAAACCTTTAAACTGGTATCATTTATCGAAGAATTTATACTGAAAAACAGCATGAAAGATGTGAGGACCGGGCCAATATCTTACAAATATCTTACAAGAATAAAAAAAACGGCCTCCTTTTTCGGGAAGCCGTTCACTATTAAATAAAGAATTAACCCAATCCTTTACTGACCTGACAAAAGTTCTTTTACTATAGACGCCACCAGTTTGTTATCGGCTTTTCCTGCAAAGGCCTTCGAGGCAGCGCCCATTACTTTACCTGTATCAGAGGGAGATGATGCACCAACGGAGGCAATAATATTTTTCACCTCAACCCTGATGGCTGCTTCATCCAATTGTGCTGGAAGAAATTTTTCAATCACGGCAATCTCTTCCTTTTCACCTTTTGATAAATCCTCCCGTCCCTGTTTATCAAATATTTCAACCGATTCTCTGCGTTGCTTGACCAGTTTCTGAAGCAGTTTCATTTCATCATCCTCCGACAATGCTCCACTGCCTCCACTTGTTTTAGCAAGGAGTATTGCCGATTTTACAGCTCGCAAGGCCCTTAATGCAGCCTCCTGTTTCGACAACATGGCAGCTTTGATATCAGCATTTATTTTTTCTTCGAGTGACATGGTTTTATTTTATTTTCAATCCACACGGTCGTGCAGGAACGAATTATTGGATTTTATTTCAGGTTTATTATCCTGATCGCTGGAGAGTGTAAAACGCGAGACCTGTGTTTCACCGGAAGCAGGTACATTTTCAAGCTGGATGTTTTTCCTTTTGTATGCAGGTTCTTTTTCCAGGTCGCTTAAACCAGTAGGTGTGTTAAATTTCATACTCATTGCCTTTAGCTGATAAATGCGATCCTTTGCTCTTTCAAAAGGATCTGTTTCATTTGACTGTTGTGCAGGAGTTTTAGGCACATTCGCAGCCGACACCATTTCAGGCGCACGTTCTGAAGGGATTTCAATTTTTGAAACCGGTTCCTGTACGGATGAGCTGATTTCAAAAACAAAAGTCGCGTCATTCTCTTTAACCAATTCATTTATCTCCGGTGTTCTGTGCTCAACCGCAGGAGGATGAATTTGAACAGGTGCTGCAGGAACCGGTGACAATTCCGGCTCTTCGTGAAGAAAATGTACAATCTTTTGCTCCTGTGGGGTTGTGTTTACCGGTGTAACAGCAGGAGGAACAGGGCTAGCATGAGGAATTACTTTCAGCGTAGGTTCCATAATCGGTGTAGAAGTAACTGTTGCAACAGGGGCAGGTGCGGCAGCTGTTTCCTGCACAGGGATAATAGATTTCTGTACATCCTTATTAATAGTATCGTTCAGGTTGTAAACAATTTTGCTCTCCAGTTTTGAAGCAGCGAGGCCGGTTTGACCTTTTGTTTTAAACCCTGTAGCAATGATGGTCACATTAATTTTATCGCCCAATGAATCATCCTGTCCCACTCCCATAATTACCTCAGCGGTCTGACCTGCTGCAGTCTGGATGTAATCGGTTATGTCACCCATTTCATCCATGGTCACTTCCATATTTCCGGAAGTGATATTAAGAAGAATATAACGTGCTCCTTCAATTTCATTATCATTGAGCAGTGGTGAATCAAGTGCTTTTTGCACTGCATCCAAGGCACGGTTTTCACCTTCGGCAATTGCAGCTCCCATAATCGCAACTCCACTATCCTTCATAACGGTCTGGATATCTGCAAAGTCAACATTGATGTGCAGTGTATTGGTAATTATTTCGGCAATGCTTTTCGCAGCAATGGCGAGTATATTGTCGGCATGACTGAAAGCATCGGTCAGTTTGAGGTTGCCATGAATTTCACGTAGTTTTTCATTACAGATCACCAGTAAGGTATCCACATTTTTTTTCAACTCTTCAATTCCTGCATCCGCCTGTGCCTTACGTTTTTTTCCTTCAAAAGCGAATGGAATGGTAACAATGGCAACGGTAAGGATACCCATTTCCCGGGCTACCCCTGCAATGATAGGAGCCGCACCGGTACCGGTACCACCTCCCATACCGGCAGTGATAAATACCATTTTGGTATTCTCCCGCAAAAGGGCCTTAATTTCTTCAATATTTTCAATTGCCGCATTCTTTCCTACTTCAGGAAGTGCTCCGGCTCCACGGCCTTCTGTAAGGCTGGGTCCTAATTGAATCTTGTTAGGCACCGGACTAATATCCAGGGCCTGGTGGTCAGTATTACAAACCAGGAAATCAACTCCTTTGATTCCTAACTGGTACATGTAGTTGACCGCATTACTTCCTCCTCCGCCTACTCCTATCACCTTGATGATGGATGGCCTTTCTTTGGGTAATTCGAACTGCATCATTGTCTTTAAGTTTTATAAATGAAATTGGGTTAATTTTTTATTCAGGTTATAATTTTGGGTCTTCATTTTCATCATTCAGCAACTCTTTTCCTTTTTCATAAAAGAATTTAAACCAGCCACCTTTATGACGTGACGGAGTTGAAGTTGCCTGAATGGGTTTTTTCATTACTCTTGAATTTTCTTTATCGTATTCCTGCATGCCTCGTATTACCAGTCCGACTCCTGTTGCATACATGGGGCTTTTCACTTCATCGTATCCTTGTCCGAGGTGTTCATTGGGATAACCGATACGTGTATCCATGCCCGTTATATATTCTACCAGCTGTGTCACGTGTTTCAATTGTGATCCACCCCCGGTGACAACAATTCCCGCGATCAGTTTTTTCTCAAATCCCGAGTTGCGGATTTCATAATATACATTTTCAATAATTTCTTCCATACGTGCCTGTATAATGCTGGCAAGATTTTTCACGGATATTTCCTTAGGTTCCCTTCCACGCAAACCGGGAATCGAAACAATTTCATTGTCCTTCATTTGCTTTGCCAGCGCGGATCCAAATTTCACTTTCAGCAATTCAGCCTGGCCTCTTATAATCGTACAACCTTCTTTGATATCTTCTGTAATCACGTTCCCTCCAAAGGGAATTACCGCTGTGTGCCTGATAATACCATCCTGGAAAATCGCCACATCAGTTGTACCTCCTCCAATATCAACCAGTACCACACCGGCTTCCTTTTCCTCTTCTGTAAGTACCGCTTCCGCGGAAGCGAGAGGTTCCAGTATCAGATCGATTGGTTTCAGACCTGCCTTGGTAACGCACTTATGAATATTTTGAGCTGCTGTAATTAATCCTGTGATGATATGACAATTGGCTTCCAGACGTACACCTGACATTCCAATGGGTTCTTTAATTCCCTGTTCATTATCAATAATAAATTCCTGGGGAATAACATGAATGATTTCTTCCCCTGGAGGCATGGCCAGTTTGTACATATCATCAATAATCGCATCAATGTCGGCCTGGCTGATTTCATCAACGATGTTGGAACGGGTGATCATTCCACGATGCTGTAAACTTTTAATATGCTGCCCGGCTATTCCAACATATACTTCTTCAATTACCACATTCGATTTATTTTCTGCTTCAGCAACAGCTTCCTTAATCGAATTAACCGTTTTTTCAATATTAGCTACCACACCACGCATCACGCCCAGTGATTCTGATTTCCCCATTCCAAGGATTTCAACTTTTCCTACTTCGTTTCTTTTACCAACGATAGCACAGATTTTTGTGGTTCCTATATCAAGACCAACGATGATCGCTCCGTTTTCCATTTAATAGTTTGTTGTGACAGTTTTTGCTGAATTTATTTTTTGATCTCCTTGAAGTCCGGGTTTTTTGAACAAATCACCTGGTCTTTATATTTTAAATTTATATGCGAATATTTTTCCCACCCCGCTTTATTAATTCCCTCCTGGTAAAAAATAAATAGATTTTCCATTTTTTCTTCGAAGCCCTCGGTAGAACCAAGAAGAAGATTGTGATCTCCTATTCGGGGGATCAATTCTATTTCTGACTGATTGTTTACATAAATTTGTTCAATCTGGGCATCCCAAAATTCATTTTCTTTCAAAAACAATGCAATCTCATTGAGTTGACTTAATATCGGCTTCACTGTGGAATCTTTAACAAACGGAACAGCATATTTAAGGCTTTGTGCCGCATAACCATCATAAATATTTCCGCTGGCCACAATAACCTGGCATGAATATTTATCGGTTACAGGCATAAATACACCCTGGTCGTCCACATAGAAATGTTCGTTATCATAATTCACAATTCGTAGGACCGGGTTGCGTTGCCAGACGTCAATATTGACATATCCATCAATTGTTGAATATACTTCTGCTTTGCCAATGAAGGGATTACTGTAAACAATTTTTTCTAACAGCCCTGTGTTGATATCCTTCATAGCACTACCCTTGATTTTACCGCCTTTGGTATTAAGCACCTGCAATATGTCGGCAGGTTCAATAAAATAATGACCGGTCTGATCAGCGATTTTGATCCGCAATCCTTTGCAAAGTTGCTCTTGTTGCTCCTGACCGGTGAATCCCAGGGTTACCACAAGTGCCAGGGCTCCTATCGACCAGAGGGCACTATTCACGGCTTTTCTGTTAAGTCGGATCATGCAGATTGTGTTTTGTATTTATTTTCGAGGGCGTGTTTAATTTCCGGTACCAGCTCATCAATATCGCCGGCACCTAGTGTTAGTACAATAGCTGCTGAAGATTGCAGGACTTTTTCTGTTACTTCCTGCCTGATACAGATGCTCTTTTTACCTGCAGTAACTTTACCTGCAATCATTGCTGATGTCACTCCCGGTATGGGAAGTTCCCTTGCGGGATAAATTTCCATCAGAAGCAATTCATCAAGATGAGAAAGACTGGTACCAAATCCATCAGCAAAATCCCTTGTCCTTGAATAGAGATGTGGTTGAAATATACCCAATACTTCTTTACCAGGATATAATTCTTTCACTGATAATATGGTGGCCCTTAATTCTTCAGGATGATGAGCATAATCATCTATAAAAATTATTTCCGGCGTTCGCAGCTGGTAGTCAAATCTTCTTTTAACCCCCTGGAAAGTTTCCAAAGCTGCTTTTATTCCATTAATGGAAATGCCGAAAGTATGACACGCCGCGATAGCACCTGTAGCATTTTCCACATTGTGACGGCCGGGCCAGGTAAGCACAAAATCGTAATACTTTTGACACGGCGTTTCGAGGTCAAAAACATAATTATGATTTTGGACCCTTACGTTGAAGGCCCTGTAGGAAGCAGCCACGTCGATGCCATAAGTGAACAACGGCACAACATTCCCGGTTAAATGAAGGCCTGCTTTACATATCAGCGTTCCATTTTTCTTTACCTGAGAAGCAAACTGCGAGTAGGATTCTACCATAGCCTCCTGGTTGCCATAAATATCAAGATGATCGGCATCGAGTGATGTGATTACTGAAATATCAGGGTGCAAGGTGAGAAAGGAGCGATCAAATTCATCTGCTTCAACAATCACAACCTCTTTTTCTGAAGAAGGATCTGCCAATAGCAAATTGGTTTCATAATTTTTTGATATGCCACCTAAAAAAGCTGTGCAGTTTATTTTGTTATACCGCAAAATGTGAGCAATCATAGTTGAAGTGGTCGTCTTGCCATGAGTTCCGGCAACAGCAATCGTGTTGGCATCTTTGGTAATCAAACCCAACACTTCAGAACGCTTCCACATTTTATAACCACAATCAAGCAGATGGCTATACTCTGCATGGTTTTTAGGAATGGCAGGAGTATAGATCACCATTGCTTCAGAATTTAATCCTGCGCCGGAAAGAAAATGGGGAAGCTGATCAATTGCATCCGTAAAGTGAACATTGATTCCCTCCTGTTCCAGTGCATTGGTTAATTCCGTAGGTGTTTTATCATAACCGCAAACCTGTTTACCAGCTGCTTTGAAATAACGGGCAAGGGCACTCATGCCGATGCCCCCGATACCAAGCAGGTAAACATATTTTATGGTTTCAGGTTGTTGCACTTTCGATAATTATTTACAGTACTAATTAATTTTTTATAATGGATAATACATGTTGAGCAATGATTTTTGCAGAATCACGTATGGCCAGCCGTGAAATATTGGCACCAAGAATATTTTTCTTTTCATGATCCGTTATCAGCTGAAGTGCTGTTTCAACCAGGTTGCTCATGGCATCAATATCCATCACAAGAATTGCGGCATTTTTTTCAACAAGTGCTTTACAATTATGTGTCTGGTGATCTTCCGCAGCTGTTGGCAAAGGAACCAGAATGGCAGGCTTTCCAATAATACATAATTCAGAGACTGTACTGGCTCCAGCGCGGGAAATAATTACATCACCCATCGCGTAAGCAAGATCCATTCTTGAAATAAAATCATACGCTCTTATACCTTTGTCCTTTACCGATGCCACGACCTGGGAAGCTTCCTCATAAAACCGCGGGCCACTTTGCCAGATGAGTTGCACACCGTGTGTAACAATCTTATCAAGATGCGCTTTAACAGCAAGGTTAATGCTGCGTGCACCCTGGCTGCCACCGATTACAAGTAATGTAGGCTTAGAAGTATCCAGTTTAAAATATGCTGCTGCTTCCGATTTTTTCCCTTCTGTCACCACCATATTTTCACGCACTGGATTTCCGGTCAGTATTACTTTTGACGCAGGGAAGAAACGCTCCATTCTGTCATAGGCAACACAAATTTTCTCCACTTTTGCTGCCAGTAATTTATTAGTTACTCCGGGAAATGAATTCTGTTCCTGTATAAGTCCGGGAACACCTTTCCAGGAAGCCATGTATAATAACGGACCGCTGGCATAACCACCAACACCAACAGCAACCTGTGGTTTGAACCTGTTAATTATAGTTCCTGCTTTCCATAAACTTCTCAACACGCGAAATGGAAATGCCAGGTTAGATACTTTTAAACTTCTCTGGAACCCGGTCACAGGTAAACCTTCAATAGGATATCCTGCTGCAGGTACTTTTTCCATTTCCATTTTCCCTTCTGCTCCAACAAATAAAATATTAATGGAAGGATCAATACTCTTTAATGCATTTGCAATGGCGATTGCAGGAAAGATATGCCCCCCTGTTCCTCCCCCGCTAATTATAACACGATGTTCAGACTGCAAGTTGTTTCTCCCCTCCTTCCCTTTCATAATCCCTGCTTACACTAAGAATAATTCCAATTCCGATGCTGGTGAACCATATAGAAGTTCCTCCCATGCTGAGCATGGGCAGAGGTTGTCCTGTAACAGGAAATAAATTTACTGCAACGGCCATATTGATCATGGCCTGGAAAGTGAGACTGAATGCACAGCCGATTGCAAGGAACGTCGCAAACGCCCTTGGTGATGCCTGTGCAATTTTGATTGCGCGGTAAAATAACACCAGATACAATATAACTACCAAAGCACCTCCGGCAAGACCGTATTCTTCAATAATTATTGCATAAATAAAATCGGAATACGGGTGAGGAAGAAAATTTCTTTGTGAACTGTTGCCCGGTCCCTTTCCAAAAAACTGCCCGGATGCGATAGCGATTTTAGCCTGTTGCGATTGATAACTTCCCGATCCATCATCATTAACAAATGTTTCAAGTCGCTTTTCCCACGTGCTAATACGTCCTTCGAATCCAATAACATTTGAAACCAAAATAAACAGACCAAAACCAACAATGGCGCAACCAATTAAATATAAAATGTATTTGAGATTGATACGACCGATGATCATAAGGATTACACAAGTGCTGAACAGCACCGCGGCGGTTGAAAAATTTGCAGGCAGAATCAATCCGCATGTGATGAGAACAGGTGCCATGATCGGTAAAAATGCTGCCTTGAAATCTTTGATGACCTCTTGCTTCCGTGACAAGGCTCTGGCAACAAACATAATGAGTGCCAGCTTAGCAAGGTCAGAGGTCTGAAAGGAAAGATTAACTATGGGAAGCGTGAGCCACCTGCTTGCTTCATTGAGATTGGTACCCATAAGCAAGGTAAGCAATAAGAGCGGCATGGCAATGAGGATAGCGATTTTTGAAACCCTGGCATACGCAGTATATTTCACTAGATGCGCAAGGTACATCAGCCCGAAACCGAAAAATAAAATGAAAGCGTGTTTGAATAAATAATACTCCGTGTTTCCTGACTGATATTTATATGCCAGCGTTCCGGTAGAACTATACACTGCCAGAATAGAAAATATAGAAAGCAGCATCACGGTTAGCCAGATAACCCTGTCACCCTTAAAATAATGTTCCAGCCAATTATTATTCATTTCGCAATGATGTTTAATAAAATTTTATTGAAGCCATAATATATTGAAAATTGAACAACCCTATGCATCTCAACGACAATTTTTATAAAGTTCCATATACTTTTCTGTATACGTTTTTGATTTTATTTTCAATTAATTTTAATATTCACTTTTAAATTATTTTAGTTATGTGAACACTAATTTGGGAGCGTAGGTGGATTAAAGATTCTTTACTGCTTTTTTATACTGCCAACCCCTATCTTCATAATTTTTGAACAAGTCAAAACTCGCACATGCCGGTGACAATAAAACCACATCACCTTTACGTCCTTTTTCATAGGCAGCTTTCACCGCATCCGTTGCAGATTTGGTATCTGTTATATCAGGAATAATATCACTGTATGCTTCGTGAATCTTGTCATTATCCACTCCCATACAAACAATCGCCTTAACTTTGGTTTTCACCAGTTCCCGGAGTAGTTCATAATTATTTCCTTTATCTACTCCGCCCACTATCCAAACAATGGGTTTCTGCATACATTCCAGGGCATACCATGCTGAATTAATGTTTGTGGCTTTTGAATCGTTGATAAATTCAATTCCATGAACTGTCATCACATGTTCCAGGCGATGTTCAATATTCTTAAAGTCTGAGAAACTCTCCCTGACTACATCCTTGCGGATATCGACGATCCTTGCCGCGATTCCTGCGGCCATACTGTTGTAGAGGTTGTGTTTGCCCTGAAGAGCCAGTTCGAATATTGACATATGGAGGTTTTGGTTTTTTATATTGATTTGTAGTTGTTCATCCTTTATAAAAGCCTGCACACCTTCTTCTTTCTTAATAGAAAATGGATATGATGTTGCAGCAATGTTGCGTTTGGAAATTTCATTAATGATAATTTCGTCATCGGCGCAATAAATAAAGGAATCACCTTTATCCTGGTTATTTGTAATCCTGAATTTCGAATTCACATAATTCTGGAGTTTGTATTCATAGCGATCCAGGTGATCAGGTGTGATGTTAAGCAGAATGGCAATTTCAGCTTTGAAATCGTACATGCCATCGAGTTGAAAGCTACTCAGCTCAAGTACATAATATTCATAATTATTTTCGGCCACCTGCAATGCGAAACTCTTTCCAACATTTCCTGCCAGTCCCACATTTAATCCGGCTTTCTGGAGAATATGATAAGTAAGCATTGTGGTAGTTGTTTTACCATTGGTGCCGGTGATGCAAATTTTATGAGCATTTGTATAACGTGCTGCAAATTCAATTTCAGATATAACAGGAATGTTTCTTGTTTTTATGTTTTTAATGATGTCTGATTTATCAGGGATACCGGGGCTTTTAATGACTTCAACAGCATCAATGATCAACGCTTCGGAATGCATACCTTCTTCATAGGGAATTCCTTTCACGGCAAGCTGATCACGGTAGGCTTCTTTGATTGGGCCACTATCGGATACAAAAACTTCAAAGCCCTGCTTTAAAGCAAGCACCGCAGCGCCATAACCGCTTTCACCTCCACCCAGGATAACAATCTTTTGTTTGCCGCTCACGATAATTATCTCAGTTTTAAGGTTACTACACTCAATACTGCCAACATGATTCCCACAATCCAGAACCGGGTTACTATTTTTGATTCATGGTAACCGAGTTTCTGGTAATGATGGTGTAAGGGTGACATTTTGAAAATACGACGTCCTTCTCCATACTTCTTTTTCGTGTACTTGAAATAACTAACCTGTATCATAACCGATAAATTTTCCACCAGGAAAATTCCGCATATGATAGGAATTAATAATTCTTTACGGATGGCGATTGCAAAAACAGCAATTATTCCTCCCAGGGCAAGACTACCGGTATCACCCATAAACACCTGGGCGGGATATGCATTAAACCAAAGAAATCCAACACAGGCTCCAACAAAAGCACTCATAAAAACCATGAGTTCGCCCGCATTCGGAATGTACATGATGTTAAGATAATTTGCAAACACCATGTTTCCCGAAACGTATGCAAATACAGCCAGTGTGGAACCAATTATAGCCGACGTGCCTGTTGCCAGTCCGTCAATGCCATCGGTGATATTGGCACCATTCGAGACAGCTGTAACAATTACAATCACGATAAAAACAAAAATTACCCAGGTAAATTTTCCTGAAGTGTCTCCCAGCCATGACCCGATTTTGGAGTAATCGAATTCATTATTTTTCATGAATGGAATGGTGGTGGTGGTTGATTTAATATCTTCAGAAGAATAGAGTGTATTTTCACTTGCCTGCAATTCATCTATAATGGTAGAATGATTACTCATAGTTATTTTTTGACCTGCCATACGTTCACGAACAACAATATCGTCATGAAAATATAACAGCGAACCAATGATCAAACCGAGGCCTACCTGGCCAATGACTTTAAATTTCCCGGCAAGGCCTTTCTTGTCTTTTTTGAAAACTTTAATGTAATCATCAATGAAACCAATTATTCCCAGCCATATAGCGGAAAGGATCATGATGATAATGTAAATGTTATGCAGCTTGGTGAATAACAAAACCGGAATGAGAATAGCCGATAGGATGATTAGACCTCCCATGGTAGGAGTTCCTTGTTTTTTGGATTGTCCTTCAAGGCCAAGATCCCGAATAGTTTCCCCTACCTGTTTTTTCAACAGCATCCTGATGATTCCTTTACCCAGGATCAGAGTGATAAACAACGAAAGTATGATTGCCATTGCTGCACGGAAAGAAAGATACCGGAATAAACCTGCACCAGGGAGATCAAAATTTTTATCGAGGTAATCGAACAGATAGTACAGCATCAGCTTTCAAATATTTTAAATGAATCCTCGAGCACTTGCTTATCATCAAATGGATATTTCACACCCTTTATCTCCTGGTATTTTTCATGACCCTTTCCTGCCACAAGTATTATATCACCCGATTTTGCCAGGCTGCACGCAACTTTTAATGCCTCCTTGCGGTCAGTAACTGCCAGCGCTTTTTTAAAATGCTGTGGCTGTACGCCTGATTTCATTTCTTCAATAATTCTTTCCGGATCTTCTGAGCGCGGATTATCGGATGTAAGAATGACCTTATCACTCATCTCGCAGGCAATTTTTGCCATCACCGGACGTTTGGCAGCGTCTCTGTCACCTCCACAACCTATTACAGTAATAACTTTTTCATTTCCTGTGCGGATATCCTTGATCGTCCTGAGCACATTCTGCAATGCATCGGGAGTGTGTGCATAATCAACAATACCCATAATATGATTTCCCGACACTACGTATTCAAAGCGGCCTTCAACAGAACCCAGGCTGCTGATGGCAGTTAGCACCTGCAGGGATTCCTCTCCAAGCATGATTGCTGTAGCATATACGCCTGTAATGTTATACGCATTAAATGTTCCTATGAGTCGACACAACACTTCATTACTGTCTATATTCAATAAGAGTCCTGAAAACGTGTTTTCAATGATCCTGCATCTGAAATCCGCCATTGATTTAAGTGCGAAGCTTTTTTTAATCGCCTTGCAATTCTGGATCATCACCTTTCCATTCCTGTCATCCGCATTATAAATTGCAAAAGCTTCAGAACCTAGTTGATCAAAAAATCCTTTTTTAGCTCTTATATATTCATCAAATGTTTTGTGGTAATCCAGATGATCATGAGTGATATTCGTGAATACCCCTCCCGTAAAGGTTAAACCTGCCACACGTTGCTGCACAATGGCATGTGAACTTACTTCCATAAAGCAGTATTCGCAATTCTCGCGAACCATAGTGCTCAGCAAGGCATTCAGCTTAACTGGATCAGGAGTGGTATGTGTCGCAGGGTAAATCTCTTCATTGATTTGATTCTGAACAGTAGAAAGCAGCCCGCAACGATATCCCAGTTTCCGGAATAAATGAAAAAGCAATGTTACGGATGTTGTTTTTCCATTAGTACCGGTTATGCCTACCAGTTTTAATGAAGATGACGGGTTATCATAAAAATTACCGGAAATAACAGATAAAGCAAGTGCACTGTCGGTTACTTTCACATAGGTAATACCCTGGCGGATTGTCTTCGGGAATTCTTCACAAACCACTGCAGCAGCACCTGCAGTTACAGCTTTAAGGATGTAATCATGACCATCGGCTTTAGTTCCGCGAACAGCAACAAATAAACTGCCCTTTACCACCTCAGCGGAATTGAAAACAATAGCATCCACTTCAACCGAAGTGGAACCGATCACTTCAAGCAATCCTGCTTTATACAATATTTCTTTGAGTGGTTTCATCAACCCAGCTGTATAATAATTTCCTGTCCTTTTTGAATCTTCGATCCTGCATTTACCGATTGCTGTATTACAGTTCCCCTGCCAACTATTCTCACCTGCAACCCTTTGCTTTCGAGCAGGTAAATAGCATCGCGCAAACCCATACCCACAACGTTAGGAACCTGATCATGACGGAATTTAACACCCGTAAAAACAACATTGTCATCGGTAGATCGTGCTGCAATCCACCGGTCCTGATTATCTGGAAGACTTGCAGGAATATTAAGTGTCTTTACAACAGTTGCTGTCTGACGGTATTGCCCGTTCTTAGCGGAGGGGACATTCTGCGCCAGATTTTCCTCCAGCTTTAGTTCCTTATGCAATTCAATGCTGCTGGCAAAAACTTTATCTGCTATTTCTTTAAAAATCGGACCTGCTACCTGTGATGCATAATACATGCCTCCATTGGGAGCATAAACTACTACAATGCAACTGTACTTTGGATTATCAGCAGGGAAGTAACCTACAAAAGAAGCCTGATATCGCATTTTTCCGGTCTTGTAACCTTCTTTTAAATTAGCAATTTGTGCAGTTCCGGTTTTACCTGCAATTTTGTATTGTGCATGACGAAGATTAGTAGCGGTACCTCTTTCAACAACACCTTCCAGCATCAACTTTACTTTAGCTATAGTTGAGGGTGAAGCAATGCTGTCGCGTATGATCACGGGTTTAAATTCCTCAACCAGGTGGCCCTTATTGCGAATTTCCTTAACGAACAATGGTTTCACCATTCTGCCGTTATTAGCGACTGCATTATAAAAGGTAAGAACCTGTAAAGGAGTTAATGAACATTCATAGCCAATTGAAATCCATGGTAGTGATACTTTAGACCAATATTTATGATCAGTATTTTTTAGGAAAGGTGTTCCTTCGCCCGGAATCTGCAGATCAAGTTTGGTTCCGATTCCAAAGCCTTTTACACGGTCAATAAAATTTTGTGGATTTTTAGAATAATACTGGTGAACCATTTTTGAAATTCCAACATTGGAACTTACTTCAAAAACATTTTGTACCGTAATTTTTCCATAGCCACCATCATGTGAATCTTTCATGATGCGGTTGGCAAATCGCACGGCGCCACCCTGCGTGTCCACCATGTCGTCCAGGTCTACATAACCATCTTCCAGCAACGCCATAATGGAAGCCAGTTTAAAGGTGGATCCCGGCTCAGTGCTTTCACCTACACCAAAGTTAAACTCTTCCCGGTAACGGCCATCAGTTCCTCTTTTCAGGTTAGCAATGGCACGAATTTCTCCGGTTGCGACTTCCATCAGGATCGCACAACCTTTTTCAGCATTGTGTTTTATCAGTTGGTTTTCCAGTGAATGTTGTGCAACATCCTGAATGTTTAAATCGATGGTAGTAATTACATCATTCCCATCGCGTGGCTCAATTTCATTTTCGTCGTTAAGCGGTTTCCAAACGTTACCGGATATACGTTGCATTAAACGCATAC
>JALYQW010000017.1 GCA_030855635.1 Bacteroidota bacterium | reverse complement strand
TTACAATTTGCAGATATTAGATATTTATGGCAGGTCTCTGCTTAACAGATCAAATAAAATAAATGTAGGAATGAATATAATTGGAGTTGAAAAGCTTAACTTAGCTTCAGGTGAGTATACAATAAGGTTAATTTCAGGTTCTGGTATTTCCAAATATAAAAAATTACATATTTTGAATTGATATTACTAAATCTTTGTTAAGATATAAGTTGTCTTTAAAGCCTACATTGAAACAGAATTAAAATTTTCATCCATCTGTTGTAGATTTTAACATTCATATTATTAAATACATGGGTTTGTTTTGATTCATGGTTATTCTCTTAATTTCAGAATTGCTTGAAATAAGTTTTTCTTAGGGTCTCTTAGCCCCCGGATTATAATCTCCAGCCAATTTAAAATCTATTTTTCCGGACCAATTCAATAAAATTTCGTTTACTCTGTAAGCTGGTTTGGTAATTTCATTCACTACTAATTCGAAAACCCCTATAAATGGAAATTCTTCCTACTGGCTATTTAACTTTTAAAATAACCATTTTTATTAACAATTTAAGTTATAGGTATCCTATTCAATTTCAATTAATTAACTGGCTTTAGGTTGTAGCACATCCAGACATTTTTCTATCAGTGACAGAAGCGATTGTCTACAAAAGGCGAAGCCGTTGATCTGGCAAAATTTAATATGTACACTGATGGAAAATCAGGAAAAATGGTGTATGTTTGCGCGCAAAACGTACTTTGACAGCCAGCTAAAAAAGCAATTTACTAAAAGTCACCTAAAAGGATACCATTTAAAGGAAATTACCAGAAACTACTGCAAATCAATTGCTTCGACAATAGGTTCAGGAGCCACTCTCTCCGCAACTGTAGCTAAAATAGAAAATTAAATATAACGTTAAAAATTACGCAAAACCCAAAAACCCCAATACTCATCTTAACTATGAAAAAATTATTCTCTTTGATGATGATAACAGCACTGTTATCAGTCGGCATTTCCACTTTCGTGATGGCTCAGGATGCTCCAAAGGCAAAAACTGATGTTACTGCACCAGCTGAAGAGTCGTTTCACCAAACTCTGAAAACAAAGTTTATTGAAGGTGGTCCGCTTTACCTGACTCCTATCCTTTTATGTTTTATTATCGGGATGGCTATTGTGATTGAAAGGATAATTTATCTGAACATGTCAACTACTAACACTGATAAGCTATTGAAAGAAATTGAAGGTGCCATAGCTAGTGGTGGTGTTGAGAAAGCGAAGCAAATTTGCCGCAATACCCGCGGGCCGGTTGCAAGTATATTTTACCAGGGGCTCGACCGTGAGCACGAAGGAATAGATATCGTGGAAAAGTCAGTGGTGTCTTACGGAGGTGTGATGATGGGCAATTTGGAAAGAGGATTGATCTGGATTTCCTTGTTTATTGGTCTTGCACCAATGCTAGGCTTTTTTGGAACAGTGGTAGGTATGGTGCAGGCATTCGATGCCATTGAGTCGGCAGGTGACATTTCTCCGGGATTGGTTGCGGGTGGTATCAAAGTGGCACTTATCACTACAATTGCCGGTCTTATTGTGGCGATGGTACTGCAGGTATTTTATAATTATTTGGTGTCAAAAATCGACAGCCTGGTCAGCCAGATGGAAGATTCATCAATATCCCTGATTGATATTTTAGTAAAACATAAATTAACACATAACAAATAACACCATGATTGATATAGGTCTTTGGATAAGTTATATATTGTTATTTGCTGCAGTTGCTGGAATGGCGGTATACTCTATCATAAATATGTTGCGTGATCCCAAAAAAGCAAAAGGATCGTTGATTGGAATTGGGATATTGATTGGTTTATTTTTAGTTGCATTCCTGTTTTCAGGTAACGAGGTGTTACCCCGCTACGAAGACTTTGGAATAGAAGCTTCAGAATCCAAATTGATAGGGGCAGGTTTGATTACAATGTACATTTTAGGAGTAGGAACCGTCCTGTTAGCGGTGTATGTTGAAATTCGCAAACTCTTTATAAAATAACCCCATGTCAAAGAAACAATCAAGGAAGGTTCCTCAAATCAATGCTGGGTCAATGGCAGATATCGCCTTCCTGTTGCTGATTTTCTTCATCGTGGCAACTACCATGGATGTTGATAGCGGTATCCTTACCAAATTGCCGCCAATGCCTGAGGAAAATCAACCCGAACCTCCTGAAATCAACGACAGGAATGTACTAACGGTGTTGGTAAACGCTAAAGATCAGTTGCTGGTTGAAGGTAACTGGACTGATGTAACTTCTCTACGTGAAACTACTAAGGAATTTATTACCAATCCTCAAGGCAAACCGGATCTTCCTGAAAGCCCGACCAAAGCTGTTGTGTCGTTGCAAAATGATCGTGGCACTTCTTATAATGCTTATATCCAGGTGCAAAATGAATTAAAGGCAGCCTATAACGAGGTAAGAAATGAAGTGTCAAGAAATAAGTTCGGTAAAAATTTTGATGAGCTGACAACCGACAAGCAGAAAGAAATTCAGTCAATGTACCCAGTGAAAATTTCTGAAGCGGAACCTAAAAATATCGGAGGAAACTAATATGTCAAGATTTAAAAAGAAAATTTCAGGCGGTACCCCCGCAATTTCTACTGCTTCACTTCCGGATATCGTTTTCATGTTGCTGTTCTTTTTCATGGTTACTACAACCATTCGTGATGCAAGTCTGAAGGTGAAAATAGTAACGCCTAACGCCACCGAAATGCAAAAGCTGGAAAAGAAGTCGCTGGTCAGCTACATTTATGTTGGACCGCCTTCTACCTCTGCGCTTAAAGCCACTTTCGGGACCGAGCCACGCATACAGTTGAACGATGCCTATGCTACTATTAATGACCTTGCTGAGTTCGTTGAAAAGGAGCGGGAGTCACGTGATGAATCAGAGGCACCAAAACTTACAACATCTTTGAAAATAGATAAGGATACAAAAATGGGAATGGTAACTGATATAAAGCAGGAACTCAGAAAAGTGAATGCCTTAAAAATTAATTATTCAACCAAAAAGGGAAATCTGGCTCCCGGAAGTTGAAAAAAATTTTCATAAAATTAATCCTCCATAAGTCATGGGGGATTTTTTTTCAGTAATAGAATTTGCAGACAGGCTTTTCAAAACGCAATTTCTTCCCCGCTTTATTTATGGTTGGGAAGGAATTTCGTTTATTGTTTCAGCGGCAACAATTCGGGTACGATATAGCCGGTACAGCAGTCCGGTTAAAATTAAAGTTGCAATAACCGCCAGCAACCATTCTTCCTGTGTTGCTCCTACCGTATCCTGGTTGAATGGCAAAGCTTCCTTGCCGGCAAAATATGCAAATACAACGGCAGCACCATTATTGATAAAATGGGCAAATACAGGCACCCATATACTACCCGACCAGTGTAAGAGGTATCCGAATAAAATTCCCAACATCATACGAGGTAAAAAACCATAAAACTGCATGTGTATGGCACTAAAGATTACCGATGTTATCACAATTGCCACATGAACATTCTGTGTCATTTCCTTAAAGAGCTTTTGAAGTATTCCGCGAAAAAGAAATTCCTCACCAAGTGCAGGCAGTACTGCAATTATTAAAAGATTGTAGAAAAGTTCTCCTGTACTATTCATATTTAACAAGGCTTCGGTAATGCGCATAGCATTATCTTCACTTGCTTGGATCCAATCTTCAAGCCCGCTTAAAAAGGAGGGAAGTTCCATCTGCTGATTCAGCAATACCATTACATTAATTAATGGAATTGCTGCAAACATGATAACCAGTGTGAGAAAAAAGGTGGATGCCGGAGCCGATTTTCTGATCTGTAAATAGGCCATGGGAGGGTCGCTGAAAAGCCAGGCAAGAAGTAAGGAGGGTAACAAAAACATACCGATTCCAGTCGAAATAAGCTGCAATAACTTCATGGCTGCCAGCGTATTGGGGTTCCTCAGGTCGCTCAGGGCGGATGGGTCGGAAATCATATTGACTCCATAAACAGCATCAACGATCAAGGCACCAACCATGCTGAAAATCACCGTGCAGAAAAGAACAACACTAACAACAATCAAAAACTTTCGGTAAGTGGGTTTGTCTGCAAAGAAGCCTGATAGCATGATTTTCCTTAATTTTGCTGCGAAATTAACTATAAATGAGTCACAATTGAAAAGCGACTTGTAGCAGCCAAATGATTAAAATAGGATCCATTGAATTAGGAGAGTTTCCATTATTGCTGGCCCCCATGGAGGATGTGAGTGATCCGCCTTTCCGTGCTGTGTGCAAGGATGAAGGTGCCGACATGATGTACACCGAATTCATTTCTTCGGAAGGTTTGATTCGTGACGCGGCTAAAAGTGTACAGAAACTGGACATTTTCGAATATGAGCGACCCATGGGTATCCAGTTATTTGGTTCCGATATTGATTCTATGCGGGAAGCGGGGCGGATTGCTGATGCCGCAAAACCAGATCTTATTGATATCAATTATGGCTGCCCTGTGAAAAATGTTGCTTGTAAAGGTGCAGGTGCGGCTCTTTTGCAGAATGTTCCTAAAATGGTAGCAATGACATCGGAAATCGTTAAGATAGCTACCCGTCCCGTAACTGTAAAAACCCGTTTAGGCTGGGATGAAAAAACTTTGAACGTTGAAGATGTTGCCGAGCGCCTGCAGGATATCGGCATTGCAGCCCTGTCTATCCATGGCAGAACGCGTGCCCAGCTTTACAAAGGCCCGGCCGACTGGGAACTGATCGGTAAAATAAAAAGCAATCCACGTATTAAGATTCCCATATTCGGAAACGGCGATGTTGACTCACCGCAGAAAGCTAAGGATATGCGCGACCGTTATGGTGTGGATGGCGTGATGATAGGCAGAGCCAGTATCGGTTATCCCTGGATATTTAAAGAAGTAAGACATTTTCTTCTCACCGGTGAACTCCTTCCTCCACCTGATGTCAACCAGCGCGTTGCTACCTGCCGGAAACATTTAAAACGATCGCTCGAGTGGAAAGGACCCATTACAGGAATTCATGAAATGAGAAGACACTACATCAATTATTTCAGGGGATTCGATCACTTCAAAGATTTCAGGATGCGACTGGTTACAACGTATGATGGTGAAGAGATTAATTCGATCCTTGATCAGATTCTTGACAGGTATTATAATGTTGTAGTGGTGAGCTGACAAGTTGGGGGAGGGTTCGGCTACGCTCACCTTGACGTTTAAAAAACGGCTCGACTTCGCTCGCCGATGATATTTCGCTTTACCGCCGGTGGCGGTGAAGCGGTTTGCCGTTGCCTTTTCACTTTACCTCCGGCTCGACTCCGCTCGCCGATGATTTTTCGCTTTACCACCGGTGGCGGTGAAGCGGTTTGACGTTGCCTTTTCGCTTTACCTCCGGCTCGACTTCGCTCGCCGATGATATTTCGCTTTACCGCCGGTGGCGGTGAAGCGGTTTGCCGTTGCCTTTTCGCTTTACCTCCGGCTCGACTCCGCTCGCCGATGATATTTCGCTTTACCGCCGGTGGCGGTGAAGCGGTTTGATGATGCTATGTTTCACCGGTGGCGGTGAAGCCAGGCAATCTGTTTAATGGAAAACATAAAAGTTCCGGTTTAAGTCACTTTCCACTATAACTTATTACTTTTTGCTTATGACTTATTACCTATGAACTTTTTATCTTTTTCCTTTATTTTTATTTTAGAAGAAGCGTACCAAGCCGCTAGAAATCCGATTGCGAATACGATTGCTGTAACGTATACGAAATCGAGGACCTGCATTTCAACAGGGTAGGCGTTAATAAGAAAGGAATCACTGTTATCTAACCTGATTAAACCATACTGTTGTTGTAAAAAACAAATAATCCCACCCAGGACAAGTCCGGCCATTGCTCCCGACATAGTTATCAGCAGCCCTTCAAGAAGAAAAATATTTTTTATCATTTTATGGTCCGCGCCCAGTGCCGAAAGAATTGCAATATCTTTTTTCTTTTCAATAATAAGCATGGTTAATGACCCGATTATATTGAAAATGGCAATGATAAGAATGAATGATAAAATAAAATAAACCGCCCATTTTTCGGTTTTTAGAATGCGATACAAAAAATCATGTTGCTGCAGGCGTGTCTGAACCTGGAAATTCTCCCCGGCAATTGCCTGGATTTTAGCACCGGCTTCCTCTTCATTAATTTCCGGATCCAATCCGATTTCAAGTGCTGATACCTTTCCCGGACTGTCAATGATTTCTCGTGCAAAACGCAATGGAACCAACACATATTTCGAATCGAAGTCTTGTTGAATGGCAAATACACCAATGGGTTTAATGAGACTGATGTTAAAGGCTTCTTCAGGATTTAATGTAGAAACAGGTTTTCCTTTTTTAGGAACGTATATGCTCAGCTGGTTAAACGGATCATTTAGTACCAATGAGAGTGAATAGGCAATTCCTCCTCCTACAACCGCATAATTTACCTGACCATCTTCCAGTAGCAGTTCGCCATCAATAATTTTATCATTAATTTCCGAAATTTCTAAAAAATTTTCATCAACCCCTTTAATGGTTCCTATAAATTGCCGGTCACTGAATTTGATCAAAGCATTTTCTTCCAGTGTCCACGACAAGTGTGAAATGCCCGGGACTTTTCTTATTGCAGCAGAGTCTAACGTAGCGGGGCTAAATGTTTTTCCTTTGACTGCCGTGATTTTAATATCAGGGTCAAATGAATCATACAATGAAATTACTAGTCCGCTGAAGCCGTTAAAAACAGACAGTACAATGATCAATCCCATAGTACCAACCATAACTCCCGCTACTGAGATAATTGAAATAATATTGATAACATTATGCGACTTCTTCGAAAAGAGGTATCTCTTGGCTATGAAGAATTCAGGGCGCATGGTAATTATTTCCAGGCTTTAACAATGAGACCGGTACCTGTTGGATGTTTCATTCGTGTATCAATGAAATTCAACACAAATGAAATGGGATAGGTGATTACATAATAAAATGGCAGTATTAAAAAACCAATTACGCGTGGTGCTTTTCCCAAAAAGAGTATCGGGTATTTCATCGAAAGCCGCCAGGAGATTTTACCCGGTGCTCCATAGGAATAACGGGCTTCTACTCTTGAGAACCCTGATGACCGGAGTTTTTGTTCTATTTCCCCAATGTTATAACCATCCCGTACATGCTCTTCGATAAAAGACGATTCTCCTTCGCCATGAACATCCGAACCACCCTGGTCACTGGGTGTTGAGATTAGTAGCATGCCGCCGGTTTTCAGCGATCGGTGAAAATTCTTAAATACCATAACATCTTCCAAAATATGTTCCATTACATCGACCGACAAAATCAGGTCATAAGAATTATCCTTATAATATTTTGTTAAATCGCCCACTTCAAACCGGACATTCGAGGCTCCGATTTCCGTAAAGAATCTATTGCAGTCAGCAACCTGTTCCTCTTTCACATCGACCGATAGAATGTGGTAGGCCCAACTCTTGGTGTATAACCAATACGTGTATTGCCCAAAACCTGCTCCGGCATCCAGAATATCGGCGTTCTGTGGTGAAACCTGCATCCATTTGCGTAATTCAAGATGCACATGCCATGCGCGCAATAGCAAAAGATCCAATAAGCGGTAAAATGTTTTTCTTAAAAAAGGATTCTTGTTAAAAACGTCACCCAGTGAACGTTTAATTGGATCATACTCCATATAAGAATGGGAAATTTAAATTTTAATGTGCTGTAAAGCTGAAGCCGGTTTCAATACCGGCACCTGTATTGATTGAATTACTCTGCATCCTTAGGTGGAATTACTATATCCTTTAAGATCTTATCGATCTTCTCAGCATAATCCAGTGAATCGTCTATAAAAAATTCCAGTTCTGGAATAATGCGTGCCTGGTTGCGGATACGTTCACCAAGCAGTTTCCTTATTTCACGGGTATGAACCTGCAAATTATGAAGCACCTCCTCACCAGGGCTTTTAAATACACTGAAGTGAATACGGGCTTTAGACAGGTCGGGGGTTATTTTTACACCGGTCACAGTAACGAATGAAGACCCATAGAAGTTTTTTCCGTCCTTGAGAAAAATGTCGCTAATCTCCTTTTGAATTAACCTTGCAAATTTAAGCTGGCGTGTAGAATCCATAGGGCAAAGTTACGATTTTAAAACTATGAATCCTAATACTGTAAGTGAAGGTTAATCTATTAATGATCAGATAAATACAACGCGATTTTCGCACCCGATTCCCTGGTCTTCCGGGATGTGTCTTTTAAGATTTCCCTCTGGATCCGCTACTTTCATAACGGTCGTGGCTGAAATAGTATATTTGTGCCGTGAAAACTTATTTCCGTATCGTCAGGCTCATAAAGCCCTACATGGGTTATGCCCTGTTAAACGCCCTCTTCAACATACTTTCTGTAATTTTTAATCTCTTTTCGCTTACCATGGTAGCTCCGTTCCTGGATTTGCTGTTTTTAAAAACCGACCAGGATTATGCTGACCGCATTGCAAAAGGAGTACCAGCTGTGAAATTCTCGGTAGATTCACTGGTAGATAATTTCTATTATTACTTTACTTCCATTATTGTTGATCCCGGCAAGGGAAAGTTATACGCGCTGATTACGATTTGTGTGCTGGTTGTGGTGATGTTCTTTTTTAAAAATTTAACCCGATACATCGCAATGTTCTTTTTAGCTCCAGTAAGAAATGGTGTGGTAAAAGATCTCCGAAATAGTATGCACCGGAAAATAATGGATCTGCCATTAGCTTATTATTCAGATGAACGTAAAGGCGATATCATGTCGCGCATGACTACAGACGCACAGGAAATTGAATGGTCAGTGATGAGTTCCCTCGAAGCCACTTTCCGTGAGCCGCTCACGATATTATTGTTTTTATCGACGATGATTTATATCAGTCCACAGCTTACTCTTTTTGTTTTTGTATTGTTGCCGCTCACAGCGTTACTCATTACACGAATTGGAAAAAGTCTGAAGCGTACTTCAGTAAAGAGTAAGGAAAGACTGGGTTCGCTCTTAAGTATTATTGAAGAAACACTTTCAGGTTTACGAATTATTAAAGCGTTTAATGCAGAGCAGCCTATTCAGAAAAAGTTCGAGGAATTAAATTCCAGGTATACCGATACAATGAACCGCATGTACCGAAAAACAGATCTTGCTTCACCAATGAGTGAATTCCTTGGAGCATGTGTGTTAGTAGTGGTAATGTATTTTGGAGGCAAACTGGTGCTGGCGGAAGATCAGTCACTCACCGCAGCAATGTTCATAGCTTATATTGCTATTTTTTCCCAAATGATTCCTCCTTCCAAAGCGTTTACAAATGCTTTTTATAATATTCAGAAAGGTATTGCTTCTGCCGACAGGATTAATAAAATCCTGGATGCTGAAAACACGATCATTGATAAATCGGGTGCCCAAACTATAAGTGATTTTAATGCAGCGGTCAGTTATGAGAATGTTAGTTTTTCATACAGGCGGGGTGACACCGGCAAGGTGTTGAATGCTATCAACCTCGTACTGGAGAAAGGGAAAACGATAGCACTGGTAGGCCAGTCAGGTTCAGGCAAAACAACACTGGCTGATATGCTTCCACGATTTTATGATCCTACTGAAGGTGATATCCGCATCGATGGTATTTCACTCAGGGATTTAAGACTTGCTTCCATCAGGTCACTCATCGGTGTGGTATCACAAGAGTCGATTTTATTTAATGATACTGTTGCTAACAACATTGCTTTTGGAATGACAGGTGTTAATCAGCAAGCTATTGAGAATGCTGCAAAAATTGCAAATGCACATGATTTTATTCTTCAGATGCCGGAACAATATCTTACCAATATCGGCGACAGGGGCGGAAAGATGTCGGGCGGACAACGACAGCGACTTAGCATTGCGCGGGCAGTGCTTAAGAATCCGCCAATTCTTATTTTAGATGAAGCGACTTCTGCCCTTGATACAGAATCAGAACGACTGGTACAGGATGCCCTGCATAAGTTGATGGCCAACCGCACTACACTGGTAATCGCTCACAGACTCTCCACCATTCAGCATGCCAATGAAATTATTGTCATGAATAAGGGTGTTATTGAAGAAAGGGGAACACACAATGAGTTGATTGAAAGAAGGGGCTTGTACAAAAAGCTGTTTGACCTGCAGTCATTTTCATAACTCTTAAAACGATACTGTTACGGTGTAATTTTCATTAACACACCTGTAGTGCTTCTTGGCCCGAACATCCGTTGCGTTAACAAATATACATCGCCGTTAGCATCTTCTCCCATGGAATTGAGTTTGCCATTAATATCATTGCTACTTGTACCGTTTACGTTAACATTTATTTTCTTCCAGGTATTATCAGGTGACCGTTTCAGGCAAAAAAGTTTTCCACTCCAGTCACCATAAAAATAAAAACCATGTAAGGATGGATAGCTGTTTCCCCTGTAAATATGTCCTCCGCAAATACTGATACCCGTATCGTGATCATATTCAGCAATTGGCAATTTCAGACCGGTCTTATCACATCCCGATGACGGATTAAAACAATGGAATCCTTCCATGATACGCCATCCATAATTGCCGCCTTTTTCAATTATATTTATTTCTTCGTATTTATTTTGTCCCACATCACCACAAAAAAGTTTTCCATTCAGATTATCAAATGAAAACCTCCAGGGATTTCGCAATCCATACGCATATATTTCTCCACGGTGATTTGACTTCCCAACGAAAGGATTATCGGCCGGAATCCCGTAAGGTTTCTCCTTGTTAATATCAATACGCAATATTTTTCCTAACAGGGTATTTAAATCCTGTCCATTGCCAATTGTTCCGTGTTCATCATTTGCGCCTCCACCATCACCCGTACCAATATAAAGAAAGCCATCAGGACCAAATGCCAGCATGCCTCCATTATGGTTGCTTTCCGGTTGAAGAATTTCCATAATTATGATTTCTTTCATATCCGCTTGATCTGCATTTGCTGCAGAAACTTTGTATTCTGCAACCACGCTTTTATGATCAAATTTCGGGAGTTTGTTAGGGGCACTGTAATAAACAAAAAACCGGCCGTTACTTTTATAGTCCGGATGAAATGCCATGCCCAGCAATCCTTTTTCGCTATAAGCAATATTCAACCCATCGAGTCGTGAAGAAATATCAAGGAATGGGTCTTTGTTGACTTTCCCATTTTTCACGATTTTAATTTTCCCACCCTGTTCAAAAACGAAAATGCGGCCTGTGCCATCATTGGGCGCAGCCATGCCCACCGGCGAGGTAAATCCAGTAGCAATGGTGGAAAGTTTAATATGAACATTTTCTGATTGCGAAAACGCTGTTACACTAAAACAACATGATGTTAATAGCAATATATATTTCAACATATAATTTATTTTTATTTTTTCACTACAAACTTATGTGAAAATATTTTTTTATCGCCCGATATTTCAAGTAAATATTTTCCTGATTTTAAATGATTAATATCCACTGAATAACCATGTTTTCCTTTGTAAAAATATTTTTCATCAACCTGTCCTGCCTCCTGTCCGTTCATTGTTATGAACCGGATGAGGTAATTACCCGGAAGAGTAAAATTAAGTTCCAGGTTTAGTTTTTCTGTTGCAGGGTTAGGAAAAATCTTTACCTGTGGTTCATCATTTACCACAACATCATCAATACCGGTTTGCAATCCCAGTATTACAATCGGCTGACCAAATACCAGGGGA